>JBJXDR010000170.1:0-8283 GCA_046155245.1 Rhodoglobus sp. | reverse complement strand
CACGGCGGCCGCCTCGACGTGCGACAGTGCGCGTGGCTTGCGCGCGACACACAGGGACGGAACAGCGATGTACTCGGCGTAGGTTCCCCCGAACCGGGGCACCATCGTCATGCCGTACACCTCGTCGCCCACCTTGATCGGGTGAGCCTCATAGGGCGATTCGACGACGATGCCCGAGAAGTCGTTGCCGAGCACGACCGGGAACGACGTGATCGCCGCAGCGGCGCCGAGCCCCGACCGCGTCTTGTAGTCGACCGGGTTCACTCCGGCCGCCACGACCTTCACGAGAAACTCGGCACTGATGCGCGCGGGCCGTTCGATTTCGGCGACGTGGAGCACTTCTGGTCCGCCAGTGAAATCGATCGCGATCGCGCGCATCGTACTCATGGGCTGGCCTCCCCGCCGTCGTTGCATGCCCAGTAAAGAGCCCCAATGATTCGGCGGTGTTACGGCGAGGTCACTGTGCTGCAAACTATCTACACCGTAGTGAGGATTGGATGGGATCGTGCAGGGCAGAAGGCGTGAATTTGTTGCGGCTCTCGTGGGCTGCGTGCTCGTAACCGTGGCTCTGTTGATCATCTGGGTGGCGCGCCTCTCGGTCACTCGCGACCTCTACGTGAGTGAGCTTGGCGCCGAGAATGAGCCAACCGCAGTGTGGTTCGAGGTAGCCCTGTTACTGATCGTCGCGGGGGGCAGTGTGATCGCCTGGGCCGGGCGCCACGTACGCAGCTCGGTGAGCGTGCTGTCGGCGTGGACTCCCGCAATCTCCCTCTGGATCGGATGCTCGTTCTTCCTGTTCGCGTCGCAGGTGACCTGTACCTCCGGCTGCCCTCTTCCGTACGGCAGCTCCTTCACCTGGCAGGATTTCCTCCATACCCTCGCCGCGGTGCTGGCGTTTGCGGCCGCCTGCTGGGCGATGCTTCAGACGTCGTTTGCGCGGGAGCATCGACTCCTCGCCGGCCTGTCGCTGGCGGCGGCCATCCTCGTTGCGGTCATCGCGGCGACCGGTGGACTGTTCTCACTGTTGCGCTTTCAGGAGGAGTTCGGCAGCCGACTCGAGTTCGTGGCTACAACGGTGGCCGTTGGTTGGCTCGTTGTATTCGGTGCGATCACCGCGGTGCGAGCCGATCGGCGGTCAGCGTCGCAGGAGGTCCAGGAGTTGATCGGCTAGGCCCACAAGCACGTGGATTTCGTTGTCGTCGCGTTCCACCCACCGGCACTCCGGCTCTGCGCCGACGGGGACGAACCCCGCATGTTGCTCCCAGACCACGAGGGTGCGTTCCGCCCCGAGCACGTACTGCTGCCACCACACTTGGCGCAGATAACTTCTCGGGATGCTCCGCCAGGCGTGGCCGGTCGTCTTGATCTCCGCGAGCACCAACCGGCCGTTCGCCTCGCCTACCCCGTCGGGGGTCGCGAGATGAAGAGGTTCGCCGTGCGCGTGGTACAGCGCGGAACTCGGCTGGATGCCGTGACGCGCCCGCACCCAGCGCGCGATCTCGGGCTCCCGCGCCCGCCCGTGGTCGGTATAGGCGTTGCCACCGAAACCGGTGCCCAGCAGTTTGTCTTGCGCGACGGAGCGGAGGGCGCGCTCACTTGAGAGCCGCGCGACATCCGTTGCTGTGACGCCGCGACTGCGTGCCCGTAGCCAAGCGACCCGATCCTCGGAGTGCGCGAGTATCCGTTCACGGTGATCGGGCGCCGGCACCTCCCAAAGGTCGAGTTCCGGCTGCATCGTCACGATAGCCATTGTCGTGCCTGCCGACGACACACGCGGACACGACGCGGTGACGCTTCTCGTGAGGGTCGCTGGCGCGGCCACACGGCCAACCTGCGAGAATTCCCCAGACGTCGCTGTCAGGCGACTCATAGGAATCTCCGAATACTGATAACCATGACGAGTTCCCATCACGCGCCTGCCGCCGCCGCCCAGCCGCGCATCAGCCGTGCCGACGGGAGCCCGATCCGGGCCGTGGTCGTCGACGACGAGGACTCGCTGACCGACCTGCTCTCGATGGCATTGCGCTACGAGGGCTGGGAGGTGAAGCTCGCGAGCGGCGGCCAGAAGGCGCTCGCGGTGATTCGAGAGTTTCGACCCGACGTCGTCGTTCTCGACATAATGCTCCCCGACATCGACGGCCTCACCGTGCTCTCCCGCCTGCGGGCTGACGGTATCCAGGTGCCCATCCTCTTCCTCACCGCCAAGGACTCGGTGGATGACCGTGTCGCCGGCCTCACCATTGGTGGCGACGATTACGTGACCAAGCCGTTCAGCCTCGAGGAACTCGTCGCCCGACTGCGCGCCCTCATCCGCCGCTCGGCGATCGCGGTGTCCGACTCGGCCGGGTCGGTGATCGAGGTGGGCGACCTGACGCTCGACGAGGACAGCTACGAGGTGCGTCGGGCGGGCATCCCGATTGACCTCACCGCGACGGAATTCGAGCTGTTGCGCTTTCTCATGCGCAACCCGCGTCGAGTGCTCAGCAAGTCGCAGATTCTCGACCGGGTCTGGAGCTATGACTTCGGCGGGCGATCGAGCGTCGTCGAGATCTACATCTCCTACCTGCGCAAGAAGATCGACACGCTCGGTTCCCCCATGATCCACACCGTGCGCGGCTTCGGCTACGTCTTGAAACCGGCCGGATGACACCGGCACAGCCGAGGCGCCTCACGCTGCGTCGGCGCTTGGTCTGTGGCATTGTCGCGCTCCTCGCCCTGGTCACCGTGCTGATCGGGGTGTTCAGCGTGCTCGCGCTGCAAGAGTTTCTGGTCGGGCGGCTCGACTCCCAGTTGACCGCGGCATCCGGGCGCTCGCAGGACGCGTTCGAGGGTCGCCCCGGTGACACCGACGGGTCAAGACCGCCCGCGGGCGAGTTTCTCGCGCTGCCCGGCCAAGGGGCTGGCACTCTCGCCGGGCTCGTTTCTGGCAACCAAGTGACGACGGCCGCCGTGCTCGACCAGAGCGGAAGGCCGATCAGCCTTGACGCCGCTCAGCTGGCCGCGCTCGCCGCGGTGCGACCCGGTGCCCCGCCCGTCACAGTCGACCTCGGCCCTTCTCTCGGCCAGTACCGAGTTGCGATGCAGCCGCCCTCCGCGAGCGGGCTGTCTCTGCTCATCGGGCTCCCGCTAGCCGATGTGCAGGCGATCGTGCTGAGACTCACGCTGCTGACCGTCGTGATCGGCGTGCTCGGCGTCACTGCGGCGGCGATCGCTGGAGCGGTCGTGGTGCGGCTTGCGCTGCGACCCCTTGAGCGCGTGGCATCGACCGCAACTCGGGTTGCCCAGCTCCCGCTCGATCGAGGAGATGTGGCGCTCGCCGAGCGCGTACGCGCCGACGACGCTGACCCGGCAACGGAGGTTGGCCAGGTCGGTGCCGCGCTCAACACCCTGCTTGAGCACGTTGCATCCGCGCTCACCGCCCGCCAGGCCAGCGAGAACAAGGTGCGCACCTTCGTTGCCGACGCGAGCCATGAGTTGCGCACGCCGCTCGCGTCGATCCGGGGTTACGCCGAACTCACCCGCCGCGGCGGACACGACCTGCCCGATGACGTGGTGCACGCGATTGGCCGGGTTGAGTCGGAGTCGGTGCGCATGACCGCGTTGGTCGAGGACCTGTTGCTGCTCGCGCGACTCGACGAGGGCGCGGCCATCGAAGGGTCGGTCGTCGACGTGACCCGTCTTGTGATCGACGCGGTAAGTGACGCGCGAGCCGCAGGCCCCGACCACCGCTGGGAGCTCGAGCTTGCGGATGCCGCGGTGCACGCGCACGGCGATCAGGCACGACTTCACCAAGTCGTCGCCAACCTCCTCGCGAACGCGCGCATCCACACCCCGCCCGGCACCCTCGTCACGACTGCCGTGCTGGCCGGACCGACGACCGTCGCGATCGAAGTTCGAGACACCGGGCCGGGGATCGCCCCGACCCTCACCCCGACGATCTTCGAACGATTCGTGCGTGGGGACGGGTCGCGCTCACGGGCATCCGGAAGCACCGGCCTCGGGCTCGCGATCGTGACCGCGGTCGTCGAGGCGCACGGCGGCCGAGCCGAGGTGCAGAGCACTCCTGGCAGCACGGTCTTTCGCATCACCCTGCCGATCGGCGAAATCACCTGAGGCGCAACGGTGTCGAGCCCGGCTCACATGGCAGACTGAGCGGGTGCCCGAACACACCCGACGTCATGCCTTGCCCCGTGCCCGGGTCGGGGCCGCAGTAGCGGTGCTGGCCGCGCTCGCCGTAGCGCTCAGCGGCGCCCCGGCGGCGAGCGCATCGCAGGGTTCCGTTCCCGCTGAGGTCGCGGCGTACGCGGCGGATCCGAACGGGCTCATCTCCCGTCTCGATGACCTGTTCGGCATCGGTTCCGGCGGCGTCGGCATCGACTTCAACGACACCACAACCGTCGGTCAGCTCAATCGCGTATTCACCTTCACCGAGGCATTCGTCGCGGGCGTCGCGACCGACACCCCGGTCGAGCGACAGAACCTATGGACCACGCCCATCACTGTCAACGACGACGCCATCGGCGTCGCGATCATCTGGATCAACCCCGCCTCGGTCGCCCCCGAACTGGCCGACTTCCTGCGCACACCCGAGCTCGCCCGAGCTGTCGCGGATGTGCCTGCTGATGCTTACCTCGTGCGCGACGACCAGCGCGCCGCCTGGTTCACTCTCGCGGCGGGCGAACTCACCCCACTCGCCGCCGGCCGCTCGGGCGTGAGCGGGGTGCTACCACTCGACGATTTCCAACGGTCGATGATCGACCGCGGTTCCGAGACCGTGGATGCCGGTGGCTCGAACACAGGGCTCGTCACCTCGGTCGTCGTGATCGCCGCCGCCGCCGTGGGTGTCGCGCTCATCCTGTTGGTCCCTGTGCTGCTGGCTCGCCGCACCAACCGGCGCGCCGGAGCGGCGCCCGCCGCGGATCCAGCGCCAGAACCCGAGCCGAAAACGGAACCCGAGCCGGAGCTGGAACCCGAGCCGGAGCCGGAGCCGAAGGCAGCCGCCACACGGAAGCCGCGCGCTCCGCGTCAGCCTCGCCCCAAGACTTAGCCGCCTCGCCGAGCATTCACACCGACGGAGCAGCCGTGACCGCAGCCGACGTTGTATTTATGGGGGGCTCGATCTTTTCCGCAGGAATGGCGTCCTCGAGGTCCGCGGCCCTAGCCGTCAGAAACGGGCGAATCGCGGCTGTCACAGACGAGGTCGGCATTCGAGATCTGGTCGGACCCGCCACACAGGTGGTAGATCTCGCTGGCGGACTGCTGCTGCCGGGGTTCCAAGACGCGCACGTTCACCCAGTCATGGGCGGAATCGAACTGGGCCAGTGCAATCTGTCCGAAGCATCCGATGCGGCCGACTGCTTGCGCCTCATTGAAGAGTTCGCCGCAGCACACCCAGACGAGGAATGGATTCTCGGGGGCGGGTGGTCAATGGACTTCTTTTCCGGAGGTACGCCCACGCGCTCGATGCTCGATGCCGTGGTCAGTGACCGCCCGGTCTTCCTGATGAATCGGGACCATCATGGCGCGTGGGTCAGCACGGCCGCGATTCGTCTGGCCGGCTTGGATCGAGTTACTCCCGACCCGAGCGATGGTCGGATCGAGCGCGAGCGGGACGGCTTTCCGGCAGGCGTTATGCACGAAGGGGCGATGAATCTCTTCGGCACCGTACGACCAGCCATCGATGCGAAGACAATCTACGATGGCCTGTTGCGTGGTCAGGCCGAACTCTTCTCGTGGGGTGTCACAGCCTGGCAGGATGCGCTCGTCGGAGAAGAACTCGGGCAACCCGACACCCTGGACACCTACATTCACGCGGCTACCTCCGGCGACCTGCGCGGTCGTGTCACTGCGGCGTTGTGGTGGCAGCGGCACCGTGGAATCGAGCAGGTGGCCGATCTGGTTGAGAAGCGCGCCCGTGTTCGCGCGCGTGCCGATCCGACGCGGCTCGTGGCAGGTTCAGTCAAGCTCATGATTGACGGCATCGCAGAGAACTTCACGGCGGCGATGTCGAGCCAATATCTGGATGCACGCCGGCATCCAACCGGCAATGCGGGGCTGTCATTCATCGATCCCGACGACCTCGTGACGTTCGTCACGGCTCTCGATCGCGAAGGGTTTCAGCTTCACTTCCACGCGCTCGGTGACCGGGCCGTTACCGAAGTTCTCGACGCGTTGGCTGCAGCGCGCAGAGCCAACGGAGCGCGCGACTCGCGCCACCATCTAGCTCACCTTCAGGTCGTTGCCGATGCCGACCTCGATCGCTTCGCCGAGCTGGATGCCACGGCCAACCTTCAGGCGTTATGGGCATACGCCGACGCGCAGTTGCTCGACCTGACCTTTCCGTTTCTCGAGCAGAGACTCATCGACAGGCACTACCCGTTTGGTTCGCTCCAGCGCGCTGGAGCTCGGCTCGCAGCTGGCAGCGACTGGCCGGTCTCGTCGCCCAACCCTATGGCTGCGATTCATGTGGCGGTGAATCGCTCCATCTCGTCAGAGATTGCGCCGCTCGGTGCCAATCAGGAACTCGATTTGGCGACTGCTCTCACTGCGTACACAGCGGGCAGTGCCTTCATCAACAACCGAGACACAAACTCAGGCCGTCTCGCGAAAGGCTATCTCGCGGACTTCGCCATTCTCGATCGTGACCCGTTCGCTCGACCGTCGCACGAGATCTCGCTCGCGACCGTGAGTTCGACGTGGATCGATGGCCGCAAAGTGTTCGATGTAACTTCCCCCGAGACCGCACCAACATCGACGTAGTGTGCTCGGGCCGACCCCAGTTTGCGTCCGCCCAAGGCGTCCCGTAGCCTTACTCGTAGCCAAAGACCGCAGGTTTCTGAGTGCGCAACCGCACGAAGACTGAGTTCGCTCGCAAGAGCGGGGCCCGCGCAGGTGTGTGAAGTGGTTCCGACCCTAACGTCGTGTTCAGCTCCGTGCTCCTGGCTCGGAGCTTTTTTCATTGCTCCCCGAGTGTCCTCCGGCAGACACCATACGAAATCTAGGGAGCACCATGGCGAACAAGGAAGCATCAGTCGCCGAGTTGACGGACAAGTTCCGCACCTCGAACGCTGTACTGCTCACCGAGTATCGCGGACTCACGGTTGCGCAGCTGAAGAGCCTGCGGAAGTCGATCAGTGAGCACGCTACATACGCCGTGGTGAAGAACACGCTGACCAAGATTGCGGCAAACGCGGCGGGGATCACGTCATTCGACGATGACCTGGTCGGGCCTTCTGCAATCGCCTTCGTGCACGGAGACACCGTCGCCGTCGCGAAGACTCTGCGTGACTTTGCCAAGGCAAACCCTCTTCTGCTCGTGAAGAACGGCTACCTCGACGGTAACCCTCTCACCGCAGACGAGGTCAAGAAGCTTGCCGATCTCGAGTCCCGGGAGGTGCTGCTCGCGAAGTTCGCGGGTGCCGCCAAGGCCTCGCTGTTCGGTGCGGCGTACTTGTTCAACGCACCGCTGTCGCAGGCCGTTCGCACGGTCGACGCGCTGCGCGAGAAGCAGTCCGCGTAGTTCACGCGGACGACACACTCAGTCGCGCACCGTCGCGGCAGAACGTACAGAAACAACAAGGAGAAAATCATGGCAAAGCTGACCAGTGACCAGCTGATCGAGGCATTCAAGGAACTCACGCTCATCGAGCTCAGCGAGTTCGTCAAGAAGTTCGAGGAGACCTTCGAGGTCACCGCTGCGGCCCCCGTTGCCGTGGCTGCAGCCCCGGCCGCCGGTGGCGCCGGCGCTGCCGCGGAAGAGGTCGAGGAGAAGGACACGTTCGACGTCGTTCTTGAGTCGGCTGGCGAGAAGAAGATCCAGGTCATCAAGGAGGTGCGTACCCTCACGAGCCTCGGTCTCGGTGAGGCGAAGGCCCTCGTTGACGGCGCCCCCGGCGTCGTGCTCGAGGGAGCGAACAAGGAGACCGCCGAGAAGGCCAAGGCACTGCTCGAAGAGGCTGGCGCGACCGTCACCCTCAAGTAGTTTCGCTTCCCGTAAGGGGCGTCGCTCTCCGGCCAGAGGCCGGGGCGGCGCCCCTTCGTCGTTGCTGGGTACTGGTTGGTTGCACCACCGCAAACGTTCGCCCCATAATGGGACGGTCGCACCAATGTCCCCCGTTTGTGTGACACACCCCGAATGGTTGAGCCCGACACTGTTCGCCGGGTCTGGACGGCCTTACCCTTCGCCCAGCCCACCCGAGTGAACGCCCGAACAGGCTCGCGACCCGACATCGCGTGCCTTTACCTGTCGTCGACCGTGCCCGAATCAGGGGTGTGAGGCGGCTG
>JBJXDR010000169.1:0-27873 GCA_046155245.1 Rhodoglobus sp. | reverse complement strand
TGTCGTTTGCGACCGGTATGGGCGCACTGACAGCCTTGTTCACGACCTTAGGCAGCCGTCGCAGTTTCGATTGATCGCATACATGACCGCTGGAATCATCATCCCTGTTGGGGGCGTCTTGCTCGGGATAGTCATGCTCGCGCTGGATTCCGCGTGGTCGAGCCGGGAGCGCGCGGTTGCCGTGCTATTGCCCTTCGCTTCAGCTGCGACGGGCTTCGCTATCGTTGCCCTCAACTCCCCCCAAATGCAGCAGTCGTCTATAGCGGTCCTCGGTCTGCAGGTCTCGGGCCCGGCTGCAGCCTGGCAAATTGCAGCGATGCTCTGGGTAGGCTCACCCCTCGGGGCGGGACTATGGCTTGCGCACCGAGCTCGCTCCAAGAACCAATCTCGTTCTGCTGCTCCTGCCATTGAGTAAACTCGCTCGAGTACCGTCGAAGCCGGGAGAGGCCGGTGCCTAGACTGGCCCCATGGCGGCACTCTCGTGGATCGGAAGGCTCCTTGCCAATCGGCGCGCCGGGGCATCCCTCAGCATTTGGTTCGTGCCCGGCTTGCGATCAGAGCGCGACCTGATTCTGACGAGTCCGTCATTCGGCGACGGTGAGGAGATGCCGCAGCAGTTCGCCGGCCCCGGCGTCGGGCAGAACGTCTCGCCCGCGCTCGAGTGGAGCGGTGTTCCCCTCGAGGCGACGCATCTGCTGTTCGTGCTCGAAGACACCGATACGCCCACCTCGCGGCCGCTCATCCACACGGTTTCAATCCTGACCCCGGATGTCACGTCCCTGGCCGAAGGTGCCCTCGCCCGCGGCGCGGCTGACGTCACTCACCTCAAGGGCAACTTCGCGACCGGATACAGCGGCCCCCGCCCCATCCCGGGCCACGGCACCCACCACTACGGCTTCATGCTGTTCGCCGTCGACGCCGACATCGATACGACCAACTGGCGCACGGCGATCCAGTCCGTCGACGGCCACGTGCTCGCGCGCGGGCGCGTCGTCGGCACCTACGAGCGCGCCTGACGCGGGCTGGGAAGCTACGCCGCAGCGCCAGTCGAGACGCCGTACTTCTTCATCGAGGTCTCAACGATCGTGAGACCCTCGAGCCCGGGCATGCGGGAGATGTGCTCATCAAGCTTGCGGATCTCGCGAAGACCTTCTTCGCCCGCAAAGATGTGGCTCATCACATGGGTGACTTCGGCTGGCTCCATGACGCTGGAGCCGACCGGTCCCCACGCGTTCTTGAGGGCGAACCGAGCGAGCACCTGAGCCTTCTTGCTGCGAGCGAGGCGCTCGCGAGCCTGTGTGGCGTAGAACGCGACGTGGCGGGCCTCCTGCTTGGCGATGCGCTTGAGCAGCACGGCGAGCACGGGGTGCTGTTCGAGTTCGGCTAGACGGTTGTAGGCGGCGACTGCCGACCACTCGTTGGCTGCGCCCCAGATCATGTGCACGGCGATGAAGTCCTTGCCGACGATGTTGCCGAGCAGCGACTGCTTGATCGGGTCGAGGCGGTCCTTCCAGCCGAGCTTGAGGCGGGTGGCCTTGAGCTCGTCGAAGTCGACCGTGATGCCGTGGGCGCCGAGAACGGCGGCGAGGGCCTCGCCGTGCCAGAACTCCTCGCGGTTCCACATGGTCATGAAGGCCGAGACATCAGCCTCCTTGTGCGACGGAGTGACAAGCAGATCGCGCAGGTAGCAGACGGTGTGGTACTCGATGTCGCACATGTAGCGCAGGCTGCGCAGGGTCGCCTCGGGCAGCGGGTTGGTCGCGAAGTCACCGAAGTCGAGGTCAGCCCACTGCACACTCGTCGACGTGGCCGTGTAGTTGTCGATGTCAAAGGCCATGGGATGCCGCGGGTGCGTCCTTAAGGGACGTCCCGCCTCCTTCCGTGCTCGTTTCAGTTTCGGATTCTAGGGGCTCAACCTGATGAACTGCCGCCGCGCGGCGCTTCCAGTCGAGCACGTTCCAGCGCTTCTCCTGCGCGTGCCGGTACAGCTGGATGTCAGGGTTCACCGCACTCGGATTACCAAGCAATTGCAACCACACCAGGTCGGCGTGGCTGTCACCGTAGCCGTACGACTGGCTCAGGTTGAAACCGTTCTGGTCGGCGTAGTGCCGCAACCACGCGGCGCGCGCCTCGTCGACGAGCGGCGGGTCGGCGAGGAAGCCGGTGAGCACCCCATCGCGCTCCTGCATGCTGCCCGCGACGACCTCGTCGAAGTACTCAACGAAGGGCTGCACCATGAGGTCGATCGTGCCGGTGACGAGGATCGTGCGGTGGCCGGCATCCCGATGCTCCTGTACGCGGCGCAGCGCCTCGGGGAGCGCACGGCGCATCATCGCCCGGCCGAAACTGCCGCGCACGAGTCGCTCGATCTCGCTGACCTTGAAGCCCTTGTACCGGCGCATGAAGGTGCGGATGAACTCGCCGCGGTCGCGGCGCTCCGCCCGCAGGTACTTGGGCAGCGAGAAGGTGAAGTTCGCGAGGTCGTGAGCGACGCGCGACCTCGGCACGCTGCCGGCCCAGAGCAGCAGGTACTGCTCGACGAGGTTGGACTCGAGAACGGTGCCCTCGAGATCGAAGATCGCGACGACATCCGACCGCACTGGAAGCGCCCGGGCTCCGCGGGTCTTCGCCGACGGGCGGGTGGCGAACGCCCGCGTGAGGGTCGTTACGGCGGGGAAGTGGATCTCCTGGAAGTACTGCTCCCAGTCGAGTTCGGTCACGTCGAAGCCCTCGGTCTGCTGCACGGTCGCCGGCAGACTCGCAAGAAGGGCACGGGTGTTGGTGTCGTCGAAGATGATCTCGGTCTGCACGTAGGCCCGATAGAGCTCGGTGAAGGCTCTCAACTGGCTCAGCCCGTGCTTACCGCGAGAGACCTCATCTAGCCACTTGCGGGTGCGCGGCGTTGTGGGTAGCCGCTCGATCACGCGCTCGGCGCGTGCCACCTGGTGCTCACGCTTCGCGAGCGCTTTCTCGACCTTCTGACCCCCCGGGAAACGCCACAGCGGAACCTTGATGTCGCCCTTCTCGTCGGGCAGCGGGTTGGCCGTGAAGTACTGGTGCACGTTCTCGTACATGCGGTGGAACGGCAACGGGTTGGTCTTGCCCGACACGACCTGAAAGTACTGCGGCTCGTTCGGTTTGGCCGGTCGCGCGGCAACGGCGAGGGCCGCGTTGACCACGAAGTCGACCGGGATGACGTCGAGCACCGAATCGGGCAGCCCCGGGAAGTCGGGGAGCTGACCACGGCCGTAGGCGATGATGAGCGGGTCGGCGACCTTGAACCCGTCGATCCAGCCCGGGAAGGGGTGGTAAAGCGCGCTCTCGATGATCGACGGTCGCACGATCGACAGTCGATGCCCGGCTTGCGACCACAACTCCTCGGCGGCGCGCTCGGCGAACGCTTTGGTGAGCGTGTAGACGTCGGTCCACCCGAGACTCTCGGCGCGAGTGCGACCGAAGTCGATGAGTCGCTCGCGCACCCAGTCGGCGCGAGCCGCCTCGGCAAAGCCCGCGACGGCCTGCGGTCCGGTCTTGCCGTGCCGAGCGCGCGCCTTCGCGAGGTGCCGGCGAAGAGCCTCGGGCTGGCGTGACTCGAGCTCGACGCGAGTGCGTGCCGACTTGGCGGCCTCGTATTCCGCGCGCCAGTCGACGCTGTGGGTGAGGGATGCCTCGGGTGCGATTCCCTTGCGGATACCGCCCACATAGGCGGTCGACACGTGAACCACGTGCGGGTCGCTACCGCTGGCCAGGAGCGCACCGTAGACGCCGTGCGCACCCCCGACGTTCGTGTCGAACGCCTCATCGATGGGCGGGTCGAACGACACTGTCGATGCTCCGTGGATCACCACGTCGATGTCTGACGGGAGTGTGCCGACGTTGGTGAGGCTGCCTTCGATGACGGTGATGCGGGTCGCGATGGCCTTCGCGGCGGCATCCTCACCGACGGTCTCGATCCAGTTCGCGAACACGGGCTTGCGCATGAGGTTGGCCAAGCGACCCTCGCCGGTCTGGCTTCCCTTGCCGCGCACCAGGATCGAGATGCGCGTGTCCGGATGCGACGACAGCAGTCGCTCCAGCACGGCTTGGCCGACGAATCCCGTGGCACCGGTCAGAAATACGTGCTCGTTAGTGAGTACGGGGGCGGGGGTCGTGGCTCGGGTCGTCGTGCGTGTGGGTGTCACAGCCGTGCGGCCTTTCGAATGAGGGCGAGCCCGGTCTGTCCGGGAAGCGTGTCAACCCGCTCGTCGATCTCCTGCACGAGGGCGGGCGCAGTCACGAACAGGCGGTCGAAGAAGAAGTGAGTCTCGTGCGCGGGCTCGGCCTTCGCACCGATGGGCCACGGGGTGCGGGCAAGACGCTTGCGGGCGAGCTTGCGCGCCTGGGGCGACTCGGTGAGGCGGAACCGGGACTGTGCCTCGAAGAAGCTGAGCTGCCGCTGCTTTATCTCGAGAAAGGTCGTGACCAGGCGGTCGAATTCGGGATTCGGGTCCAGCTCGAGGATGCGACGATAGGCGGCTTGGGTCAGCCACTCGTCGACGGTGCCGAGGGTCATGTGCACGGCGATCATGGGCACGCCGATGATATTGGCGACGATCGACTCGCGAATCGTGCGCTCGACGGGGGTGCGGAATGGGGAGCGGTCGGGCTCGGCACCCTCGGGCTGATGGGCGAGCAGCACCTGCTCGAGCGCGTCGGCAATCCAGTACTTCTCGAAGGCCCAGGTGGTGAGGAACGCCGTGATCCGCGCGTCCTTGTGGGTGGCGGTCACGAGCACGCTGCGCAGGTGCGTCATGGTCGCGCGCTCGACGATTTGCAGGTACCTGACGATGCGCAGGGTGTCGTCGCTCAGCGGCGCGGAACGGTATGCCGTGAGGTCCATGCTCTCGCGGTGGCTGCCCGCCGCGGTGCGTGCGAAGTCGCGAACGTCGAAGTCCGGTGCAGGGAAGTCAGTGCGGCCCACGGACGCCTCCTGATGGTCGGGCATCGGTGGTACCTCCGGTGGGGGTGGCGGGTTTCGCCCAGTCTACCCATCTGTCGCTACGGTGCCCGTAGCGTATTGTGATCTGCATGGCAACGGCTCTAGTCACGGGCGGCACATCCGGCATCGGTGCCGAATTTGCCCGGCAACTGGCCATGTCCGGATATGACCTCGTGCTCGTCGCCCGCAATCCGGAGCGGCTCGCCTCGGTCGCCGAGCGGCTCCATGCCGATTCGGGCATCAATGTCGAGACGGTGCGCGCCGACCTCAGTGATCGCCGGGATGTCGCGCGAGTGGCCGCGCGCATCGAGGCTGCCGAGCATCCGATCGACCTGCTCGTGAACAACGCGGGCGAGGGATTCCGCACCGCGCTCGCATCGCCGGATCTGGCGGCCCACGAACATGCCTTTGAGGTCATGTGTCGCGCAGTGCTCGTGCTCGGCGGTGCTGCCGCGCGTTCGATGAGCGGGCGCGGCGGCACAATCATCAACATCTCGAGCCTGCAGACGTACCTTGCGACAGGCGCGTACGCGGCTAACAAGGCCTGGGTCACGGCGTACAGCCAGAGCCTCGCCGTCGAGCTGAAGGGGACGGCGGTCGGGGTGACGGTCGTGCTCCCGGGGTGGGTGCGCACCGAGTGGCACGAGCGCGCCGGCGTGCAGCGCAGTTCGCTGCCGGGGTTCCTCTGGACCGAGCCAAGCGCGGTGGTGCGCGGTGCCCTGCGGGACGCACGGCGTGGCAGGGTCGTGAGCATACCGACTGTTCGGTACCGAGTGCTCGGGTGGTTTGCCCGGCATCTGCCGAACTCCGTGCTGCGCCGAGCCTCGGCAGCGATCTCCTCGAGCCGCAATGAGGCGGCACCAAGCGGTGAGGCACTCGGCGCCGAACCCACAGCCATGAAGGCGGATACCGCATGACCAACTCAACGAAGAGGGACAGGTTTAACTCGCCCACTGTGGCGGGCGTGCGATTCGTCGCCCAGCGCGGGCTCCTCAAGCCACTGGTGTGGTCGCTCGTAGAGGTCAGCGTTCACGGTCACGAGCGCATCAGTGATCTCGATCGCCCCTTCATCGCTGTGGCGAACCACTCCAGTCACCTCGACGCCCCGCTGATAATCGGTGCCCTGCCCCGGCGCCATGCGCGCTACCTGGCTGCGGGAGCCGCGGCGGACTATTTCTTCGATGTGCAGTGGCGCAAGTGGCTCACGACTCTGTTCTTCAACGCGTTCGCGATCGAGCGCAACTCCGAGGGCAAGCGCAGCGGATCCTCGCGCTCGCTCCTCGAACGTCGGGTTCCCCTTCTGATCTTCCCCGAGGGCGGCCGATCAAAAACCGGCGCGATGGGCCACTTCAAGCACGGGGCGGCGGCGCTGTCGATCGCGACCCAGGTACCGTGCTTGCCCATTGCGCTGGTGGGCGCGAGCGACGCGATGCCGCGCGGAGTCAACTGGCCCAAGCGCGGTCGCCTACCGGTTGCGGTAGTGTTCGGCGCGCCAATGCATCCTGCCGAAGGCGACTCGGCAGAAGATTTCTCCAACCGGCTTGCCGATGAGGTTCGTCGGCTCCACGCATCCGTGCAGCCCCACCCGAGTTGGGCGCACGCAGAGAAGGGAACGATATGACCTCGGTCAAGCATATGAAGTGGTGGGGCTGGGGCGTCGACGGCGTGGGGTTCCACTACGAAGACAAGCCCGGTTTCGCGCCCTTCGTGCTCGAGGCTGTCGGACTCGATCTCGTGAACGCCGAGCGGGCCGGCGAGCCGTCGTTCTCGGAGCTGAAGGTTCCCAAGTCCAACGCGACGGCCGCCTTCGTGAAGACCCTGACCTCGATGGTGGGGGCCGAGCACGTGTCGACCGACGACATGCTGCGTGTCATCCACACGTACGGCAAGAGCCTGCGCGATCTCGTGCGCATCCGCGGCAACATGATCAAGCGCTCACCCGACGTGGTCGTCTACCCGGCCGACGAGGCCGAGGTGCAGCAGGTGGTGGATGCCGCGGTCGCAGCCAACGCCGTGATCATCCCGTTCGGCGGCGGCAGCAACATCGCCTCGAGTGTCGAGCCGCTGCCGGAAGAGAAGCGCACGATCATCTCCCTCGACCTTGGGCGTCTGCGCACGGTCATCGACATCGACACCGACTCCGGACTGGCGCGCATTCAGGCGGGAGCTCAGGGCCCCGACCTCGAGGAGCAGTTGAACAAGCAGGGCTGGACCATCGGGCACTTCCCCGACTCGTTCACCCACTCGACCGTCGGCGGCTGGGTTGCGACCCGCTCGTCGGGCATGCAGTCCGACAAGTACGGCGACATCGCCGATATCGCCCGCGGCTTGCGGGTGGTGCGCCCTGGCGGCGTGCTCGTGCTGCGCCCGCTGCCGAGCACGTCGAGTGGCCCGAGCGTGCGCGAGATGATCCTCGGTTCAGAAGGCAGGCTCGGGGTCATCACCGAGGTCACGGTGCAGGTGCACCGGGTTCCCGCGAAGCGCGACGTGTATGCCTACTTCTTTCCGAACTGGAAAGCGGGCATCGCCGCGATGCAGGACATTGCCGAGTCGGATGCCGCGCCCTCGATCACCCGCATCTCTGACTCCCGCGAGACCGCGTTCTCGCTCGCCACGAGCAAGAACCGCAAGGGGCTGGACAAGTTCCTCGCGGGCACGGTTCTGCCGGGCCTCATGAAGCGCAAGGGCTGGAATCTCGAAGACATCTGCCTGAGCTTCATCGGCTACGAGGGCAGCGTCTCGCACGCGAAGCGCCAGAAGAAGCTCGTCGACGCGATCGTGAAGAAGCACGGTGGCATGGGCGTGGGCACCGGGCCGGGCATCCTTTACGACCAGAAGAAGTTCGACACCCCCTACCTCCGCGACTTCCTGCTCGATATGGGCGCAGCGGGCGACGTGTCAGAAACTGCGGCCCCGTGGTCGAAGCTTGTTGCGCTGCACGAGGCTGCCTATGCCGCGGCGAACCAGGCCTACGACGAGATCGGCATCAAGGGCTGGATCATGAGCCACCTGTCGCACTCGTATCACTCGGGCGCGTGCCTGTACTTCACGTTCGCGTTCGTCTTCGACAAGGATCCGATCGCCGAGTACGACACGGTCAAGCGCGCGATCCAGCAGGCCTTCGTCGACAACCACGGCACGATCTCCCACCACCACGGTGTCGGTCTCGAGCATGCGCCGTGGCTCGAGCAGGACATCTCCGTGGAGGGCGTGAAGATCGTGCGCGGCCTCGTTGGCGCGGCTGACCCGAACATGACCTTCAATCCGGGCAAGATCTTCGCGGGCTGAGGGCCGTGTCGGCACGCGGAAGGCTACGGATGCCCGGCCGGCGCCTCGAGCGCGGGCCAGAGCAACGCGAGCACCGACTCGACCCAGGCATCGTCAGTCGGCCGGCCACGGATCATCTCGGCCAGAACAGCGCCCAGAAGCACACTGATCACGAGTTCGATGTCGAGGTCGGCGCGGATCTCGCCGGCCAGAGCCCGCTGCCGCAGATCCTCACGGAAGGGTCGCGTTGTGGTGCGGATCATGCCGAGCAGCAGTTCTGTGAACTCCGGGTCGGCATCGGCCATGACCGCGGCGATGGTGCCGCGCCCGACAACGTCATCAATCGTGTCCCCGGCGTGGCGTAGCACCCAGCGCAGGGTGTCCTGTGCGGTCAGGCCGGAGGGGATCGGCACGGCCGTGGCCGCGGAGGCCACCGCAGCGATGAGCAGGGCATCCTTGTTGGAGAATCGCCGATAGATCGTGGTCTTTGCGACCCCCGAGGCGGCGGCGACGGATTCGACGCTCACGGCCGCCGGACCGCGGCTCCGCAAGAGGGTTAGAGCTGCCCGCGCGATCCGTTCGTCGACCGCGGTGAGACGTGCACCGCGGGGGTGGGGAGCGTCGGAGGATCTGACCCCGGCTGCCGATTCGACCACCGCACAAGTCTATGACTGGTGTGGCGGCTGACTGTGAGTGTGCCTCACGCTATTGACATCTCGGGACCGACGGCCCATTGTGAGCCAAGGACCAGCTGAGACAACCCGTGGGGTGCACACCCCTGCTGATCATGATCGGTGCAACCGAGTTCATGTCAAATGCAGGGGGAATCATGTCATCACAGTCTATTTTCCGACCTTCCAGAGCGGCTCTAGCCGCTCTCGGGCTCGTCGCCACGGCCGCTCTCGTCATGCTCACCGGGGTCAACCCGGTGCACGCAGCCGACAGCCCCGGCGACGCCGAATTCCTCGGTGCCGCCGAGGACTACGTCATCATCGCCGCAGCGACAATCACTGAGACGTCGGGTTCGGCAGTCGAGGGCGATGTCGCCCTCACCCCGGGAACCGACCAGCAACTTCTCGCCGGTCAGGTCGACGGCGCGATCGAGGTGGCCAACGGGGCCGCGGGCACCGCCATGGCGGATGCCACCGACGCGTACGGCATTGTGGCTCTCGCCCCGGTAACAGATGAAGTCGTCGCGAACCTCGCTGGCGGGATTTACCTCGCCGGCGTCTACCGCTCCGCTGCGAGCCTGCTGCTCGACGGCACCATGGAGATTCACGGTGTGACCGCGGATGACGTGTTCATCTTTCAGGCATCGACCGAGACACTCACGGTAATGGCCGGAAGCCAGGTGATCCTCACCGGACTCGCCCAGGCCTGCAACGTCTACTGGCAGGTCGGTAGCTCGGCAACGATCGGCAGCAACGCCAACTTCGTCGGGACGGTGCTCGCTTATTCGTCCATCGCTGCTCAGTCCGGCGCAACGATCAACGGTCGCCTGATCGCTCTCACCGGGGCTGTCACCCTCGACGACAACACGATCAACAGCCAGAACCTGTGTGTGCGCACCTCGACGGTTGGCGCGATCACCACGACCACGACGCGGGAGAGCGGCATTGTCACGGTTGAGGTAGTCGACTCGTCGGTAGTGACACCGCCCGTCGTGACCCCGCCAGTCGTGACCCCCGCGTCGCAGAGCTTCTCCAGCAACAGGCGCCCGACCGGACTGCTCAACACGGGAAGCCTCGCGAGCACCGGCGTCGACTACTCGCTGCCGCTCACGGCGGCCGCGCTGATCGGGATTCTGGGGCTTGCGCTGGTCGTCGGGCCTCGGCTGATCGCGCGACGCTCGAAGTAGTCGTCGGCCGCCGGGTGGGTGCGGCCGAGTAGTACCCGGGGTGGGGGAACTGCGGGTACACTCGGCCAATAGCCACCGCAATTACCGCGGCCACGACTCTCCTGTCAGGACACGACATGCCCGAGGCTACGCGAGAACAGTTGATCACCGAGGCGTTCGTCACCGTCGCGGACACCCTCATTGATGACTACGACGTCATCGATCTGCTCCACACGCTGGTCGAGGTGTGTGTTCGAGTTCTCGACGTCGACTCGGGTGGGCTGCTGCTCGCTGACGAATCCGGTGACCTCCAGCTCGTGGCATCCACGAGCGAGGAGGCCGACTTCGTCGAGGTCATGCAGCTGGCGGCGGGAGTCGGGCCGTGCGTGGACTGCTTCAACACGGGCAAGGCCGTGTCGGTGGCCGATATCGACAAGGACGGCGCCCAATGGCCGGCATTCCGTTCTGCGGCTCTGCTCCAGGGAAAGCACGCCGTCTACGCGACGCCGCTGCGACTTCGCGGCCAGATCCTGGGGGCGATGAACCTCTTCAGTTCTAAGGTGGGCGCGCTGAATCCGACCGACGCCACGGTTGCACAGGCGCTCGCGGACGTCCCGACGATCGGCATTCTCCAGGAGCGCAGCATCCGCGAGACCGGAATCGTCACGGAGCAACTCCAGCGGGCGCTGGAGAGCCGCATCTTGATCGAGCAGGCCAAGGGGGTGCTCTCGGCGATGGGCCTCATGAGCGTCGATGAGGCGTTCGAGGCGCTGCGCTCGTACGCTCGCCGCAACAACCTGCCGCTTCGCACTGTCGCAGAGGGTGTCGCGAACCGCACCCTCGATGTGCTTCTTCCTAGCGCCTTCGCTCCGCGCCACAAGTCGGACTGAGCGAACCGGCACCGTCGGGTGCGCGGGTGTAGTCTTTGGTCCAGTTGCTCTGGTCCTCGGCGGCGCCATCGTCCGCGTCGAGTGCAGGGATTCCCATGAGCAGTCAGTCCATAGGTGGCCCGCTAGTCACGCACGTAATCTCCATCGGTGAGACCGCCTCCGACCAGGATGATCGCACGATGCTGAGCCCGGTGCTCGCATTCGGTACCACCGCGCAAGAGCGTCTCGCCGACGAGCTCGTGAAGGTCTTGCGGAGTTCGTTAGCCCGTTATCGCGGTCGGCGGCGCACACCTCGGATCCGCTAAGCCGCCGGTCGTTCGTCAATCGACTGACGGCCGCCGGCGTTCCGGCGGCGGGGGCACGCGTTTGGCCGCGATGACCCGATCGAGCGGCACTGACTCGAGACCGCGTTTGGTGTTGACCACGGCGTGCGTCGCGTTCAGCGTGGTGAGCTCGCCCAGCGCATCCGTGGCCCGCCCGTCATCGAGCCGGTAGCGGATCACGACGCGCGTGCCGACTTCGATGCCGGGGGGCAATGCGGCGCTCACCAGTTGCTCGGCGCGTAGTCCTTGAGGAACACCCCGAAGACGTCCTCGCCCGCCTCGCCGCGCACGATCGGGTCGTACACCCGGGCCGCGCCGTCAACGAGATCCAGCGGTGCATGGAAGCCCTCCTCCGCGAGGCGAACCTTCGTCGGGTGGGGCCGCTCGTCGGTGATCCACCCGGTGTCGACACTTGTCATGAGAATCCCGTCGGTCTCAAACATCTCGCGCGCGCTTGTGCGAGTGAGCATGTTCACGGCCGCCTTCGCCATGTTGGTATGCGGATGCCCCGGCCCCTTGTACCCACGCCCGAACACCCCCTCCATGGCGCTCACGTTGACCACGTACTTGCGTCGCGCGGCGGCCGCGGCCATCGACGGGCGCAGTCGCGAGATCAGGATGAACGGGGCCGTCGTATTGGCCAGTTGCACCTCAAGCATCTCGAGCGGGTCGACCTCGTGCACTGCCTGAGTCCACGAGTTCGCGTCGTCGAGGTCGGGCAGCAGCCCGCCGGCGTCGATCGCTGTGCCAGCGGCGAGGCGGTCGAGCGAGGAGTTCCCGGCACCCATTGCCTGATCGGCGAGCTCCTGTGCGGCCGCACTCGTGTCGGCTGCCGCCGCGAGGATCGGGTGCGCGGCGAGGCTGCGCTCGAGAGCGAGCGGGTGCTGGTCGTTCGTGTGGCCGAAGGTGACCAGCTCGGGGAGCGGACCGTCGGGCAGCGGGGCGAGCTCGGCATCCACGAGTGGCTGGTAGGCGCCGGGGGAGCGACGCACGGTCTGGGTCGCGTTGTTGATGAGGATGTCGAGGGCCCCCTGCTCTGCGACCGAGTCGGCGAGTCCAATCACCTGGGCGGGGTCGCGCAGATCGATACCTACGACCCGCAGACGGTCGATCCACTCGGCCGAGTCGGGCAGGCTCGTGAAGCGGCGCACGGCATCCCGCGGAAAGCGCGTCGTGATAGTGGTGTGTGCGCCATCCCGCAGCAGGCGCAGCGCGATGTACATTCCGATCTTGGCGCGGCCGCCGGTGAGCAGCGCGCGCCTGCCCGTGAGGTCGGTGCGGGCATCCCGTTTCGCATGACTCAGTGCCGCGCAGTCGGGGCAGAGCTGGTGGTAGAACGCGTCGACGCGCGTGTACGGCTGCTTGCAGATGTAGCACGAGCGGGCCTTGATGAGCGTTCCCGCGCTGGGTGCTGTCGTGGTGGTCGAGATCGGGATGCCCCGGGTCTCGTCATCGATCCGGTCCGGTGCCCCGGTGGCGGTGGCCGCGATCACGCTGCGGTCCGCGTCCGCAATCTCGGCTCGCTTCTCGAGACGCCGCGTCTTCTTGACCGCCTTGAACATGCCGGCCGTCGCGCGCCGCACCGTGACGAAGTCGTCGTCCTCCTCGTCGATCTGAGCCAACTGGCCGAGCACCCTGAGGGTGGTCGCGAGTTCGGCAGGGTCAATGGAGGGCACACAAGATTCTAGGCGGGTTGAGTAGCGCGAAGCGCGTATCGAAACCACCGGCGTACGCTCAAGCCATGGCGCGCTCCATTCTGATTGACTGCGACCCCGGGCTCGATGACGCGCTGGCTCTGCTGCTGGCGCACGGTGACCCGAACCTTAACCTCGTGGGGGTCACGACTGTCGGCGGCAATGTGCCGCTGGAGACCACTACCCGCAACGCTCTCCAGTTGCGGGAGTACCTCGGCTTCCACAAGGTCGCCGTTGCGGCCGGCGCCGCCGAGCCTCTCACTCGCGCGAGCCGCAACGCCGCACATGTGCACGGCGTGGGTGGGCTCGGCGACGTTGTGCTGCCGGAAGCCGAGCTCGAGCCTCACGCCGACCACGCCGTCGACTTCATCATCGACAGCCTTCGCGCCGCGCCGGGCAGCATCCATCTCGTGGCGATCGGTCCGCTGACCAATATCGCTCTGGCGCTTGAGCGTGAGCCCGCCATTGCCAGGTGGGCGGCATCGTTCACGATCATGGGCGGCTCCTACACGAGGGGCAACGCAACGGTGTCTGCCGAGTTCAACATCTGGGCCGACCCTGAGGCCGCGCGCATCGTCTTCGACGCGGACTGGCGGGTCACCATGATCGGCCTCGACCTGACGCTCCAGGCACAGGCCAACGCCGCGGTCATCGCGCGCCTCAAGGAGCTGGGACGTCTCGCCGATAACCTGATCGTTCCGCTAGCGACCTTCTACTTCACCCCCAATGACGAGGACTGGGACGGTCAGGCCGTACACGACGTGTGCGCGGTGGCCTACGTCGCTCGCCCCGACCTATTCACCCTGCGACCGGCTCGTGTCGACATCGAGACGTCAGGGGAGTTCACGACCGGCATGACCGTTGTCGACTTCGATCCACCCATCGCCAATGCGAACGTGGCCACGCGCCTCGACGTCGCCGGATTCTGGGCCTACGTCGAGAGTGTCTACGCGAGGGTAGCGGCCGCGCACACCGGCTAGTCCCACTGGCAGAAGTGCAGCAGTACCCCGGCCGGATCGTGGACGAACGTGACGAGCGCGCCGTAGTCCTGTCGGCGCGGCGGCTGCACCCGGCATCCGAGGTCCGGATCGGCGCGGATCATTGCGGCGACGTGGTCGTGCCACGCCGCGGCATCCTCGACGGTGAGGTGGAGCATCGTGTTCTCGGCGACGTGCCGGTCCGGGAAGTCCTGGAGGTAGAAGTGCTGCTCGGAGGCGGTGATGAGCTGGAGGCCCGGCCCGACGTCGACGACGTCCCAGCCGAGCGCGCGGTAGAACCGCACCGAGCGCGCGACATCGAGAGCCGGGATGAACGGGCGCAGGTCGGAGATCTCCAGCACCCCCTCAGGCTACGGGCGGAGCCCCTTCGCGCCTAGCGCTCGAGGGTGACGAGCAGCATCTCGACGAGTCGCGTGTAGCTGCGGTCCACGTCAAGTGGCAAGCCGAAGCCCCCGGCGGCCTCGAGTGCGACAAAGCCGTGTAGGGCGGAACGCAGGGAGCGGATCGCGTCGATCTCGTCATCGCCCGTCAGGCCATAGCCCGACAGTGCGCCGCGAAGCACGTCGATCGCCCGCACGCTGGCCGCGACGGCATCGGCGTCGGTCGGGTCCGGAGCGGCCGACCGCGGCATCCCGCATCACCTCGGCGAGCTCCGCCTTCGCGCGCGACTCAATCGTGCGCTGCAGGGCGTCCTGACCCGCAATGTGCTTGTAGAGGCTGGGCGGCTGAACGCCGAGCCGGGCGGCGAGGTTCGACAGGCTGAGGTGGGTGAAGCCCACTTCGTCGGCGAGTCGCTCGGCCTCGTCGACGACGCGCTCGGTCGTGAGTCCGACCCTAGGCATTCGGGGCCCAATGACAATAGCCAGCCATGTCAAGTCAGATTGCCGGGCCGGTTTACGGTTGAGCCATGGCATCCGAAACCCTGCTGCAGCGCGCTCCGCGGCCCTGGAATGCGGATGCCGCGTACGACGCCTTCGAGGCGTGGGCCTCCGAACGCGGCCTTCCGCTCTATCCCGCACAGGACGAGGCGCTCATCGAACTCGTCTCGGGAGCCAACGTGATTCTGAGCACGCCGACTGGCACGGGCAAGTCCCTCGTCGCCATCGCGGCTCACTTCGTGGCTCTAGCCCAAGGCAAACGCACGTTCTACACCGCGCCGATCAAGGCCCTCGTGAGCGAGAAGTTCTTCGCCCTCGTCGATATCTTCGGTGCCGAGAACGTCGGTATGGTCACGGGCGATTCGAGCGTCAATCCGGATGCCCCGATCATCTGCTGCACCGCGGAGATTCTCGCCAACCTCGCCCTGCGCCACGGAGCCGACGCACCCGTCGATCAGGTCGTCATGGACGAGTTCCACTTCTATGCGGACCCCGACCGCGGGTGGGCCTGGCAGGTGCCGCTGCTCACCCTGCCGAAGGTGCAATTCCTGCTCATGTCGGCGACTCTCGGGCCCATGAAGGAACTCGCCGACGATGTGACCCGTCGAACCGGGCGCGAGACGAGTCTCATCACCGGCGTGGATCGACCGGTGCCCCTGCATTACTCCTATGCGCTCACCCCGGTGCACGAGACTGTGGAGGATCTCTTGCACACCGGCCAGTCGCCGATCTACATCGTGCACTTCTCTCAAGCGGCCGCGCTTGAGCGCGCTCAGGCGATGACGAGCATCAAGATCATCAGTCGGGAGCATCGGGACGAGATCGCCGAGGCGATCGGCAGCTTCCGGTTCACGACGGTCTTCGGGCAGACTCTGTCACGGCTCATCCGTTCGGGAATCGGCGTGCATCATGCCGGAATGCTGCCGAAGTACCGGCGGCTGGTCGAGCAACTCGCCCAGCGCGGCCTGCTGCGGGTGATCTGCGGCACCGACACGCTCGGGGTCGGCATTAACGTGCCCATCCGTACCGTGCTCCTGACGGCACTCACCAAGTTCGACGGCACCCGGATGCGCCAGCTCAGCGCCCGCGAATTCCACCAGATCGCGGGGCGGGCCGGCCGCGCCGGATATGACACGGCGGGCACCGTAGTTGCGCAGGCTCCCGAGCACGAAGCCGAAAATGCCCGGCTGGTCGCGAAGGCGGGCGACGACCCCAAGAAGGTCAAGAAGATCGTGCGCAAGAAGGCTCCGGAGGGATTCGTCTCGTGGAGCCAGACGAGCTTCGAGCGGATGATCGCTGCCGAGCCAGAGACACTGACTAGCCACCTGCAGGTGAGCCACTCGATGATTCTCAACGTGATCGCCCGTGGCGGCGACGCGTTCGGCACCATGCGCGACCTGATCTTCGAGAGCCACGAGACCTGGGGCAACAAGCTCGCACTTGCTCGCCGTGCGCTGTCGATCTACCGCACGCTGCGCACAGCGGGCGTCGTGACCCAGACGGCGGATGGCGCGATCGCCCTCACGGTCGACCTCCAGCCCAACTTCGCGCTCAACCAGCCGCTGTCACCCTTCGCGCTCGCGGTGTTCGAGCTGCTCGACCGTGCGTCGCCCACCTACGCCCTCGACATGATCTCGGTGCTCGAGGCCACTCTTGACGATCCGCGGCCGGTGCTCTCGCAACAGCAATTCCAGGCGCGAGGCGAGGCGGTCGCCGCGATGAAGGCCGAGGGCATCGAGTACGACCAGCGCATGGACCTCCTGGAGCAGATCACCTGGCCGAAGCCCCTCGAGGAACTACTCGAGGCCGCATTCGAGACCTACAGCGGGAGCCAGCCCTGGATCGGCGACTTCGTTGTGAGCCCGAAGACCGTCGTGCGCGATATGTACGAACGCGCAATGACCTTTGCGGATTTCGTGGGCTACTACAAGCTCGCCCGCAGCGAGGGCCTTGTGCTGCGCTACCTCTCCGACGCCTATCGCGCCGCGCGCCAGACGATCCCCGATGACGCCAAGACCGAGGAGCTGCGCGACCTGATCGAGTGGCTCGGCGAGGTCGTGCGCCAGGTCGACTCGAGCCTGCTCGACGAGTGGGAGGCGATGATCAGCGGCACGCTTGGGTCGTCGGCGGCTTCGGCCGCCGAGACCGTCGAGGTGCGCCAGCCGTCGGTGCTCAGTAATCCCCGTGCGTTCCGCGTGCTGGTGCGGAACGAACTGTTCCGGCGGGTGCAACTCGCGGGTCTCGAGGACTGGGAGGCGCTCGGCGAACTCGACGCAGCATCCGGATTCGACGCCGACCGCTGGGCAGCCGCGATGGACGCCTACTTCGACGAGCACGACACGCTGGGTACGGGGCCGGATGCCCGGGGCCCGGCGATGATCATCATCACCGAGCATCCCGAGCACTGGGCGGTGCGGCAGATCTTCGACGATCCCGCGGGCGACCATGACTGGGGTATCAGCGCGACTGTCGATCTCGCCGCGTCGGCGGAGGCGGGCATCGCCGTCGTGCGGGTGACCAGCGTCGGGATGCTCGGCGCCTCCTAGTAGACGTAGCGCTCGAGCCACTCGTTCCCGAACTTGCGCTCGGGATCGAGTTGCTCGGCGAGCGCGACGAAGTCGTCGAGCCGCGGGTAGAGACTCCGGTCGACCTCGTGGAACAGCTTGCCCCAGTGCGGGCGTGCCCCGAAGGGTGCGAGAGCCTCCTCAACGACCGGGAGTAGGGCCAGCACGGCGTCGGGCTCGAAGTGCCAGGTGAAGTGGATGCCCATCGCATCCGTCTCGTAGGCACCGCTGAGCCACAGCGAGTCGGCCGCGATGCACCGTAGCTCGCTCACGTGCAGCAGCGGCGTGATGCGGGGGCCGAGCGCGCGCACGGCTTCGATCGCGGCGATCGCGTGCCGGCGGGGCACGAGGTACTCGCTCTGCAGCTCCTCGCCGTTGCTCGGCGTGAATTCCAGGCGAAAGTGCGGCAGCCGGTCGATCCACGCACCGGGCACGCCGAGCTGTTGTGTCGTGTTGATGGGGTCGGCATTCGCGATCGGATGCCGCGGCCCCTCCACCGGCCGTGCGCCGTAGACCTCCCCGGGCGGCCGTGCCGCACTGATCACGCTCTTGAGCCAGACCCGCCCGACCAGCTCGCCTCGCCAGTCGGTGAAGACGCTCACGCTGTAGGCGCGGGACATGATCGCGTCGAAGTTCTCGAGCAGCAACGGCCACGTGAGGCCCTCGTACACGTCCTGTCGCACGTCGAAGGTCGGCTCGATGTCGAGCGTGATCCGGGTGACGATGCCGAGCGCGCCAAGAGAGACGATCGACCCGTCGAAGCGATCGTCGGCCGGGCCGACAGTCAGAAGCTCCCCCGACGCAGTGACGAGTTCGAGTCCCGCCACGGCCCGAGCGAGCGTGCCGTTGTGCACGCCCGAGCCGTGGGTGGCTGTCGCGATCGCACCAGCGACCGAGATGTGTGGCAGAGAAGCGAGATTGCGCAGCGCCCAGCCCTCGGCCTGAAGAGCGGTTCCGAGTTCGCCGTAGAGCATTCCCGCGCTGAACGACACGGTCTCGGTATCGGGGTCGATGCGGATGTCGGGCGGCAGCGCATCCAGAGACACCAACTCGGCAGAGTCGGCCATCGCGGAGAACGAGTGGCGACTGCCGAGCGCACGTATGCGCGGCGCGCGTGCAACGAGCTCCTGCACCTCGGCGACCGATGTGGGGTGGTGCAGAACCGCGGCCTCGTATGCGTGAAAGCCCGACCAGTTCGTTCCGACGGATGCCATGTGTCCATTGTGCGGCCAGAGTGTGCGGGCAGAAGCCTGCGGGCATAGTTGCTGGGCGTCGGGTGTTTACTGTCTGCATGACCCGACAACAGCGTCTTGTGCTCATCATTGCCGTGCTCGCCTCGTTTGTCGCTTTTCTCGACAGCTCAGTCATCAACGTCGCCCTCCCCGCCATGACGGACGAGCTTGGCGGTGGTTTGAGCGTGCAGCAGTGGATCGTCGATGCCTACCTCATCACCCTCGGTTCGCTGATCCTCCTCGCCGGGTCACTCTCCGACGTCTACGGGCGCATTGTCGTGCTGAGGGTGGGACTCGTGGGGTTCGGCGTGGCATCCGTGCTCATCGCCGTCGCGGGCTCGGCGGAGTTCGTCATCGCGATGCGCGCAGTTCAGGGCATCGCGGGCGCGCTGCTCGTGCCCAGCTCGCTCGCGATCATCATGTCGACGTTCCGTGACGCGGCCCAGGCCCGCGCGATCGGCCAGTGGACGGCCTGGACGAGCGCCGCCTTTCTCGCCGGCCCGTTCCTTGGCGGCATCTTCGTGGATTACCTCAGCTGGCGGCTCGTCTTCGCCATCAACGTGCTGCCGATCGCAGCCACCCTCATCCTGCTCGGGATGCTCGGCCAGAAAGACACTCGCAGGCCTGGTGTGCGCATCGACTACCCCGGGGCCGTGCTTGGCGTTCTCGGCCTTGGCGGACCGGTGTTCGCGCTGATCGAGCAGGGCAACCTCGGGTGGTCCAACCCCGCGATTTACCTGTCGTTCGGGCTGGGGCTGCTCAGCTTCGCCGCGTTCCTGTGGTGGCAGCGCCGAGCGCGCGACCCGATGCTTCCGCTCGGCCTGTTTCGCATCCGCAATTTCAGTGCGGGCAACCTGACCACGGTCTTCGTCTACGCCGCGCTGTCGATCGGCGGATTCATCATCGTGATCTTCCTGCAGGAGGTCGCGGGATTCACGGCCACTGTCGCCGCGCTTGCGCTGCTGCCCGTGTCGATCGCGAATGTGCTGCTGTCGTCGTACTTCGGTGGCCTGAGCGGGCGCTTCGGGCCGCGCGTGTTCATGACGGCTGGTCCGATCATCTCCGGGGTGGGGTTCCTTGCCATGCTGGGTATCGCGGAGAACGTCAATTACTTCGTGAATGTGCTGCCGGGCATCCTGCTGTTCGCGGTCGGGCTCTCCATGACTGTCGCGCCGTTGACGGCCGCCGTGCTCGGGTCGGTCTCGGCCGAGCAGGCCGGCATCGGTTCTGCAGTGAATAACGCGGTCGCGCGGGTCGCCGGTCTCGTGGCCATCGCGATGCTCGGGCTCATCATCGTGGGGGAGCTTGACGTCGACGGCTTCCATCGCGTGCTCGTGATCACCGGAGCGTTGCTCATCGTGGGGGGCATCGTGTCGTTCGTCGGGATCCGAAACCCGCGGCGAGTGACCGAGCCGTCAGGCGAGCAGGCGACTACCGGAGAGGGCGAGCAGGGCGACGAGGCCCACGGCAGAGATCAGGATCAGGGGGAACAGCAGTCGGCGCGACCGTGAGGTCACGGCGAGCAGAGTTCCCACCAGTGCAGCCAGGGCCACGGATGCCGCAGCGATAACCCGCGGGAAGTCGACCGATCCCGGGCCGAACAACACCAGCGCGGCCGCAGCAAGAAGCGCGACGCCCATGAGGGCTCCCGACCAGCGTGCCCCGAGCAGCTGAGGCAGACCCCTCACGCCGGTTACGGCATCGTCCTCCAGATCGGGCAGTACATTCGCGAAGTGCGCTGCACAGCCGAGCAGCGCGGCAGCGGCAATGGCCCACGGCGCGGCGAGGGCGGGTTGCGGCAAGGCGAGGGTCACCACGAGCGGTAGCGTCCCGAATCCGATCGCGTAGGCCGCGACCGAGAAGGGGGTGCCCTTGAGACCCAGGTTGTAGCCCCAACCGCAGGCAATGAAGAGCGCGTGAGCGAGTGTCGCGGCCCAGCCGAGGGGCAGGGTCAGCACGAGGGCGAGCAGCAGAGCGACGATCGCCGCAGTGCGCACGGTCCTCACCGAAATGACTCCGGAGACGAGCGGCTTGTCGGTGCGGCCAACGGCCTGGTCGCGCTCCGCGTCGAGCCAGTCATTCGACCACCCCACCGAGAACTGATGCGCCAGCAATGCGAACCCGAACAGAACAACCCGCCACGGCTCAAGCCCCACGCCGAGCCCCAGAACCACCCCTACGGCAGTCACGGCCACGCTAGCGCCGAGATGCGTGGCCCTCAGCAAAGCCGGGAGGCTGGGGTTCATGGCCCAATCGTAGGGCCGCCTCCGGGCGGTGTTAGCATCGCCGCATGGCCAACGCGGGCGTTCGACGAGTGCTCGGATGCGCCGCCCTGGCGCTCGTCACGGCCCTCGCGGGCTGCACGGCCGCGGCGCCGTTGGCCGAGCCGCGCCGAGCGTCGGACCTCGTGCCGCACCCCGTGGATCCCATAGAGCTCTACGCCGACGCGCGACTGAGCGTCATGACGCTCGACCAGAAGATCGGGTCGATGCTCATGGTGCACGTGCCCGGACTCGATGTCGGCTCGATGGCCGCCTTCGCGGCGCAGAACCAGGTCGGCGGCCTGATCCTCATGGGCGACAACGTGCCCGAGCCTGCCGATCAACTCGCGTGGATGACGCCCGCCATGAGCCCCGAGCCGGGGTTGCCGCTGCTGCTCGGTATCGATCAGGAGGGCGGCATCGTTCGACGCATCGATACCGACGTCGCGGCATCCGCCCAAGAGCTCAGATTCCTCGACCCCAGTGCGGCCCGCGACGCGTTCGCGAGCCGCGCCGCGCTCCTCGCGAGCCTCGGCGTCTCGGTCAACTTCGGCATCGTCGCCGATGTCACTGGCGACCCCGAGTCCTTCATCTACGACCGCTCGATGGGCGCGACAGCAGTGGATGCCGCGGCGCGGGTGGCCGCGGCCGTGGAAGGTGAGCGCGGCACCGTGCTGTCCACCCTCAAGCATTTCCCCGGCCACGGAGTCTCGCCCGGGGACTCACACTCGAGCATCCCGACCACGGCCATCACCCTCGACGAGTGGCGGGTCGATCACGAGCCTCCCTTTGCTGCCGGCATCAACGCTGGTGCGGAGTTCGTCATGATGGGGCACCTGCAGTTCGACGCTGTCGATGCGCAGCCCGCGACACTATCGCCGCTCTGGCACCAACTGTTGCGTGAGGAACTGGGATTCGAGGGTCTCATCATCACTGACGACATGGCGATGCTGTTGAACTCGGGCCGCCCCGACCTGGCTGACCCCTACCAGAACGCGGTGCGGGCGGCCGGGGCTGGCAACACGATGCTGCTCTACGTCGGCGCCATCGACGTGCCGAGAGTGGTGGCGGCCATCCGCGATGCGGTGCTCGCCGGAACCATCGATGAGTCCATCATCGACGACGCGGCCCGTCGCATCCTCGTGGCTCGTCGCACGCTCTCGGGCGAAACGGGCCCGTTCGTGCACTGCTTCGATGAGTGTCAGGCCGTTATCCAGTAACGGACTGCTCGGCTGACGGCGCGCGTCAGATGGTGGGAAGCTGCAGACCGGTGAGCTTGAGCTCGATGGACGCGTGCGCTACGCCACGGAGGGACAGGCCCTCGGTTGCCGCTGCCGTTGGTGGCTGGGTAAGCGAGCCACCAACGAGCAGGGCACCGATGAGAACAGCGAGGGCGGAGATGACGCTGATGCCGACCGTGAGCTTGGTGGGGCGCAACGTGCGTCGAAGCACCACCGCGACCATCACCAGAGCCACGACCGCGGTCACGGCGACGGCAATCGCCACCGCGACCGGCAGGCCGGAAGCGACCGGGGGGGCGGTCGCGAGTACAGCGTTCATTGTGCTGCGTTCCCTTCGGGTAGGAACCGGTTCTGTGGGGGTACAGAACCGCTTTAGCGGCGGTCCTCCTTTAGGGGGACACACCGATCAGCTTCTGAAAACTATCAGCGCAAGGTAGCGGGGTCAAGCGCTTGGGTGCCCCCGTTTGGGGGGTATGGATGCCCGAGCGCCCTCGGGCAGCTATACCGAGAGGAGCCCCGCGGCAAGAAGTTGCTTCGAAAGACCCGCTCCGTCGGGCGAGTAGAACCAGGGCACGGTCGAACCCGCCTCCGGCTCTCCCTTGCTTCGACCACCCGCGAGCACCGCCTCGCCGGGGCTGAGTTGGCGAATCGCGATCGCGGCGACACTCTCGGGATACTCGGCCGCGAAGTGCCCATAGATACTCTCGTCGTGCTGGCCGTCGTCCCCGATCAGCAGCCACTTCATGCCCGGGAACTCGGCGGCAAGCCGCTCGAGGCTGGTGCGCTTGTGATCCTGTCCGCTACGGAACCACCGGTCGTGAGTGGGACCCCAGTCGGTCAGCAGCAGCGGACCACGCGGGTAGAGGTTGCGATGGAGAAAACGGTTGAGCGTCGGGGCCACGTTCCACGCGCCCGTGGACAGGTAGATCACGGGGGCTCCGGGATTCGCGCGGGTGAGTCGCTCGTACAACACAGCCATGCCGGCTACGGGAGTTCTCGCGTGCTCGTCGAGCACGAAGGTGTTCCAGGCGGCAAGGAAGGGGCGCGGCAGCGCGGTGACCATGACCGTGTCATCGACGTCGGACACGATGCCGAACCCCCCGTCTGGATCGACGATGAAGACCTTCGTGGTGACGGGCTCGGTGTCGTCGGTGCGCAGCTTCACCTTGCGCCATCCGGTCGTCAGGTCCACCGGGATGCGCACGTCGACGATGCCGCCGCGCTCCGGGCGGACACGCAGCTCCACCGATCCGATAGAGACGGTGACCTCCACGTCATCGACGGGGATGCTGAAGAAACTCCGCCATCCGCGCACCTTCGCGGCGCGCTGTTTGGCTCCGTCGCCACCACGAGTGAGCACCACTCGGCACAACACGCGGGCCCAGCCCGGCGCCCCGTAGCCCGTGTACGGGATGACTGTGGTCTCCAGCCCGCGACGACGGCCGCGACGCTCTCGCCACCGATGGAACGCATCCTCGATGCGCGCGGCACGATGCATGATCTGCTCGGGTGCGCCGACGGGCTTGCCGGATGCATCGGGGCGAGCCATTGGCCCAGTCTGCCAGCTATAGCTGACTGAGTTCTGGCCCTGCGCGCTCGATGAGCTCCGGAGAGTTGTTGCGCACGTTGCCCACGGCCCGGCCCACGGCGTAGAACTCGGCGCGCGCCGCGAGCTTTTCGCCACCGGCGAAAGCGGCCTCGAGCACCTCGTCGGGCTCGTCGGTGTGGGGGTCGAGCCACTCGTCGAGCAGCTCTGGCTGAAGAAACAGCGGCATGCGGTCATGGATGCTGGCAAGCTCGCCGGTCGCGGCGCGGGTGATGATCGTGGTCGACAGCAACCACTTAACCGTCGCATCGTTGCCCGCCGCGGGAATGCGCCACCACTCGTACAGCCCCGCGAAGCCGAACAGCTCGCCGTCCGGCAGATGGATGAAGTGTGGCGTCTTCGTGCCTGCGACGGTGTGCCACTCGTAGTAACCGGTCGCCGGAACGACCGCCCGCCGCTTGCGAACCGCGTTCTTGAAGTGCGCCTTGTCGCTGAGCGTCTCGATCCGGGCGTTGAACGCGGTCACGCCAACCTTGGGGTCCTTGGCCCAACCCGGCACGAGACCCCAGCGAGCGGACTCAAGGCGGCGCACGGGCACGTCGTCGTCCCCGGTCTTGGAAATTGTGTCGAGCACGATCGCAACGCGGTCGGTCGGGGCGACATTCCACGACGGGGCAGGCAGATCATCCGCGGGTAGGTCGACGTCAAAGAGATCCACCAGATCGCTGGAAGCGCCCGCCACAACGAATCGACCGCACATGTCCACATTCTCGCATTCTCGCCGACAGTTCCTCATGTAGAGAGCTAGGATGTAGTTCGAACTGTAAAGGAGTTTGCCGTGACTGCGCACGACACTATGGAGTACTCGCCCGAAACACTCGTGGCCCTGCGCAACTCGCCGGTGCAGGCTCGCAGTACTGCTCGCCTGACCGCTCTGCTGGATGCCGCGGCAGCCGTTGTCGACGAGATCGGCTTCGAGCGGCTCACGACGGCCATGGTCGCCGAACGCGCCGGTGCCTCCATTGGTACTGTCTACCGCTACTTTCCGGACCGGATCGCCCTTCTCCAGGCCCTCGCGGCACGCAACCTTGAGCGGGTGCTGAGCCGTCTCACGGACGATGTCGTCGACGCGCGGCACGAGAACTGGGACTCCGCCGTGCGCGGTGCCCTCGACATCCTCGCCGACGAGTTTCGCAACGAGGCCGGGTACCGCGGTCTGCGGGTGGGCGACGTGATCGATCTCCGTCCCGCTCCGACTGAGCGCCCCTTCAATTCGATCATGTCCAACCGGCTCTTCGACGGACTCGTCGCCCGATTCGCTATCGCGGACACCCCGGAGAACCGTTTTCAACTGGAGGCAGCGCTCGAGGTCGCCGATGCGCTCGCAGCGCGCGCTTTCGCCAGGGACCCTCGGGGAGACGACGCTTTCTTGCGGACGGCGCACGAGGCAACCCACGCGATGCTTGTGGGGCCTTTCGCCGCGCGTTAAAGGCCCCGATTTGCGTAGCTGTGTGTACCGGGTGAAATTGTTCTCACCAAACCGGAATGCCGGACCCTGCGAATAATGTTGAGCCCTGAGTAGGTCGCAAGAACGGCGACTGAGTACTGGCAAGTGTCGATTCGTGTTCGGGCACGAGGAATGAGCCGTCACCCATGATCGAGTTCCGTTCGGTATCGAAGACGTTCCCCAATGGAACCGTCGCAGTGGACGACTTCAGTCTTGTCATGCCGTCCCGCAAGACCACGGTCTTGGTGGGCTCATCGGGCAGCGGCAAGACCACCCTCCTGCGAATGATCAACCGCATGGTGGATCCCACCTCCGGGGCGATCGAGATCGACGGCGAGAGCATCCTGAGCAGCGCCCCGGTCACGCTTCGGCGCAGTATTGGTTATGTCATGCAGAACTCGGGTCTGCTGCCGCACTTCAAGGTCATCGACAACGTCGCGACCGTACCCGTGCTCAACGGCGTGCCGCGCAAGCTGGCGCGTGCGCAGGCCCTGGAACTGCTCGATACGGTCGGCCTGGATCGGGAGCTGGCCGACCGCTACCCGAGCCAGCTATCCGGTGGCCAGCAGCAGCGGGTGGGCGTTGCTCGCGGGCTTGCAGCCAATCCGAACATCCTGCTGATGGATGAGCCCTTCGGCGCGGTCGACCCGATCGTGCGCGCCGAACTGCAGCAAGAGACCATCCGGCTGCAGCGCGACCTCGATAAGACCGTCATCTTCGTGACCCACGACATCGACGAGGCGTTTCTTCTCGGCGACCAGGTGGTCATCCTCGAGGAGGGTGCCCGCATCGCTCAGATCGGAAGCCCCACAGAGATCATGTCGAACCCGGCATCCGAGTTCGTCGAAAACTTCATCGGTGTGCGTCAGGGCAAACGGGCGTTGACGATCCGCGACACGCCCCGCGGCAAGATCCTCGTCGACTCCGAAGGCCGCGCTGCCGGAGTGCTCGCGGGGGAGTTCTCGTGACCTGGGTACTGAACAACCTCCCGCTTATCGGGCGGCTCACCCTCGAGCACATTGCCCTGGCTATTCCACCCATCGTGATCGGTTTCCTGCTCTCGATTCCGCTCGGCTTTCTCGCTTATCGATACCGGCTGAGCCGCGGCATCCTGCTCACCCTGGCGGGCCTGCTGTACACGATCCCGTCGCTCGCCCTTTTCGTCGTGCTGCCGCCGCTTCTCGGCATCAGCTATCTCAGCTCCCTGAACCTGTCGATCGCGCTCACGATCTACGCCGTTGCGATCATGTCGCGGTCGGTCTCGGATGCGCTCGCTTCCGTCGATCCCGCGATCCGCCAATCGGCGACCGCGGTCGGCTTTGGCAGTTGGCGCCGATTCTGGACGGTTGAGTTTCCGCTGGCTGGGCCGGTGATCCTCGCAGGCCTGCGGGTAACTGCCGTCAGCACCATAAGCCTCGTCACCGTCGGCATCCTGATCGGAGTCGAGAGCCTAGGCTATCTGTTCACCAACGGGTACCAGAGGCGCATTGTCCCAGAAATCCTCGCGGGGGTCGTGACGGTCGTAATCATCGCGCTCGTCGTGGACTACCTGCTCGTGCTGTTGGGTCGGCTGATTATGCCGTGGGCACCGCGACGTGCGGCAACCCCACGCCTCGAGCGTGTGCCGCTCGTACCGTCGATTGGCAGGGGCGTATGAGCCTCTTCCTCGACGCCCTCGCGTGGATCTTCTCGCCGGAGCGCCTTACCGACAGCCCGTCACTGCCCTTGCTGGTCGTTCAACACCTCTTCTACACCTTCGTCTCCGTTGTCATTGCGGCAGTCATCGCGATCCCGGTGGGATACCTCATCGGACACACGGGTCGCGGTCGCGAGTGGGCCGTCGGCATCTCCGGTGCCGCGCGGGCCCTTCCCTCCTTTGGACTCATCCTGTTGCTCGTGCTGGTGATCGGGGTCACGCAGAAGCCGCTGGCCGCCTTCATTGCGTTTGTGCTTCTCGCGATCCCTTCGGTGCTCGCCGGGGCCTACTCGGGGCTGGAGCAGATCGATCGCCACGTGATCGATGCTGCCCGCGCGGTCGGCATGACCGAGTGGCAGATCCTTATGAAGGTCGAGATTCCGCTCGGCCTTCCGCTGTTGATCGGGGGCCTGCGTGCGGCAACCCTTCAAGTAGTGGCCACGGTCACTGTCGCCGCATTCATCGGGCTCGGTGGCCTCGGCCTGCCGATTTTCGCCGGGCTGCCCCTTCGTCGTTTCGACTGGATGCTCGGGGCCGCTCTTCTGATCATCCTGCTGGCCCTCCTGCTCGACGGGCTCTTCGCGCTCCTCCAGCGCCTCGTTTTGCCCCGCGGTGTCACCGCGGGTCGCGTTACGGACGTCCGCGCGTCGCCATCCCGGCGCCGTGCGGTGGTGGGAACCCCCGCCGCGTGATGAAAAGGAAAAGTAATGTTCACAGCTAGGAACAAGGGCCGGTTCGCACTGGGTGCGGTCGTGGTCGGGGCGGCATTGGCCCTGTCAGGGTGCGCGACCGGTGATCCGTTGGACTCGGGTTCGTCCTCCGGTGCGTCGGAGACGATCGTGGTCGGCTCGCAGGCGTACTACTCGAACGAGATCATCGCGGAGATTTACTCGCAGGCTCTCGAGAACGCGGGGTTCACGGTAGAGCGCAAGTTCCAGATCGGTCAGCGTGACGTGTACCT
>JBJXDR010000168.1:0-33358 GCA_046155245.1 Rhodoglobus sp. | reverse complement strand
CCGGGCCTGAGGGTGGTGGTAGCCGTCCATCGGCAAAACGGCGGCTGACTCGAGGCGGGCCACGAGCGCGCCGGCGATCGTCGACTTGCCCGCCCCGGGGCTGCCGGCGATGCCGATGATGCGGCGCCGCGCGGTCGGCGACGACCCGATGAACTGCGCCAGTGACTCGATCGAGCGGAACGTGGCCACTACCCCACGGTAGGCCAGACTGGATGAGTGAGTGACACCGCCATGCAGAGCCGCGTCGTGCGGGTTCTCGTTGCCGGCCAGGTGCTCGCGGGGCTCGGACAGGGGGCGACCCTGGCGATCGGGGCGGTCATCGCAGCCGAAATTGCGGGTGAGGCGTTCGCGGGTGGCGCGGCGGTGGCCAGCACATTGGGAGCCGCCGCGGCATCCATACCGCTCGCCCGCTTTGCAATGCGCTTAGGTCGTCGTCCCGCACTCGCACTCGGTGCAGTGATCGCGGCGGCGGGGTCAGTGCTCACCGTGGTCGCGACAGGGCTCGGCGTTTTCCCGCTCTTGCTCGTCGCATTTGCCCTGCTGGGGGTCGCCACGTCTGTCAGCCTTCAGGCCCGGTTCGCCGCGACGGATGTCGCATCCCCCGAGCGCCGCGGCCGTGATCTCTCCCTCGTAGTCTGGTCGACCACCATTGGCGCGGTGGTCGGGCCGAACCTGTGGGGGCCGGGCACACTCATCCAGAACGCGCTCGGGCTGCCTGAGCACACGGGCTCCTTCGTGATCGCAGTGGTCGCCCAACTCGCAGCGGCCGCCCTCTACCTCGTGGCGCTGCGGCCCGACCCTCTCGTGCTCGCCCGAGGTCGCGAGGTGCACCTGTCGCGCACGGCAGACGCGGGTATCGTTCGGGGCCGCTCGGCTCTGATCTTCGCCGTGGGCACGATTGCGCTGAGCCACGCGGTGATGGTGTCGATTATGTCGATGACTCCGGTGCATATGACCAGCCGGGGCACGAGCCTGACGATCGTGGGTTTCACGATCAGCCTGCACATCGCCGGGATGTACGCGCTGTCGCCGGTGTTTGGATGGGCGAGTGACCGATTCGGTAGGCTCACCGTGATCGTCGCCGGGCAGGCGATGTTCGCCGCCTCCGTGCTGCTGATCGGCACCTCACCCGAGAACACCGTTGCCGTGACCGTCGCTCTCGTGCTACTTGGCCTCGGCTGGAGCGCGGCAACGGTGTCGGGGTCCGCGCTGGTGTCCGACCTGGTCACCGGCGAGGCGCGGGTGCGAGTGCAGGGCCGCACCGACACGATCATGAGTCTCGCTGGCGCCCTCGGCGGGGCAAGCGCGGGTCCGATACTCGCTCTGCTCGGCTACGCCGGAGTCGCGTGGGTCGCTGGCGTGCTGGTCGTGCTGATCGTCGCGGCGGCCGGCGTCATGGGTCCTCGGGTGGCAGCACACCGCTCCTGACGGCAGGCGACAGTAGGGCGCAGACCCGATCGGTAGGCTCGGGGCATGGATACCGAAGGACTCGCCGGATTCCTGGCCGAACAGGACTTCTCGGGGGTCGTGCTCGTGCGCCGGGGGCCGACCACGGTCTTCGAGAACGCGAGTGGTTTGGCTACCCAGCGATGGGGCATCCCGAACACTCTGGACACCCGCTTCGACACTGCGTCCATCACCAAGTTGTTCACGAGCGTGGCGGTGCTCCAGCTCGTGGGCCGAGGTGACCTCGACCTCGAGGCGTCGGTGCACCAGTACGTCGACCTCGACGGCACGACGATCAGCCCCGACGTCACCCTGCTTCACCTGCTCACCCACACGAGCGGCATCGCGGATGACGCTGATGAGGAAGCGGGCGAGGTCTACTCCGACCTGTTCGTCGACAAGCCGAACTACTCGATCATGGAGACGAGAGACTTCTTGCCCCAGTTTGCGTACAAGGAGCCGGTCGCAGCACCTGGCACCGAGTGCCGGTACTGCAACGTCGGGTATGTGCTCGCGGGGTTAGCGGTCGAGATGGTCACCGGGTTCTCCTACCGCCAGTACGTGTTCGACGAAGTGATGACCAGGGCCGGGATGCTCGACTCAGGCTTCTACGACCGTCGCGACGCGGCACCGCGCGTCGCCGAGGGATGGGATCTCATCGACGGCGTGTGGCGCTCGAACATCTACAGCTACCCGCCGATCGGATCCCCGGACGGCGGCGCCCATGTCACCGCGCCCGACCTCGTGCGGTTCATCCAGGCGGTGCGCGGCGGCGAGCTACTTGACCCTGAGTTCACGGCAGAGTTCTTCCTGCCCCAAGTGGAGCACGACGAGGCCACCTGGTACGGCTTCGGACTCGAGTTCGACATGAACGAGGATGGCACCGTGCGCTCGTACTACAAGGAGGGCATCAACGACGGGGCGTCCGGCATCGTGCGCCACTATCTCGACGAGGCACTCGATGTCGTTGTGCTCTCCAACTCGGAGGAGGGTGCCTGGCCGGTCATCCGCGAGATCGACGAGCGGCTCGGCGGCTAGCTCGCCGCCCGCACCCGGATCAGGTTGCCCCACGGGTCGTCCAGGCTCACCGTGCGGCCGTCATCCCGAGTCTCGAGGTTGTGGTGCTTCGCCCGCTCGACAAGTGAGCCGAGATCGTCGGTGCCGGGCACGTCGATGTCGACCTGGGCGAGTCCCAGCCCGACTCCGCGTCGACCCGCGCCGGCACTGTTCCACGTGTTCATCGCCATGTGGTGGTGGTAGCCGCCCGCGCTCACAAATAGCGCCTGGGGTCCGTACGCGGCAGTCTCCTCGAAGCCGAGGGTCTTCACATAGAAGTCGCGGGCACTCGGGATGTCGCCCACCTGCAGGTGCACGTGGCCAACTGTTGCGCTGCCGATGCGCGGCTCCTCGACGGCCGCCTCGGTAAGGTTCTCCTGAAGGAAGGCGTTCGGGTCGAGGAACAGCGTCGACATCTCGATGGACCCGTGCACCCAGCTCCACGCGGATCGATCGCGATCCCAATACAGTTCGACGCCGTTGCCCTCGGGGTCGGAGAAGTAGAAGGCCTTGCTCACGAGATGGTCGGAACTGCCCGTGAAGGTGTTGGGGTATTTGCGTGCGACCGAGTACACCGCTGCGGCCAGCGCCTCCTCGGTGTCGAAGAGAATCGCGGTGTGGAAGAGTCCGGCGTCCCGTGGGCTCGCGTGCACCAGCTCGGGAGCATGCTCGAGAATCACGACGGGTGTCGTTTCGCGCCCGAGCGTGACCCGGGGCCCCGCCTCCTCAAGCACCTGCAGGGCGACGCCGTCGCGGTAGTAAGCGGTGAGTGCATCGAGGTCGCCCACGCGCAGCGTAACTGGGCCCATTGCCGTATCTGCGGCGAGAGTGTCGCTCATGACGCACTCAACATGGTTGAACCATCAACTATTCCCCGGACTCCCCGGTCAGTCGCTCGATGAGCTCCCGGTACCTGGCGGCCGTCTGCGCGACGATCTCAGGCGGCAACGGCGGCGGCGTCCCGCGTTTGTCCCAGTGATCGGCGAGCCAGTCGCGCACGATCTGCTTGTCGAAGCTCGCGGTGCGCTTGCGGGATTCGTACGCCGCGGCATCCCAGTACCGGCTGCTGTCGGAGGTGAGCACCTCGTCGGCGAGGGTCAGTTCCCCGGTCATGGGGTCGGCGCCGAACTCGAACTTCGTGTCGGCGAGAATGACGCCCCGCGACTGCGCGATGGCGGATGCCGCAGCAAATACTCTCAGCGAGGTCTCGCGCAGCTCGGCCGCCGCCCTCGCGCCCACCAACTCGGTCGTGCGCTCGTACGAGATGTTCTCGTCATGCTCGCCCATCGGCGCCTTGAACGCGGGCGTATAGATCGGCTCGGGCAGCCGGTCGCCCTCCGAGAGCCCGGCCGGCAGTAGCACTCCGCACACGCTCTGCGAGTGTTGGTACTCGACCCAGCCGCTGCCTGAGAGGTAGCCCCGCACGACACACTCGATCGGGTACATGTCGAGCTTCTTCACGAGCATCGCGTTCGCGGGGAGCATCTCCGCACCGGAGACCACGTGGTTCGGCACGTCCAGCAAGGCGAACCACCACAAGCTGAGTCGGGTGAGCAGGGCGCCCTTACCCGGGATGCCCGGCTCAAGCACGTGATCGAATGCACTCACGCGATCACTCGCGACCACGAGCATCCGCCCCGGTTGGTCAGGATTCTCGTAGAGGTCGCGCACCTTGCCGGAGTAGAGGTGATGCCAGCCGGGCAGCGTCACAAGTCGACTCGCTGCGCTATGTCGGTGCGAAAGTGTCCGCCCTCAAGGTGGATGGTGTCGAGCGCGAGGTAGACCCGTGCGCGGGCCTCGGAGAAGGTGCGCCCGGTTGCGACCACGCTCAATACGCGGCCGCCCGTAGCGATGTAGCTATCGTCAACCAGCGCTGTAGACGCGTGAGCGATCGTGACATCCCGCACGTTCGCGAGACCGGTGATGGGGCGTCCGGTCACCGGTTCGTCGGGGTAGCCCTCGTTCGCCAACACCACGGTCACAGCGACGTCGTCGCTGAACTCGGGGCGCGGATGCGACGAGAGCTCGCCGGTCGCAGCCGCGAGCAGCAGACCGCTGAGCGGGGTTATCAGGCGCGGTAGCACGACCTGGGTTTCAGGGTCGCCGAAGCGCGCGTTGAACTCGATGACCTTTACGCCAGCGGGGGTCAGGATGAGGCCGCAGTACAGCAGGCCGATGAATGGGGTGTGCTCGCTCGCGAGTTGACGCACTGTGGGCACGGCAATCGTGTCGATGATCTCGTCGACGAAGCCCTCTGGCAGCCAGGGGAGCGGCGAGTAAGCGCCCATGCCGCCCGTGTTCGGACCCTCGTCGCCGTCAAAAACGCGCTTGTAGTCCTGCGCGGGAGACAGGGGCAGCACACTGTGCCCGTCGCTGACGAGGAATAGCGAGACCTCGTGGCCGGTGAGGAATTCCTCGACGAGCACCGCGCCGTGGGGGAGCCAGAAGTCGGCGTGAGCGACGGCGGCGTCGCGATCCTCGGTAACCAGTACGCCCTTGCCGGCGGCCAGTCCATCGGCCTTCACGACATACGGGGCGCCGTACTCGTCGATGGCCGCCACGGCCTCTTCGATGGTGCCCGCGCGGGTCGCCTTGCCGGTAGGTACGCCCGCGGCATCCATGATGCGCTTGGCGAAGGTCTTGCTGCCCTCGAGTGCCGCGGCGGCCTTGCCCGGGCCAAAAGTCGCGATGCCGCGCTGGCGCAACGCGTCAGCGACGCCCGCGACTAGGGGTGCCTCGGGGCCGATCACCACGAGGTCGATGTTGTTGTCGAGGGCATAGGCGCTCACGACGTCGGCCTGCGTGGGGTCAAGCGCGACGACCGGGACGACGGCCGCGATGCCGGCGTTGCCGGGGGCGGCGGTGATCTCGTGAGTGGTCGGCTCGCTGAGCAGCGAGGTGACGATGGCATGCTCGCGGGCGCCGGAGCCGAGAACGAGGATGCGCACGGGTCAACCCTACCGAGGCACCGGCGTGGGTGATCCCACCGTGACGAGCGCCTAACGTAGGAGCATGCCCGCCAAGCGCATCCCCGCCAACGTTGGGCGCGCCGCGGTCACGGGGGCGCTCGCCGGCGCGGGGCCCGAGCTCGCGATGGCCACCCGCTACCTCCTCCAGATACTTGCAGACCACGCCGAGGGCAACACCGTCGAGGTGCGGGTTCCTCCGTTCGGCGCGGTTCAGGCCGTCGAGGGACCGCGCCACACTCGCGGCACGCCTCCCAACGTGATCGAGACGGATGCCGCGACCTGGCTCGCGCTCGCCACCGGCGGCACGACGTGGGCGCAGGCTGTGGCATCCGGAGCTGTGGCGGCCTCGGGCGCTCGGGCCGACCTCTCGGCGTACCTCCCGCTCGCATGGGCGACAATGGAGGAGTGAGCGAACCGGTAAGCACTGTCAGGATCCGTCGAGCGCCGAAGATCGGCGCCTTTCTCGTGGTCGGTGGCCTGGTGGGGGCTCTCGTGACGCTCGTGCTCACCGCGCAGTTCCCGGTCGATCCGAGTGTGGGCTTCGTGCCGCTGTTCGCCTATTTCTCCCTGTTCGGTATACCCGCGGGAGTGCTGCTCGGCGCGCTGATCGCCCTCGCATTCGATCGCCGGTCGCGCGGGCGCGTTCGCGAGGCGGGGGCCCAGCGCGAGCGCATCGGCGAGCAGGGCTAGCGTTCACCTGAGCTGCGTTCGACCCAGCGGCTTGGTCAACGCGATATGCGTCCCCCGCGTTGAACAGCGCCTTCAGTTCGATTCGTTCCGCTAACTCAGGACATTTGTTCTCGTCGCGAACATTTGTCCTGAGTTGGCGGAGTGTATCGAGGACATCAGCGGCCAGCGCGCAGGGCTGCCAGCGGAGCGGGCAACAGGCAGCTGGGCGGCACGTTTCGAGCAGCACTCTCGCGCACTAGCTGAGCTGCGTGCGTTCCACCCAGTCGAGATACTCGGCGGTGACCGTGCCGGTGACGTAGTCGCCCGTGAAGCAGCTCATGTCGAGAGCCGTGACATCCGAACCCTCGATGATGGCGGCCTGCATGTCGGCGACCTCCTGGTAGATCAGGTAGTCAGCACCCAGCTCGGTCGCGATCTCGGGGATCTTGCGACCGTGCGCGACGAGCTCGTGTCGACTCGGCATGTTGATGCCGTACACGTGGGGGTAGCGCACCGGCGGGGCAGCCGACGTGAAGGTCACCTTGTTGGCGCCGGCCTCGCGGGCCATCTGCACGATCTCCTTCGAGGTCGTACCGCGCACGATCGAGTCGTCCACGATCAGGATGTTCTTGCCCTTGAACTCGCTGCGCATCGCGTTGAGCTTCTGCTTGACGCTGCGCTTGCGCTCGGCCTGGCCGGGCATGATGAAGGTGCGGCCGACATAGCGGTTCTTGTAGAACCCCTCGCGGTACTCGATGCCGAGCTTCTGGGCGACCTGCATGGCCGCGGGCCGACTCGAGTCCGGGATCGGCATGACCACGTCGATGTCCCCGCGGGGGGTGTATCGCGCAATCGTGTCGGCGAGCCGGTCGCCGAGTCTCAGGCGAGCCTCGTAGACGCTGATGCCGTTCATCACGGAGTCCGGCCGAGCGAGGTAGACGTACTCAAACGAGCACGGAATCAGCCGCGGTTTCGCGGCACACTGGCGCGACGTCATCTCGCCGTCGGGGGTGATGAAGATGGCCTCGCCCGGCGCGACATCCCGAACCACCTCGTATCCCGCGCTTTCGAGCACGAGCGATTCGGATGCCACGACCCACTCGGCCCCGACGAAACCCGCCGAGCGGCGCCCCAATACCAGCGGACGTATTCCGAACGGGTCGCGGAAGGCCAGCAACCCGTGACCTGCGATGAGCGCGATCGCCGCATACGAGCCCTCGACGCGCTCGTGCAGCCGGGTGATCGCCGCGAACACCTGATCCGGGTCGAGGTCGGTGCCGGTGATCTGCGCCTGAAGTTCGTTGGCGAGCACGTTGACCAAGAGCTCGGTGTCGCTCGAGGTGTTCAGGTGCCGACGGTCGATGTGGAACAGCTCCTGCGTGAGCTCGCGGGTGTTCGTGAGGTTGCCGTTGTGTACGAGAACGATGCCGTAGGGGGCGTTGACGTAGAACGGCTGCGCCTCCTCCTCGCTCGATGCGGTGCCCTTGGTGGCGTAGCGAACGTGGCCGAGACCGACGTTGCCGAGCAGGGTGCGCATGTCGCGGGTGCGGTATGCCTCGCGCACCTGGCCCTTGGCCTTGAACATGTGGATGATGCTGCCCTCGGCCGTCGCGATGCCGGTCGAGTCCTGACCGCGGTGCTGCAGCAGCGCAAGAGCGTCGTAGACCTGCTGGTTGACCGGATGGGATGACACGATCCCGACGATGCCGCACATGCTGGTCGGATGCTCCCTGGGGTTTGAACCGCCGAAGCGTAGCTTCGTCGGGGCTGGCGTCGCGCGATTGTTGGCGCAATCGCCGTAGCTCCAGCGCGCAAGTACGGTCAAGTTTCTCACACGTGGTGACCTCTCCTCCCGAAGTGACGCCGGGTCTTCGGCTCCACGCAAACTCGCCCATCGGACGCGCTCCACTGGAAGCTACTCTAAAAATGTTAGAGTATGGATATGTCAGCAAATGAGCTTGATCGGGCTCTGCACTCCGGACTCGCAAACGTGGGTGCTGCGATCTTAAAGGTCGATGAGGATCAGTGGTTCGAACGCAAGTCCGCACGAGTTGCACCGAAGGATCTTGCAGTTGCCGTCTCCGCGTTGGCGAACGCGGAGGGTGGAGTGATTGTGGTTGGCGTACACGACGGCAAGGTTGAAGGAGTTCGGGGGCAGACTGATCGAATCAATGGCTGGCGGCAGTCTTCGATGGACTTCATCACGCCTCCAGCACGCATCGAGGTGGATCAGGTCGCCTGCTTGGATGATCAAGGTCGAGCAGAACAACTGATTGTGGTGCGAGTTCCGCCCGGTGAAACTGTCCACGAGATGACCAACGGAGACTGCTATCTCCGCGTTGGCGATGAGTCACGCAAGCTCACGTTTGCGCAGCGACAAGAGCTGCACTATGACCGTGGCATCTCCCAGTTCGATGGTCAGGCGCTGGCAGACGCTCGAATCGATGATCTCGATGAGGATCTTCTCCGGGCATACAGAAACAGCGCGGGGGCGGATGGCACAACATACACAAACCTCCTCAGGGCACGAAGCCTCATGTTGGCGGATGGTCGAATCACCCATGCTGGGTATCTACTGTTTGCGGCTCATCCGACGGATCGGATTCCCCAAGCCCAGATCCGGGTGATCCGTCATCGGTCAACAGTGCGGGGCACCGGTTCGTCGCTTAACATCGAGGGAGATGTTCGGATCGAGGGGCCGATCCCGAGCGCGATAGATGAAGCCGCACGCGCTGTTGATCGGTGGCAGCCGACTCGGCGTTCGCTAACCGCGAGCGGCCGCTTCGAGGACATCCCCGTAGTACCCCGGGATGCTTGGCTGGAAGGTGTGGTCAATGCGGTGGTTCACCGGTCGTACTCGCTTGCCGGCGATCACGTGCGGGTGGAGGTCTTCCCTGACCGGATCGAGATCGAGAGTCCAGGCAGGTTCCCCGGCCTTGCAGATCCTTCGAAGCCCCTAGAGATTAGCCGCTACGCGCGCAATCCGCGCATTGCTCGAGTGTGCACTGATCTCTCGATTACCCAGGAGCTCGGGGAAGGCATCAAGAGAATGTTCGGTGAGATGCGAAACCGGGGACTCACCGACCCCGTATACACGCAGACACAGGGAAGTGTTCGACTGGTTCTGTCCGGGACCTCGCGGATACCCGCAGAGGTGGAGAAGCGCCTGCCGAGAGGTAGCACAGGCACACTTGACCTTCTACGGCGGGCAGGTCACGCCCTAGGAACGGGGGAGATCCTCGAACTAACCAATCTCAGTCGGCCAACGTTGGTCCGCCAACTCAACGCCCTGCGAGACGAGGGTCTAGTGATCTGGTCTGGAAAGTCCGCGAAGGATCCTCGTGCCACTTGGACGGTCGATAGCTGAGAGGCGCACTGCCGTTCATCAGTTCGGATGAAATCGGGCCGATCGATGGCGGTGCTGAGGCGGTCGACCTACCGTAGGGCCATGCAGAGAATTGATCACATGCTCCATTGGGTTTCGGCTTCGCTGCGGACGTGGCTGCCGCCCGCGGGCGGCGCCGTGTTCCTCCTCTTGTGGATCGTGGCGGAAGCCGGCCGCTATGCGATCGCGGAGAAGGCCGCAGTTTTCGCGTTGCTCGCGTTGGCAATTGCCTTCTCTGGCTGGAAGCCCTTGATCTCGTACGCCTTCCTCCTCATGACCCCGGTTCTACAACTCGTGGGAGTGCTGTATCCCCCGATGTCGAATTCGTGGCCGATGTATGAGGCCGCAGCCTTTGTTGCCTTTGTTGTCGGGTTTCGGGCGACCGGCATCGCGAGGCTACTGGTCCTGCCCGTGGGTGCAGTCACGTCCGTGCTCTTCGCAGTGCTCATGGTCACGCCAATGGTGCCGGGCGAGTCCCATTGGGCGAGCTGGATCGGGCGAGGTGAGTCCCTTGACACCTACTGGAGCGATCTGGCCGCTCTCAGCATCGGGTGGTTCGTATTCTTCACCCTTCTGTGGGCCGCGGGCATCGCTGGCCGCAGCATCCTGAGCGAAAGTCATACCGAGATCGTGCTTCGCGAGGCGGAGGCTCGATTGCAGGAGACAAGCTTCGAGCTACGACTCTCCGACGACCGGGCTCGCATATCCCGCGATGTACACGATGCGCTCGCTCATTCGCTTGCAGTAATCGTCTCCCAGGCAGAGGGTGCGCTTGCTCTCAAGGCCAAACGACCGCGGGCGGCGGGGGAGGCGCTGGCGGCGATCGCCACAGTTGGCCGTACTGCCCTCACTGATGTGCGCGCTCTGGTCGAGCGGATAACCGACGACGACCTCACCGCTGCCACTCCCGGGCTCGACGACCTTCCTGAGGTGATTGCCCGCATGCGAAGTGTCGGTATGGATGCCACGCTCCAAGTTTCCGGCGAGGTTCGCGAACTGCACCCCTCCCGAAGCCTCGCGGTTTTCCGCATCGTGCAGGAGAGCCTCACCAACGCTCTCAAGCATGCCGGTTCCGAGTCCACGGCGCGCGTGACACTGGATTGGCGGGGACCCGGGCTAGCGGTGCTTGTCGTGTCCAGTTCAGGCAAGTCGATCGTGACCGAGAGCGCTGGAGTCGGGATCGAAGGTATGAAGGACCGCGCTCGCCTTGCGGGAGGCTGGCTCCGCGCTGAGCCCGACGGCGATGCCTTCCTGGTCACGGCTTTCATCCCCGTACTCACCCTCACGCGGGAGGCCGTCGATGCCTGATCAGGTAGGTGTTGTCGTCGTGGACGACCAGCCGCTGTTCGCCTCAGGCATCGCAATGCTGATCGACGCGCAGTCCGACATGCGCTGCATCGGCGCCGTGCACGACGGCACCAGCGCGCTTTCCGAGGTCGCGCGGTTGGCGCCTGATGTCGTTCTCATGGATCTCAGGATGCCCGGACTCAACGGCCTCGAAGTAACGCGGGCACTCCTTGGCGAAGGCCGCATCAATCCCCGCCCGCGCGTCGTTGTGTTGACAACACTTCGCCGTGATGACGTCGTCGTGAAGGCGCTACAGGCGGGAGCCAGCGCATTCTTGACGAAGGACGCAACGACCGAGCAGGTGCTCTCGAGCATCCGTGCCGCGAACTCCGGCGACGAAATCCCCGACGTGGCGGCGACGCTTGACCTCGTCTCGCAGCTAGCACGTGACTCGCCCAACGATCGGCAGGCCGCGATCTCGGCGCTCAGTCCACGGGAGCGCGAGGTGTTCTTACTCGTGGCGCGTGGTCTCTCGAACGCCGAGATCGCTACCGCCTCCTATGTGAGCGAGGCGACCGTGAAGACTCACATCGCGTCCATTCTGCGCAAGCTCGACCTGCGGAGCCGAGTACAGGTCGTCGTGTTCGCGCACCGCCACGACCTCGTGACGATCCAGTAAATCGCCCCGCTACGCTGGACAGGTGACCGAGGACACCTCCAGCAGCTATCGCGAGGCCGGAGTGGATACCGCGGCCGGTGATCTCGCGGTCGAACTCATGAAGGCTGCCGTTGCACGCACCCACGGCCACGAGGTGTTCGGCGGTGTCGGCGGGTTCGCGGGGCTGTTCGACGTGTCCTTCCTCAAATCGTTCGGTCGGCCGCTCCTAGCCACCTCAACCGACGGCGTCGGCACCAAGGTCGCGATCGCGCAGGCCATCGACAAGCACGACACGATCGGCCAGGACCTCGTGGGCATGGTCGTCGACGACATCGTCGTGGTGGGCGCGAAGCCGATGTTCATGACCGACTACATCGCGTGCGGGCGCGTCATCCCGCAGCGCATCGCCGACATCGTGGCGGGCATCGCGCGTGCCTGCGAGGCGACCGGCACGGCGCTCGTCGGTGGCGAGACTGCCGAGCATCCCGGACTACTTGGGCCCGACGACTACGACGTTGCTGGGGCCGCCGTCGGCGCGGTCGAGGCGAGCGAGCTGCTCGGGCCTGACCGGGTCGCCGACGGCGACGCCGTGATCGGCATGGCCTCGAGCGGTCTGCACTCCAACGGGTTCTCGCTGGTGCGGCACATCCTGTCGCAGCGCGGCATCGGCTTCACGGATGCCTCGGCCGAACTAGGGGGAACGGTCGGCGAGATCCTGCTCGAGCCGACTCGGCTCTACACGACTCCAATACTGAGTCTGCTGGTCGCCCAGCCGGGCGCGGTGCACGCCCTCAGCCACGTGACCGGGGGCGGCATCGCCGCCAACCTCGCGCGGGTGCTGCCGCCGGGGTCGTGGGTCGAGCTCGACCGGGGCTCGTGGTCGCCCCCGCCGGTGTTCCGGGTGCTGAGCGAGATGGCGGGCACCACGCTGAACTCAGCCGAGGGAACCTGGAACCTCGGGGTGGGGATGATCGCGGTCGTGGCCCCGGCGGCGGCTGACGGTGTCGTCGCGGAGCTTGAGCGCGGCGGCATCCCGTCGTGGAAGCTCGGCGAGGTGTCGATGAGCGCGCGGGATCTGGCGGGCTTCGAGAGTGACGCTAAGGGCGTCAAGGGTGGTGCGGTGCGGCTGAGCGGGACCTACAGCTAAGCGGTCTTGGACTCGTCGTCGGATTCGAACTCGTCACTGTCGAATTCGTCGCTGGCGAAGGTGCCGGCCACGTACTCGGGCCACTTCTGGAGGTCCTCTTGCAGCTTAGGGTCACTGAGGCGCGGATCTCCCGGCGCGCCAGCGAGCTCTTTTTCGAGCGCGTTGTAGTTCGTGTCCGGACTGAAGTACTTCAGATCCCGCGCCACCTTGGTGTGCTTTGCTTTTTGACGGCCGCGCCCCATGCGAGACCCCCTCATGATCGGTCCCGATGCGCTGCCACTACGCAGAGAACGTGCGAATAGGGATGGTGGAAAACTAGCGATGAGTTTAGCATGCACCACCCCTCAGCCCGGGGCGGTTATCCACGCGGCTCGCAGCGGCGGGTAACGTGGTTGCGTGACGTCCCCCGCTACCGATACCGCAGTTGTGGTCATTGGTGCAGGGCAAGCCGGACTGTCTGTCTCGTACTACCTCCAACGCCTCGGACTCGACGCCGGAAACGACTTCGTCGTCCTCGATCGAGGGCCCACCACAGGCGGCGCGTGGCAGTTTCGGTGGGAGGCGTTGCGCATTGGGTCGGCCCACAAGATCAACGATCTGCCGGGCCTGGATGCGCTCGGGTTGAGCTTCGACACCGCCGACCGTCACGCGCCGGCCAAGGACGTCGTCGCCGACTACTACCGTCGATACGAGGACCACTACGGCCTCCAGGTCGTGCGCCCCGCCGACGTGGTCAGCGTGGAGAACTTCGGCATGGACCTCATGGTCAACTTCACGCTCGATGACGATGAGAAGGAGGTCTCGACGGTTGCGGTGGTCAACGCGACGGGCACGTGGGGAGCCCCCTTCATCCCGTGGTACCCCGGCTTGAAGAGCTTCGAGGGCCGCCACGTTCACACCAACGACTACAAGAGCGCCGAGGACTATCGCGACCAGAGTGTGATCGTCGTGGGCGGGGGCACGAGCGCGATCGGGTTCCTTCTTGAGCTCGAGGGCATTGCGAGCGACACCACGTGGGTGAGCCGGCGGCCCATCGATTTTCTTGAGGATGGCGATCTCAATCTCGAGGCTCGCGTCGAGGCGGTGCGCCTCCAGGACGAAGCAGCGCGAGCCGGTCGAGCCCTACCGAGCATCGTGTCGGGCACCGGAGTGCCGCGCACGCGGCGCATCCAGGCGGGCATCGAGCGTGGCGTGCTCACCCCGCGACCGATCTTCGAGTCGATCGAGCCCCACGGTGTGCGCTGGAAGGACGGCGCCTTCAAGAAGGCGGACGCGATCATCTGGTCCACAGGGTTCCGCCCGGAGCTCAGACACCTCGCTCCCCTCAAGCTCCGGGAGAAGGAGGGCGGCGTCGTGGTTGCGCAGGGTGCCTCGTGGAAGGACTCCCGCATCTTCTTCGCCGGGTACGGGCCGCAGGCATCCACGATCGGCGCGAATCGGGCCGGACGCATGATCGCTCGCCAGGTGGTGGCGACCCTCAGCAAGATTCAGGCCGTGCGCTAGCGAATCGCCACGGCATACGCGAGCGCAGCAGCGCCGATGCCGAGCACGAGGTTGGCTGCAACGCTCACGAACGCGGTGCGCCACCTGCCCGACATCGCGTACTGCACGGTCTCGACGCTCAACGTGCTGAACGTCGTGAGCCCGCCGCACAGCCCGGTCAGCAGCACGAGACGGATGCCCGGCTCGACACCCCCGGCAGCGGCGAGCCCGAGTACCGCACCGCCGACCGCCGACCCCACCACATTGACGATGAGGACCGCCCAGGGAAAGCCGCGGCGTGAGGCGAGTGCTGACGAGATAAGCCACCTCACGACCGCCGCGAGGGCGCCGGACACGATGACGGCGGCGGCGATCACTCGTCCACCAGATCCACGGGGGTGATGGTGCGCGCGCCCAGGCGTAACCCGAGGGCGGCGGCCGCGAGGCCGAGGACCATTGTCGCGGCGAGGTAGGCGGCGGCGAGCATCCCGAAGCCCGCGGCTGTCAGCGACACGAGCGACACGGCGAGCGCGGAGAAGGTAGTGAACGATCCGAGGAGCCCCGCACCGAGGCCTGCGCGCAGCCAACTTCGGGCGGTGGGCCACACCCGCGCGACAAGAAGACCCAGCGCGAAGGCGCCACCCGTATTGATCAGGAGCGTCGAGACGGGAAAGGCCGCGTCGGCGTGCGGCACAAGGGTGTCGATCCCGAGCCGCAGTGCTGTGCCCACGGCACCGCCAGCAAGCACGGCGAGCAGGTCACGCCACGGCACGCTACTTCTTCTTCTCGGCCTGAGTCTTGGGGCGGACCGCGGTCTTCACGGCCGTGGCCTTGGGGTCGGCCGGGGCCATCGGCCTACGCATCACGGGGCGTCGAGGCTCACCACGACGATCCTCGCCGGGCAGCGGGCGCGACCGTCGACCGTAGATGAGGGTCGACGAGTCGAGCAGCCACGGTACGAGCGCGATGACCACCCCGTGAACGAGCGAGAGCTTTTGACGGATTCGGCGGGCCTTGTGGTTGTGCAGCAGGTTCTCCCACCAGTGGCCCACGATGTAGTGCGGTGTGTAAACGGTCACGACCTCCGAGCCGTGGGTCTCACGTCGTGACTTGATGTACTTCGCCAGCGGCGCGCTGATGTCGCGATAGGGCGACTCGAGCACAGTGAGCGGCACCTTAATGTTCTGGTCGATCCAGTCGTGCTCGAGCTCTGCGGTGGCCGCGTCGTCGATCGACACGTGGACGGCCTCGATCGAACTGTGCCGGGCGGCGATCGCGTAGTCCAGGGCCTTCAAGACCGGCTTCTGCATGCGCCCCACCAGCACGATCGCGTGGTCGCCCTTCGCACCGAATCGGGTTGTGGGATCGGCCTCGATCTCCTTGTCGACATCGCGGTAGTACCGATTCACGCCGAGCATGAACAGGAACAGTATCGGCATGATGACGAACACCACCCACGCTCCGTGGATGAACTTGGTAACGGTCACGACGACGAGCACGCTCGCGGTCATCGTGGCTCCGACCGCGTTGGTCGCGAGGCTGCGGATGATCTGCCCTCGGTTCGGCGCCCCCCCCTTGAGCAGCCTGATCCAGTGCCGCACCATGCCCGTTTGGCCCAGAGTGAACGACACGAAAACGCCGATGATATAGAGCTGGATGAGGGACGTGACATCCGCCCCGAAGATCACGAGGATGACTGCCGCGACGATCGCCAACGCGATCACGCCGTTGGAGAAAATCAGGCGGTCGCCTCGGGTCGACAGCGACTTGGGTGCGTAGTGATCGGCGGCGAGAATTGAGCCGAGCAGAGGGAAGCCGTTGAACGCGGTGTTCGCGGCGAGGAGGAGCACCGCGGCCGTAGCCGTCTGGATGACGAAGAAGGGGATCGTGTTGTTGCCGAAGGTCGCCGATGCGATTTGAGCGATGAGGCTGCGCTGAGGAACGGTCTCGCAATTGTCGAAGCCGATCAGCTGGCAGGCATTCTCAGCGTAATGCACGCCCGCGATGAGAGCGAGAAGCACAAGTCCGGAGAAGAGTGTGATGGCGATGAGGCCCATCGCCACGAGGGTCTTTTGTGCGTTCTGGATCTTCGGCTTGCGGAACGCCGGCACGCCGTTCGCGATGGCCTCGACGCCGGTGAGAGCGGCGCATCCGCTCGCGAAGGACCGCAGCAGAAGAAGGATGATCGCCGCCTGCGTGAGCGACTCCGCTTGCACCTCGAACCCGGCGCTCTCGGCGACGGGGGCGTCGCCCAGAATGGTTCGCACGAGACCCACCGTGACCATCACACCGATACTGGCGATGAACAGGTACGTGGGTATAGCGAAGGCCTTGCTGGACTCCCGAACACCACGCAGGTTGACGGCGGCCAGCAGAATGATGAACCCCACCGCGATCTCGACGCGGAACGGGTTGAGCGCAGGTATGGCCGAGATGATGTTGTCGACACCGGAGGCCACCGACACCGCGACCGTCATCACGTAGTCAACGAGGAGGGCGGATGCGACGACCAGGCCGGCCTTCTCGCCCAGATTCTTGGAGGCGACCTCGTAGTCACCGCCGCCGCTCGGGTACGCACGCACGAGCTGACGGTACGACAGCACGACGACGATCATGAGGATGACGACCGCCATCGCGACCCACGGTGCGAAGGATAGAAATGCGAGCCCGCCGATCAGCAGGATCATGAGAAGCTCCTGCGGCGCGTAGGCCACCGAGGAGAGCGGGTCGCTCGCGAAAATGGGTAAGGCGAGGTGCTTGGGGAGCAGCTGCCCTTCGAGTTTCTCCGAGGGCAGTGGGTCCCCGATCAGCCACCGTTTCGGAGACCGGCCTTCTTCTGTCACGAGGGGCGAGCCTACTCCTATTGGAAACGGAGTCAACTCAGTTGCGCCGCTTAGAATTCCCTCATGTCCTCTACCGACTCCCGGCGCAGACGGTGGCCATGGATCGTGGCTGGCGCGGTCGTGCTTGTGCTGGTTCCCGTAGCTGTTCTGGGTATTCCGATCGTGCTTCACCAAAATCAGGGCGCGTCGGGTCAGGTTGAGGCGACTGAGCCGTGGCCTTCCGAAGTCGTGGGCAACGGTGACGACGGCCGCACCCGCACGGTGAGCGTTGCCAGCGAAGACGGGTCAGCCCTCGACACGTCAGCCCTGACCGTGGGTGAGCACATCGTCGTGACCGGCAGCGGATTCAACGGCGCGCAGGGCATCTACGTGGCGATATGCGTGATCCCCGCAAGCCCGAGCATCAAGCCCGGGCCGTGCATCGGCGGCGTGCCGGAGCAGACCCCGACCGCGGTCGACGCCGGCACCGTGCAGTACGCGCCGAGCAACTGGATCAACGACGACTGGGCCTGGAAGCTCTTTGGTGCCCGCAGCTACGACGACGTCGCGGACGGCACGTTCACCGCGTACCTGCAGGTCGGCGACCCGAAGGGTAAGGGCTTCGATTGTTTGGTGGATGCCTGCGGCATCTTCACGAGGAATGATCACACCGCCCTGACCGACCGCGTGCAGGATCTCTACGTGCCGGTCGCTTTCGCTGGGTGAACGGCGCGAGGGGCATCGAAACCCTTCCGCGCCCTACCCGACAGAAACGTCCTGCCCCATGAAGCGCAACCCGCTCACGGTAAGGCCCGACTGTGCGGCTCCTGACGCGGCCAACGCACCGCCTTGAGCATTGGGCGTCAAGCGCAGCGCGCTCGCCAGCACCGAAACCGAAGCCGCCGCCGACCATGCCTGGGGACGGCAGGCGGCAGGGTAGGGAATCGGCCGACTCGCGAACGCAGCGGCGTCGCCGGCGTGGAGTTCAGGCATCCGGAATTCGAAGGCAGACGCCGCGGCCAGCAGCCCCTCGGTGAGCACCGCGGCCTCAGCGGCGAACCCCGCCCGGCTCAAGCCCGCGATAGCGATCGCGGTGTCGTGGGTCCAGACGCTGCCGCCGTGGTAGCTCAGCGGCCAGTAGCCCGCTGAGGTCGTCGCCATGGTGCGCACGCCGTATCCGCTGTTCAGTTCGGGTGAGACGAGCCGAGCGGCGACGAGCGCTTCCTCGTGCGGCTCAAGGATTCCCGTGCCAAGGAGGTGCCCGATGTTGCTCGTCAGGCTGTCGACAGCACGCTTATGTGAATCGAGGGCGATGGCAGGATAGGGGCCGTGCTCGTCATCGACCCAGAACCGCAGTGCGAACTCGCTCTTCAGCCGTGCCGCCCAATCCCGCCACGAAGCGCCGTCCTCACCGAAGTGCTCGAGAAGAGCGGCGCCAGCATGGGCGGCTTCATAGGCGTAAGCCTGAACCTCGCAGAGGACAATGGGTCCTGTGGCGAGAGTTCCGTCGCGCCACTGTACCGAATCGCCGGAATCCTTCCAGCCCTGATTCGCGAGTCCGTGCCCCGAGCGATCGACGTACTCGAGCAGTCCGTCGCCGTCCGCGTCGGCGTGGTCCTGCAGCCAGCCGAGGGCCGCGCGGAGGTTCGGCAGCAGTTCGCGCACAGCGTCGTCGTCGAGACCCCAGCGCCACGCGTCGTGCAGCAGAGTGATCCAGAGGGGCGTGGCATCCACCGTGCCGAAATACAGCGGAGGCAGGTAGAGGTCGTCGCCCTCGAGGTGCACGACCCCTCGACGCAGCTCGTGCAGGATCTTGCCCGGCTCCTCGGCCCGCTCGATGTCGACCGCGGTGCCCTGGAAACGCGCGAGCACACGCAGGGTGTCATAGGCGAGCTCGGTGCCGAGAGGCAACATGAAGCGTGCGGCCCACAGCGAGTCCCGGCCAAACAGAGTGAAGAACCAGGGGGAGCCCGCCGCGAGAAATCCGAGATCGGGATGCGCCGTGGTGGTCAACCGCAGCCCGTCGAGGTCCCCGAGTGAGGTCGCCACCCACCGCGCAAGCCGGTCATCGCCAGCGACCGCCGGCGCGGACCACGCGATCGGGGAGGCATCGGGCCGAACCACGGCCGACCGGTCACTCGCGGCCAGTGACCACGACACCTGCGCCCGGCCATTAGCCGGCACGGTGAGCACCCAGCGCAACTCCAGGGCGTCCCCGTCGATGGCGACATCGGCGCCCGCCGCGGTCACGACCGCCTCGACTCCGTTCTCACCCCAGCGAGCCTCGGTATCCGCGACGCTCACGCTCGGGGGAACGTTGCCTGAGCCCATCCCCAGCTTGATGCGGTCGAGATCGCTGAGGTCGGGACTCAATCGCACCACGAGTTCGAGAGCCAGTGGCATCCCGTGCCGGCTGTGAACACCGATCGTCTCGCTCATTCCTTCACCAGACACCGTGCGGGTCTGCTCGACGCGAACACTAGGATCGGGGTTGCCGCCGTCGTACACGCGCACGAGCGACACGAACACGGCGCGGTCGGCGCCCGAAGGCAGCACGGTGATCGGTTCTGGAGTGCCGCTGTCCACAGTGAGCGCGAGGCTGGAAAGTACGCGCACGTCGGAGTAGTACACCCCGTGGATGGGGCTTGAGCCCAGCTCGCCCGACCTGCTCGACCAGACCTGAGTCGGTGCTCGCAGAACGACGAGCTCGTTATGCAACAGAGGTTGCAGTGGCGTGGTCACTGGCGGTCACGACCCATCATTGGCTTCGTCTCACTCTGGCCCCCATTGACATGGCGGGCTGTGCAGGTAACATAACACTCAGAATTTGATCGATCAAACTTGTCGCCGATCCAGCCCCTCTTGGTTGTGAAGGGTGCATGGACATCGAATTTGAACGATCACACCCCTGGATCGTGGCCAAGGGAGGCACCGATGGCACAGCTGCCCACCGTTGAAGACGTTGCGCAGCTCGCCAACGTGTCGCGGCAGACGGTGTCCAACGTGCTCAACTCACCCGGGATCGTCAGAGAGACCACGCGCACCCGGGTGCTGGAGGCCATCGGCCAACTCGGCTACCGGCCGCACGCCTCTGCGCGACGCCTGCGAACCCGCAAATCCTCGACCATCGGCATTCGACTGGAGCCCGTTCGCAACGGAATTTCGGGTTCCGTGCTGGACACCTTTCTCCATGCGCTCACAGAGCAGGCCGATTCCCGCGGCATGCGGGTGATGTTGTTCACCGCCGAGGATTTCGCTGAGGAGATCGAGCACATCAGGCGACTCCGCGACGGTGCGGACGTCGACGCGTTCGTACTCACGTCGACGGCCTACAACGACCCTCGCGTCGAGTGGCTGATCGAGAACGAGGTGCCATTTGCGACCTTCGGTCGGCCCTGGGGGGCAGAAAACACCAATCCCAGACACCTCTGGGTCGACGTTGACGGGCGCGGGGGCGTGCGGGATGCAACAAGTCATCTTCTGGCAACGGGATCGCGCGCCGTCGCCTACATCGGGTGGCTGAGCGGATCCGGTGCGGGCGACGATCGACGTCGGGGGTGGAGCGAAGCCCTCGCGCAGCACGGACTCGAACTCGACGGTCTCGAGAAGTCAGTCGAGGACTCGGTCACGGCAGGCCGGCAGGCGGCGCAGGAGCTACTGGCGCGATCGCCGCGACCGGATGCGATCGTGTGCGCGAGCGACACCCTCGCGCTCGGTGCCCGGCTCGCGGCATCCGGTCAGGGCTTCGACGACCTACCAATCGTCGGTTTCGACAACACCCCCGTTGCAGCCGCTATCGGATTATCGAGCATCGAGCAACCCCTCGATGCGGTGGCCGGTGGCGTGCTCGACTTGCTCCTCGGGCCGACCGGAAACACGGTGCGCGGGCGCGGAGCAGTTAACGAGGAGCCGACCAGTCGGCTCCTCGCCCCACGACTTGTCGAGCGGAGATCAATGCATCTGCCACTCGGCGAGACCACCGGCCTCTAACGCCGGCAATCACATATCGAAAGGGAACACTGTGAGAAGAACACAATGGATGTCAGCGGCAGTTGCCGCTGGCCTCGCGGTTAGCCTAGTGGCCTGCAGTTCCGGCGGCGATGCCGGAAGTGGGGATGGCCAGAAGCTCACGATGCTCATCGGATCCAGCGGTGATGCGGAGACCTCGGCAGTGCAGGCAGCTGCCGACGCATGGGGTGCCGAGACGGGCAACACTGTCGAGGTCATCGCCGCCAGCGACCTCAACCAGCAGCTCGGACAGGGCTTCTCCGGCAACAACCCGCCGGACCTGTTCTACATGGGCTGGGACCAGTTCCAGACCTACGCATCTAACGGCTACCTCGAGCCCTACGGCGACAGCCTGAGCAACGCCGACCAGTTCTACCCCGCGCTCAAGGACGCCTTCACCTATGACGGCAAGTTCTACTGCGCGCCGAAGGACTTCTCGACCCTCGGTCTGATCATCAACACCGACATGTGGGCTGCAGCAGGCCTCACGGATGCCGACATCCCGACCGATTGGGACGGCCTCACCGCCGTCGCGACCAAGCTGACCACCGCTGACACTGTTGGTCTCTCGTTTGGACAGGAGTACGCCCGTATCGGCGTGTTTATGAACCAGGCGGGCGGCAAGCTGGTTGATGGCGACAAGATCACCGCTGACGACCAGAAGAACGCCGACGGACTGGCGTACGTGCAGTCGCTGATCTCGGCGGGTGTGCTGAAGTTCCCGCCACAGCTCGAAGCGGGCTGGGGCGGCGAGGCCTTCGGTCTGGGCAAGGCTGCGATGGTCATCGAGGGTCCCTGGATCAACGGTGCGCTGAAGAACGACTTCCCCGATGTGAAATACGTCGCGGCGGAGCTTCCTGCGGGTCCCGGTGGCCCGTCGACCTTCACCTTCAGCAACTGCTGGGGAATCCCGGTTGGATCCCCCACGCTCGATGTGACGAAGTCGCTCGTGGAGTACCTCACCACGGACGAGCAGCAGCTCGCGTTCTCTGAGGCGTTTGGCGTCATCCCGTCGACCCAGAGTGGGGCTTCCGCGTACGCGGAGAAGTTCCCGAACAACGCCTCGTTCGTGGCCGGTAACGACTACGCCGTGAGCCCGGTCGCGTTCGCGGGGGCCTCGGCGGTGTTGGGCGACTTCAACGCAAGTCTCGAGGGGCTGGCAACCGCTGACCCCAAGGCGCTGTTGGGCACGCTGCAAACCAACCTCGACGCCGCGCTGATGAAGGCTAACGGCTAACAACATGGCAACCATGGCGCGGTCTCGCCGCGGAGGAATCCGCCGCGGCTAGACCCGCTATGGGTGGCTGTTCCCCGCGCCATCCATAGTGATCATCGGGGTGTTTCTCATCCGGCCCATAGCGCTCGCCGCGTGGGTGAGCGTGAGCAACTGGAACGGCTTGGGCTCGCCGCTCGGCGGGCGCGCGCAGTTCATCGGGGCGGAGAACTACGCGTCGGTACTCACCGACCCCGGTCTTGCGCAGAAGGACTTCGGCACGTCGATCCGCAACAACCTCTACTACGTGCTGCTCGTGGTACCCCTGCAGACGGCTCTCGCGCTCTTTCTCGCGGTGCAGATGAATCGGGCCATCCTTCGCGGTCGCGGCTTCTTCCGCACCGCCTTCTACTTTCCCTCGGTGACCAGCTCGATCGCTATCACGACGGTGTTCATCTTCCTGTTCACTGCGTCGGGAACGATCAACAGCATCCTCGGGTGGCTCGGCATCAACGGACCGAACTGGTTCGCTGACCCGAGTGGAGTCATCCACAATCTGCTCGCTGGAGTGGGCGTGACTTCGCCGCCGCCCGCACTCGCTGTGACGGGGCCGCTCGGAATCACCTGGTGGGAGTGGCTCGCGGGGCCGTCAGTCGCGATGACCGCGCTGATCGCCCTCGCGGTGTTCACCACCTCGGGCACCTTCATGCTCCTCTTTCTCGCCGCCCTGCAGAACATCGGCGCGGAGATCGATGAGGCCGCGCTGATGGATGGCGCTGGCGCATTCCGCAAGTTCTTCTCGGTCACCCTGCCGATGCTCAAGCCCACGCTGTTCACCGTGCTCACGTTGGGGTTGATCGGCACGTGGCAGGTCTTCGACCAGATCTACCTCACCGGCGGCGGCGCTCCCGGCAAGACCTTGCTGACGCCCGCCTACCTCGCCTACCAGACCTCGTTCAAAGATCTGCAGTGGGGTCAGGGTGCGGCGATCGCGTTCATCCTGTTCGCGATCATCGTGGCGCTCACGCTGCTGCAGCGCTGGATCCTTCGCGATCGCGATCCCAAGGTGCGAGTCCCGAGGGCAGGTCGACTGACGGCTGCGCCAACCGCGACGACCGCCCCGACGACGCCCCCGACCAGCGCCCCGTCAAATGAAGGAGCAGTGCGATGACCACGTTGACTCAGGCGGTCGTTGTCGGCGAGGTTCTCGCGCAGCCCCCGCGACGCAAGCGTCGACTGTCGAAGCGACTGCGAACCGCGGCGGTATTTAGCTACCTCATGCTCATCGCGCTCGCGATGATTTACATCTACCCCTTCCTCGTGGCGGTGTCGTCGAGCTTCAAGACGGATGCTGATGCCACCGCGAATCCGCTCCAGCTGATCCCCGAGGCGTGGAACTTCGCGGCCTACGGCCGGCTATTCACCGATGTGCCGCTGCCACTGTGGACCTTCAACACGGCCTTCATCACGATCATCGTCACTGTTGGCCGGGTCTTTTTCGACTCGCTCGCCGGCTACGCCCTCTCCCGGCTGCAGTTCAAGGGACGCACCATCATCTTCGCCGTGTTCATCGGCGTGATGTCGGTGCCCGGTGTAGTACTCCTGATCCCGCGGTTCCTGATCCTCCAGCAGCTGGGGCTGTACGACACCTACGGCGGGATGATCATCCCGCTGCTCACGAGCGCCGCCGGCATCTTCATCATGAAGCAGTTCTTCGACTCGATTCCGGTGAGTGTGGAGGAGGCCGCGCGCATCGACGGCGCGAGCATCTTCCGCACGTACCGCACGATCGTGCTGCCGATGGCGCGGCCCGCGCTCATCACGCTCTTCATCCTGAGCTTCCAGGGATCGTGGAACGAGTTCGGCCACTTCATCGTTTCGCGCCAGAGTGCCGAGCTGAACACGTTGACGACGGGTGTGGCATCCCTCGTCTCGGGTCAGCTCGGCTCGGGCAACCAATACCCGCTGCAGCTCGCTGCGGCGACCCTCATGACGATCCCGGTCGCCATCATCTTCTTCATCTTCCAGAAGAGGATCATGAACAACACGGGTGGTGCGGAGAAGGGCTAGCTGCCCAGCGTCGCCTTCACAGCGGCTCGAACTCGCTCGAGCTCGCTCGTGAGCACGGCAATGGTCTCGTCGCTGACCCCACCTTTGGCGAGCTGGGTGCGCAGGTCGGCGCGAACGGAGGCCCGGAACGTCGCGAGCACCGACTCGGCCTGCTGAAACTGGCCGCCGCTGGGCGTCGCTGTGGACGTGTCGGCCCGCACCGTGCGCCCGAACTCCCTGGCCTCGTCGCGGGCGTCGCGCGCCGCCGCCGCGAGGTCGGCTCGCAGGGTGCGCATGGCGTCGTTCACGGAGGTGCGCACCTCATCGGCGAGCCGGCGCACCGAGTCGGTGACGTCGCTCTCGATGCCATCGAGCTCCGACTCGCGCGCGGCGAGCTCGGCGCGCCCGGCATCCGTGATCTCGTAGACGGTCTTGCGACCGTCGGCGACCTTGGTGACCATTCCCTCATCCTCGAGCTTCGCGAGCCGCGGGTAGATGGTTCCGGCGCTCGGCACGTAGGTACCGCCGAAGCGGTCACCCAGTGCCTGGATGAGCTCGTAGCCGTGCATCCCGTGGTCGGACTCGGCCAGCAAGCTCAGCAGGTAGAGGCGCAAGTGGCCGTGGGCGAAGACCGGCGGGGTCATGCCGACACCGTGGCGTGGAGCACCGAGACATTGCCCGTGACCGTGTTGGCCTTGAAGTCGAGCCAGCTCTTGTCGAGCGTGCCGTAGCGGCTGTTGTACGCGCCGCGCACACCGCGGATCTCCGACTCGTCGAACTGCAGGCGGCCGCTCACCGTGTTGATGGAGTACTTGGCGGCGACGTCGTTCGCGAGACGGGTCGTCACGGCGCCGCTCACGGTGTTGACCCGCACCTGGTCGGGCGTGCCCGTGATGTCGAGGTACACATCGCCCGAGACCGTGTCACCGGTGATCTTGGTGATCTCGCCGGCAGCGGTGATGTCGCCGCTGATGGTGTGGGCGAAGATGCTTCCGCTGTGTCCGAGCACCGAAAGCTCGCCGCTGACCGCGTTGAGCTGGATGTCGCCGGTGACGCTATCGACAACGACGTCGCCGTTGACCGTGCTGATCGAGGCATCCGCGGAGATGCCGGTGATCAGGGCGCTGGCCGAGACGATGCCGAAAGTGAGCACGATGTCGCGCGGCACTTGGATGCTCACGTCGACGCGGGCGCTGCCGCGGAAGCTCTTGAACACGTCGATGAAGTTGTCCCAGCTCAGCTGCACGTGGTCGATGCCGAGGGTGTCGCCGTCGACGGTGATCTTCAGCTCGCGACCCTGCACGGAGTTGACCTCGACGCGCACGCCGGGCTCGTCGTGGCCGACGATGTTGACCTGTCCGCCAATGAGGCCGACCTTGAGCTTGCTGATGCCGTCGATGTCGATCACCTTGGGACCGTCGACTAGCCACTTCTCCTGGGCCATGGTGGCCTCCTCTCGCGTTATATCGCGTCTGTTGAGAGTCACGTTATATCGCGTCCCGTGCCGCGTCAAGCTATATCGCGAGTTGCGTCCCGCGCGCGGTCTGTGCTTCTGCCGAATGCAGGAGATTTCCGCGCGATGGGCCGCGCTGCCGCATCCGTGGGCCGGAATTGCTGAAATCTCCTGCATTTCGCACGCCACCTGGCCGATGAGGGTGCGGATGCCGCTGCTTGACATTGACGCCGCGTCAACCTCTAGCGTGGCCACAGAAGGAGGCAGACACATGGACTGGTCGATTCAGGAGATCGCGCGGCTCGCGGGCACCACGTCCCGCACGCTGCGGCACTACGGCGACGTGGGGTTGCTGCCCGCGTCCCGCGTGGGTGACAACGGGTACCGCTACTACGACGAGTTCGCGCTCGTGCGACTGCAGCGCATCCTGATGCTGCGCGACCTGGGGCTGGGCATACCGGCCATCGCCGATGTGCTCGCGGGGCAGACCGACGGCGCCGAGGCCCTGGCGGTGCATCTGCGCTGGCTCCATCAGGAGAAGGACCGACTCGATCGGCAGATTGCGTCGGTCGAGATGACGATGCTCACACTGGAAGGAGGTGAACAACTCATGGCAGAGAACATGTTCGATGGTTTCGACCACAGCGAGTACCGCGAGGAGGTCGAGCAGCGCTGGGGTGCCGCCGCATACGCCGACGGCGACCGCTGGTGGCGCTCGATGTCGGCGGCGGAGAAGGCCGAGTGGCAGCAGCGGCAGAAGCAGCTGGCGGCGGACTGGTCCGCAGCGGCGGCGGCGGGACTTGCGCCGGACGGTGCCGAGGCACAGGCCCTGGCGACCCGACACGCTGACTGGCTGGCGGGCATCCCGGGAACACCGCAGGTGAACGGTCGGCCGGCTAAGCAGTACCTCGTCGGACTCGGCGAGATGTATGTCGCGGATGAGCGCTTCGGCGCGAACTACGGCGGCGTCGAGGGCGCGAGCTTCGTGCGCGACGCCCTCGCGGTGTACGCGGCCGAGCACCTCTAGGGGCTGGCTGGGACCTTGACGCGCGGCGAGGTCCCGGCCGGCACCATCAGCCACGGAATCGTCACGTTGACCATCGGGCCGATGAGCAGCGCGAAGGCGAGAGTTCCGATGCCGACGTTGCCGCCCAAGATCCAGCCGACGATGAGCACGCTCACCTCGACGGTCGTGCGGGCGATCCACAGCTTCCAGCCGTAGCGGCGATGGATGCCCGTCATGAGCCCATCGCGCGGGCCCGGTCCCATGCGCGCCCCGATGTAGAGGCCCGTCGCCAGCGCGACGACGGCCAGACCGAGCGCGAACACGAGGATGCGCGGCACGAGGTCGGTGAGCACCGGCAGCACCCACAGTCCGAACTGTGCGCTCGGGCCGATCAGCAGCACGTTGACCACGGTTCCGATTCCGGGCTTCTGGCGGATCGGAATCCACAGCAGCAGCACGGCCGCACCGATGATGTTGGTGACGAGACCGAACGGCAGGCCGGTGCGCAGTGAGATGCCCTGCGAGAGCACGTCCCACGGCGGCACCCCGATGGCGCCGCGCAGCATGAGAGCGATGCCGAAGCCGTAGAGGAACAGTCCGACCACCAGCTGGCCAATTCGTCGTGTGAGAACCATGGAGCAATCCAATCGCCGAATTGGCTTGGCAACCAGAGGCCAATCTGCCTAAAGTGGCACCATGGGTTCCCTCTCGGCGCGGGCATTGGCATTGCTATTGGACGGCTGGCGCGATGCGGGAGTCGCGTATGCGGCGCTCGCCGACCGCATCCGTCTGCTGATTCTCGACGGGCGCATCGCGCCGTCGACCCGCCTGCCCGCCGAGCGTGAGCTCGCCGCCCAGCTCGGAGTGAGCCGCACCACGGTCACCGCCGCCTATGCCGAGCTGCGGGATGCCGGCTACCTGTCGAGCGTGCGCGGTTCCGGCAGTCTCGCGCAGCTTCCGATCCGCTCGCCCCTTCTGCCCGACCCGGTGCGCGGCGACATGCTGGACTTCAGCAAGGCGGCGCTGCCCGCGATCCCGCAGGTGCTCGCGGCCGCCCAGCTCGCCGCGCAGCAGTTGCCGCAGTACATCGGCGAGTCGGGCTTCGACCCGGTGGGCCTGCCGGTGCTGCGCGAGGCGCTCGCCGCCCGGTACACCGCTCGGGGGCTCCCCACCACGGCCGACCAGATCATGGTGACTGTGGGCGCCCAGCACGCCATCGCACTGATCGCCCGCACGATCATGGCGCGCGGCGATCGGGCGCTCGTTGAGAATCCGAGCTACCCGCACGCGATCGAGGCGCTGAAGGTCGCGGGGGCGCGACTGGTGCCGATCAGCGTGACGAGCGACGAGGGGTGGGATGACGTGGCGCTCGAGCAGGGCATCCAGCGCACCAGCCCGTCGCTCGGCTACCTGATGCCCGACAATCACAACCCGACCGGCCGCACGATGCCGACCGAGCAGCGGGTGCGGGTGATCGAACTCGCGGCGCGCCAGGGCACGACCCTGATCGCCGACGAGACGATGGGCGAGCTCGGCCTCGACGGATTGCCCGAGCCGGTGCCGTTCGCCGCGCACGGGCCGGCGATCCTGATCGGCTCCGTCGGCAAGACCGTCTGGGGCGGGCTGCGCATCGGGTGGATCCGCGCCGACCGCACCATCATCCAGCGTCTCGCGCGCGCACGCATGTCGGGCGACCTGGGCACGCCCCTTCTTGAGCAGCTCATCGTCACCAACCTGCTCACCGACGTCGACGCCATCCTCGAGTCCCGTCGCGCGACCCTGCGCACCGGCCGCGACCGCCTGGTGCGGATGCTCGGCGAGAGCCTTCCCGAGTGGCAGGTACCCCATGCCGCGGGTGGACTCACGGTCTGGGCCAACCTCGGTGCCCCCGTCAGTTCCCAGCTCGCTCTCGCGGCCCGAAACGAGGGACTCGTGATCGCGGCGGGCCCGCGCTTCGGCGTCGATGGCGCGTTCGAGCGCTTTATCCGCATTCCGTTCTCGTACTCCCAGGAGGAGACGGCGCGAGCTGTCGCAGCGCTGGCCGCGGCGTGGGCGACTGTGGCGCGGCATCCGATGGCAGAGGCAGCCAACGATTTCGCGAGTGTGGTCTAGCGCGGCGGGTTGAGTAGCCGAAGGCCGTATCGAACCCGCTGTCAGGGGTTACTCCCGCAGGAGTACAGCACCCCAAGAAACTCAGGCGACAATAGGGTGTGCATCTTCTCTCTGTCTTCAGCCTGCGCAATCGCGCCCTCATCGCGCTGGTCACGATCGTTGTGGGAATCTTCGGTGGTGTCGCGCTCACCTCGCTCAAGCAGGAGCTGATTCCGAGCCTTTCGCTGCCGCAGATCTTCATCATCACGAGCTACCCCGGTGCGAGCCCCGCCGTCGTGGACAAGGACGTGTCGACTCCGATCGAGGCGGCGATCCAGACCGTCGCGGGCCTCGACTCGACCACGGCGACGTCGAGCGCGAACGTCTCGCAGATCACGGCGTCGTTCGACTACGGCACCAACATTGCGACCGCGGAGCAGAAGGTGCAGCTCGCGATCAACCGGCTGTCGGATCTTCCCGACCTGGCCCAGACTCAGGTGCTCACCTTCAACTTCTCCGACCTCCCGGTCATTCAACTCGCGGTCACGAGTGACCTCGACCCGCTCGACCTGAGCGCCAAGCTCGAGGCATCGACGATCGTCGAGCTCAAGAAGATCACGGATGTGAGCGACGCGAGCCTGCTGGGTTCCACCACCCAACGAGTCGTGATCACGCCCAACCCCGACGAGCTCTTTGCGCGCGGTCTGTCGAACCAGTCGATCCGCGACGCTCTCGACGCCAACGGCGTGCTGCTGCCCGCCGGCCAGATCACCGAGAACGACCTGACGTTGACGGTGCAGGCAGGCACCCGCCTCGCCACGGCGGATGATGTCGCAGCGCTCCCCCTGCTCGGCGGCGACTCGCTTGACCTGACCACGATTGCGGATGTCTCGACCGTCGAGGTCATCGACGACCCCGTCACCGGCATCTCCCGTGTCAACGGCGAGCCCTCGCTCACGATCGCCATTACCAAGACCCCGGCAGGCAACACCGTCGCCGTGTCGCGTGCCGTCATGGCCGCGATCCCCGACCTCGAGGCCGCTCTCGGCTCGAACACCAAGCTCACCCCGGTCTTCGACCAGGCACCGTTCATCGAGGAGTCGATCAACTCACTCGCGACCGAGGGCCTGCTGGGCCTCGCGTTCGCGGTCGTCGTGATCTTCCTGTTCCTGTTCTCGTTCCGCTCGACGATCGTCGCGGCGATCTCGATCCCGGTCTCCGTGCTCATCACCTTCATTGGGATGCTCGCTGCCGGCTACACCCTCAACATCATCACCCTCGGTGCCCTCACGATCGCCATCGGCCGTGTGGTGGATGACTCAATCGTCGTCATCGAGAACATCAAGAGACACATCGGGCTGGGTGAGGAGAAGCTCGCCGCGATCCTCACTGGCGTGCGCGAGGTCGCGGGCGCCGTGACGGCATCCACGATCACGACCGTCGCGGTGTTCCTGCCCCTCGCCCTCGTCGGCGATATCACGGGTGAGCTGTTCCGGCCGTTCGCCCTCACGGTAACGATCGCGCTCGCGGCATCCCTCTTCGTCTCGCTGACGATCGTGCCGGTGCTCGCGTACTGGTTCCTAGGCAACAAATCCCATAAGCACGTGCCTGCGGGTCAGAGCGCTGCCGACGAGCTGGACAACCCCACCCGACTCCAGAAGGGCTATCTGCCGGTCATCCGGTGGACGCTCAAGCGCCCGATCGCGACGATCCTCATCGCCGTGCTCCTTCTCGGTGGCACCGTTGCACTCGTGCCGTTCATGAAGACCAACTTCATCGGCGACTCGGGCCAGAACACAATAACTGTACGCCAGACACTGCCATTGGGGACGAGCCTCGCGGCGCGCGACACGGCCGCGAAGAAGGTCGAGAGCGTGCTCATCGACACGCCCGGGGTCGAGACCGTGCAACTGTCGATCGGGTCGAGCGGAAGTTCGCTGCGCGCGGCCTTCACGGGTTCGGGGGCGACTACCTTGTCGCTGACGACCGATCCGAACGCCGACCAGGTGAAGCTGCAGGCGACGATCCGAGACGAGGTCGCCAAGATCGACAACGCGGGCGATATCACTCTCGCGTCGTCGCAGGGCGGGTTCGGGTCATCCACCATCAACGTCAACATCACGGCGACCAGTGAGAAAGAGCTTCGGGATGCCTCAGATGCCGTGCTCTCCGCCGTGCAGGACCTCTCGGTGACCGCCGAGGCGACCAGCAACCTGTCGAACGAGCAGCCGTTCATCGGCATCACCGTCGACCGCGTTAAGGCCGCCGAGGCGGGCCTCAGCGAGATCCAGGTCGGCGGGATCGTGACAGCCGCAATGAACCCGAGCGCCGTTGGCTCCGTGGTCATCGACGAGAAGACGCTGTCCATCTACATCCTCAACGAGTCGGCGCCCACGACGATCGAGGCCTTGCGTGCCTTCGAGATTCCGACCGCACGGGGCATCGTGCCGCTCAGCGATCTCGCGACGGTGGAGCAGACCAACGGGCCGTCGAGCATCACGACCATCAAGGGTGTGCGCAGCGCGACTGTCGCGATCACTCCGAACAGCGATGACGTGGGCACGGCGTCGGCGGCGGTGACCACTGCGCTGGCCAGGGTGACACTGCCGGCCGGGGCATCCGCAGAAATCGGTGGCGTGACCGCTCAGCAGGCCGACGCGTTCAGGCAGCTCGGCCTCGCGCTGCTCGTCGCGATCCTCATCGTTTACGTGGTAATGGTGGCGACCTTCAAGAGCCTGCGCCAGCCGCTGCTGTTGCTCATCTCTGTGCCGTTTGCGGCGACCGGTGCAATTGCGCTCCAGGTGATCTCGGGCATCCCGCTCGGTACGGCTTCGCTTATCGGTGTGCTACTGCTCGTTGGCATCGTGGTGACGAACGCGATCGTGCTCGTCGACCTCATCAACCAATACCGAGTGCGGGGCATGTCTGCCCGCGACGCGATCGAACACGGTGCGGCGCGCAGGCTTCGCCCGATCCTGATGACGGCTGCGGCGACGATTTTCGCGCTGTTGCCCTTGGCCATCGGTGTAACCGGCAGTGGAGGTTTCATCTCCCAGCCGCTCGCCATCGTCGTGATCGGTGGGCTCGTGTCATCCACGATCCTCACGCTCATCGTGCTGCCGACGCTCTACTACCTGGTGGAGGGTGCGAAGGAGCGGCGCGAGGGGAAGCGGGCGCTCAAGGAGTCGGGCGGAGCCGCCGCCGCGGTCTAGCGGTCCGCGCGGTCACTACGGACATTTCGGCGACGAAAAGTGCCCGCAAATGTCCGCAGCATCCGCGCGAGCCTGCCGGTGTCGCTAGAGCGCCTTCTCCATACACACGCTGAACTTGTCGCCGACGTAGGGCGGGAAGTTCGGGATGCGCCGGTATCCCCTGCCCTCGTACAGGGCGAGAGCCGCGTGCGACTGCGGGCCGGTTTCGAGCTGGATGACGCCCACCCCCAGATCCCGGGCATGCTCCTCGATCGCGTCCAGCAGGCCGCTCCCGAGACGCTGCCCGCGGGTGCGGTCATCCACGAACAGGCGTTTCAGCTCGGCGGACCCGTCACCCCGGCTCACCAATGCCGCCATTCCGAGTGCGACCCCATCGATGCGCGCGACGAACACGTCGACCCCCGGCGCCTCCAACTCGGAGACGTCGAGCAGATAGCAGCTTTCGGGCGGGTAGAGCGACTGGGCGAACACCTCGCCGGCGGTGAGCAGCGCCTCGACGTCGGGTTGGCGCGGAGGTTCGATGGCGATGGTCACAGAACTATTGTGCTGGTTTCGATACGCGCTGCGCGCTACTCAACCGGCGCCCAGCGTCGCCCTGAAGAACTCGACCACGCGCGTCGCCATCGCGTCGTCCAGGATGCTCACCCCGTGCAGCTCGCCCTCCACCGTGAGGTACGTCGTAGCGATGCCCGCCCCGCGCAGCACGGTCACCAGCGCGTCTGACTGGGCGACGGGCAAGAACTCGTCGAGCGAGTGGGTGACGAGAAACGGCGGGTCCGTGGCATCCACGAGCGTCACGGGGGATGCCGCGGCCGCCGCCGCGCAGTCGCTCAGCGTCGAACAGCCGAGGTAGTCCAGCTGAGCCTGCTCGAAGTCGCCGCGGTAGAGCGAGCTCGCCTCGATCGGCTCGCGCAGGTCGGAGAGCCCGCTCATGTCCACGACCGACGCGACACGCGTGCCCGTGCCCCACCCGCCGCTGCCGTCGAGCGCGAGCAGCGCTGCGAGATTGCCCCCAGCGGATGCCCCGAACGCCCCGACTCGCGCGGGGTCGATGTCGAGGGCGCTCACCTGCTCGGGCGCCCGCAACCAGCGCACGGCCGCCCGTACATCGTCGAGCGGTGCGGGGAAGCTCGATTCCGGTGCTAGCCGGTAGTTGACCGAGATGACCACGAAGCCGGCGGAGGCGAGCCAGCGGCACGCGGGACCGAAGTCGAGGTCCGCCTTGTCGCCGCGGCGCCAGCTGCCTCCGTGGATGGCGACGATGGCTGCTCGAGGGGTGTCGGGCGCGGCGGCGGCCGCGGCATCCGGGGGCAGGCAGACGTCGAGGAGCAGGGGCGCGCCGTCCGCGGTGGCGTACTCGACGTCGGGAATGACGATGACTCCGGGGTCGATGGGCAGCGTGGGA
>JBJXDR010000167.1:0-29213 GCA_046155245.1 Rhodoglobus sp. | reverse complement strand
AGTTCCGGCGAGTCGGTCACCAGCAGGGCGGCTGCGAGCTCATCGTGCTCCGCCTGACTCACGAGGTCGGCGGCCACGAGCACGGGGTCGGCACTCGCATCGGCGATCACGAGGATCTCGGTGGGCCCGGCCTCAGAATCGATGCCCGCGGCGCCGCGCACGAGCCGCTTCGCCGCCGCGACGTAGATGTTCCCGGGACCGGTAATCACATCCACCTGGTCCAGGTCGATTCCGGGCACCCCGTAAGCGAGCGCTCCGATTGCGCCAGCGCCGCCCATCGCGTAGATCTCGGTGACGCCGAGCAGGCCTGCGGCCCCGAGAATCGTCGGATGCACCGCTCCCCCGAACGCCTTCTGGGGCGGCGAGGCGAGAGCCACCGAAGCGACCCCGGCGACCTGAGCGGGCACGACGTTCATCACTACGCTCGATGGGTACACCGCTTTGCCGCCCGGCACGTAGAAGCCGACGCGACCGACAGGTTGCCAGCGCTGGATGATCTGAGCCCCCGGCGCCACGACGGTGACTGAACCCGGAGGAACCTGTGCGCGGGTCGCCAGGGTCACCCGCTCGATGGCCTGTTCGAGGGCGTCGCGAACTCCGGGCTCCAGTTGCCGCATCGCGTGGGCGATTTCGGTTGTCTGCACCCGCACATGCGGAGGCCTCACCCCGTCGAGGCGCTCAGCCTGGTCGAGGAGGGCGAGTTCACCGCGTGCGCGGACGTCGTCGATGAGGGCGGCGGCGGACTCGGTTGCTGCCGCGACATCCGTGCCCGCCCGCGGTACGAGGCGAGCCAGTTCACTACGGCTGGGGTTGACGCTGCGGATGTCGATCGTCTGCATCATGGCCTTTCCATGCTAGTTCGTGACCGAGCGGGAATAGCGCGCGAGCGGATGCGCTTGACTGGAGATGTCATGACTGAGAATCCGACACCGCCCCTTCCCGGTCGGGAGGCCTTCATTGAGGCGTTTCGGCGGCACGCTGCCGGAGTCGCCGCCGTGACGTCCTTGGCTCCGGACGGCACCCCGGTCGGGTTCACCGCGACCTCACTCGCCTCCCTGGCCGCATCTCCGCCGATGGCGACGTTCAACATGGCGCAGATCTCGACCGCGTGGCCCGCCATGCACGTGGGCAACCGGGTGGTCATTCACATGCTTGGGTCCCGCACGCGGCACCTCGCGCAACTAATGGCGGGCGACCATGACGTGCGCTTCTCGGGCGAGCACTGGCATCCGGGTCCACACGGACTCCCCGTTCTGGAGGGGGTCACGGCCTGGATGATCGGCCGCATCGTCGATGTGCATCCCGTTCGAGAGAACGCAGTGGTCGTTGTGGAGGTCGAAGGCGGTGGGCGGGGACAAGACGACGAGGCCCTGCTCTACCACCAGCGCCAGTACCTGAGGCCTGGGTCGACCGCCTAGCCGAGGCAGTTCGGGCCGAGCAGTGTCTTGAGTTCGCCGTAGAGGTCTGCCGACACGGTGACCGGGTACGGAATCTCGAACACGCGTGCACTGGTGCCCTTGAGGAGTCTGAGCCGCACTTCTTTGTCTCCCGCATGCCGGATCAGCACGTCGTTGAGGGCGGTAACGATGTCGGTAGTTGCGCGCTGCTCGGGGACCGAGATAACGACCGGGCCTGACCCGAGGCTGGGCCCGGTATCGGGGGTGAACATGCTAACCGCGTGCAGATTCATGCCTTCGTCCCGCATGCTGATGCGTCCGCGCACGACGACTATCGAGTCGTTGACAAGGGCCGGAGAGAACTCCTGATACGTCTTGCCAAGGAACATCACGCTGATTTCGCCCGCGAAGTCCTCCACGGTCACGATGCCGTACTGGTTACCGCTGTTGCGGGCAACGCGATGCTGCACGCTCGTGACTAGGCCGGCGATTGTCACGTGCTCGCCGTCGCCTGCGATCTCGCCGCCCAGGATCTCGGTGATGGATGCCGTCTGGTGCTTAGCAAGTTGCGTCTCGAGGCCTGCCAGCGGATGGTCGGAGACGTAGAGGCCGAGCATCTCACGTTCGAAGGCGAGCTTGTCCCGCTTCGACCACTCGGGTCGGTCGGGCACGCGATCGACAGTCTCTGGCTCGTCCCACAAGCTGTCGAAGTCGAAGCCGACCTGACCGTTCGCCTCGTTGCGCTTGACGCTCACGGCCGAGTCGACGGCATCCTCGTGAATCTCGAGCAGCGCCCGCCGGGTCGCCCCCAGCGAGTCGAATGCGCCCGCCTTGATCAAGGATTCGACGGTACGTTTGCCCGCGACCTGAATCGGCACCTTGCGCAAAAAGTCGTGGAAGCTCGTGAAGGCACCCTTTTCGGCGCGAGTCTTCGCGATCAGCTCCACGACCCCGAAGCCCACGTTGCGCACGGCGCCGAGCCCGAAGCGCACATCGCCCCCCACTGCGGTGAAGTCGACACTCGATTCGTTGACGTCGGGCGCAAGCACGTTGATGCCCATCCGTCGGCACTCGCTGAGGTACAGGCCCTTCTTGTCGTTCGAGTCGCCGACACTCGTGAGCAGTGCCGCCATGTACTCGGCGGGATGATTCGCCTTGAGGTAGGCCGTCCAGTAGCTGAGCACGCCGTAGCCGGCGCTGTGCGCTTTGTTGAAGGCGTAGTCGGCGAAGGGCATCAGGGTCTCCCAGAGCACCTTCACGGCCCCGGTGCTGTACCCGTTGGCGACCATCCCTGCCTCGAAGTCGGCGTACTGCTTGTCGAGCTCCTCCTTCTTCTTCTTACCCATCGCGCGACGCAGCACGTCGGCCTGACCGAGCGAGAACCCGGCTACCTTCTGGGCGACGCTCATCACCTGCTCCTGATACACGATCAGCCCGAAGGTGGTGCCGAGAATCTCACGTAGGGGCTCCTTGAGCTCCGGGTGGATCGCGTCGACCTGTTCAAGACCGTTCTTGCGCAGGGCGTATTTCGTGTGGGAGTTCATGCCCATCGGGCCGGGTCGGTAGAGGGCGATGACCGCGGAGATGTCTTCGAAGTTGGTCGGCTTGAGCTGCTTGAGCAGCGACCGCATTGGGCCACCGTCTAGCTGGAAGACCCCGAGGGTCTCCCCCCGCGCCAGAAGGCCATAGGTCGCCTGGTCGGCATCGAGATCGAGATCCTCGATTGTGAGCGCAGTGCCCGTGTTCGCCTCGATCATGCGAAGCGCGTCTTCGATCACGGTGAGGTTGCGCAGGCCCAGGAAGTCCATCTTGAGCAGACCCAGATCCTCGAGCGGCGGCTGATCAAACTGGGTGATGATCGCGCCGTCGTCCTCGCGCCGCATGATCGGCAGCACGTCGATCAGAGGCTCGGCCGACATCAGAACGCCGGCCGCGTGCACGCCCCATTGGCGCTTCAGGTTCTCGATTCCGCGCGCTGTCTCAAAGACCCGGGCGGACTCGGGGTCGGTCTCGATGAGGGCTCGCAAGTCCGCGGCCTCCCGGTAGCGCTCAGCGTCTTTGTTGAGCACGTCGCCCAGCGAAATGTCCTTACCCATGATCGCGGGCGGCATGGCCTTGGTGAGCTTCTCTCCCACCGAGTACGGCATCCCGAGCACCCGAGCGGAGTCCTTGAGTGCCTGCTTCGCCTTGATCGTCCCGTAGGTCACGATTTGAGCAACGCGGTCGTCGCCGTACTTCTCCGTGACGTAGCGGATCACCTCGGGTCGACGGCGGTCGTCGAAGTCAACATCCACGTCGGGCATCGAGACCCGCTCAGGGTTGAGGAACCGCTCGAAAATCAGCCCGTGCGCGAGCGGGTCGAGCTCTGTAATCCCCATGGCGAAGGAGGCCATTGATCCCGCGGCCGAGCCACGTCCGGGGCCGACCCGGATGCCCTGGCTCTTCGCCCACGCAATGAAGTCGGCGACCACTAGGAAGTATCCGGGGAATCCCATAGTCGTGATGACCTCGACCTCGTACTTGGCCTGCGCGAGGTGGGCGTCGCTGGGGCCCTGAGGGAACCGACGTCGCATCCCTGCTGCCACTTCCTTCTCGAACCACGACGCCTCGGTCTCGCCCTCGGGAACCGGGAAGCGGGGCATGAGGTCCCGCTTCTCGAACGACACCTCGCACCGCTCGGCGATGAGTAGGGTGTTGTCGCAGGCCTCCGGGTAGTCGCGGAAAAGATGGCGCATCTGCGCGGCCGACTTGAGGTAGAACTCGTCGGAGTCGAACTTGAAGCGGTTCGGGTCGTCGAGGGTCGACGCCGACTGCACACACAGCAGCGCCGCGTGCGCGGTCGCGTCATGCGAGTGCGTGTAGTGCAGGTCGTTGGTCGCCACGAGCGGCAGGTCGAGTTCCTTGGCCAATCGGATGAGGTCACGCATGGTGCGCTTCTCGATATCGATGCCGTGGTCCATGATCTCGGCGAAGAAGTTGCCCTTGCCGAAGAGGTCCTGCAGCTCCCCTGCCGCCTTCTTCGCCTCCTCGTACTGCCCCAGGCGCAAGCGGGTCTGTACCTCGCCACCGACACATCCGGTCGTCGCGATGAGCCCGGTCGAGTAGCGGCTGAGCAGCTCCCGGTCCATACGCGGCTTGAAGTAGTAGCCCTCGATCGACGCGAGCGACGAGAGTCGGAACAGGTTGTGCATCCCCTCGTTGTTCTCCGAGAGCAGCGTCATGTGGGTATACGAACCGGAGCCGCCGACGTCGTCCTGCCCCTGCTGGCTCGACCCCCAACGCACGCGGGTCTTGTCGCTGCGGTGCGTACCGGGCGTGATGTACGCCTCGGTACCGATGATCGGCTTGAGGCCGTTGGCCGTGGCCTGCTTCCAGAAGTCGTAGGCCCCGAACATGTTGCCGTGGTCGGTGACAGCGACCGCGGGCATCCCCTCGCTCGACACCGCCTTCATGAGTTCCCCAACGCGCGCTGCCCCGTCGAGCATGGAGTACTCGCTGTGCACGTGAAGGTGCACGAATGAGTCGGAGGATGCCACTGTTGTCTCTCGCTAGCGGGGTGAAATACCACTGTAGGCGTGTGTCAGACCCGGCCCATTCCCGACGCGCCTAGTCGCCGCGAAGCACCTCAAGCGCGTGTTGAAGGTCGGCGGGATACGGGCTCGAGAACTCGACGAACTGGCCCGTGGCGGGATGCTCGAAGCCGAGGCGCGCGGCGTGGAGCCACTGGCGCGTGAGGCCCAAACGCAGCGAGATCGACGGGTCAGCGCCGTACATGGCGTCTCCAGCACACGGATGCCGCTGCGCCGCCATGTGCACCCGGATCTGGTGAGTGCGTCCCGTCTCCAACTCGATCTCAAGCAGCGCCGCCGAGGGGAACGCCTCGAGCGTCTCGTAGTGCGTGACGCTGGGCTTGCCCTCGGCGGTGATCGCGAACTTCCAACTCGCGCCGGGGTGACGACCAATGGGGGCATCGATCGTCCCCGCGAGCGGGTCCGGGTGGCCCTGCACGACTGCGTGATAGATCTTGTTGACCTGGCGGTCATGGAACGCGCGCTTAAGCGCCGAGTACGCGGATTCGCTCTTCGCAACCACCATGAGCCCGCTCGTGCCCACGTCGAGGCGGTGTACGATTCCGGCGCGCTCTGCGGCCCCGGATGTCGCGATCCGGTAGCCCGCGCCGGCCAGGGCTCCGAGCACGGTCGGCCCGTCCCAGCCGAGGCTCGGGTGGGCGGCGACGCCGGGCGGTTTGTCAATCACGATGATGTCGTCATCGTCGTGGACGATCCGAAGGTCGGACACGACTACCGGCACGATCGCAGGTCCGGCCTTGGGCGTCCATGACACGCTCAGCCAGCCACCCACGGTCAGTCGGTCTGACTTACCCAGCACGGCACCGTCGAGTTCCACTCCCCCAGATTCGGCTACCTCGGCAGCGAAGGTGCGCGAGAATCCGAGGAGCTTTGCGATCGCGGCATCCACCCGCTCCCCGGCCAGGCCGTCGGGAACGAACAGGCTCCGGGACTCCATGCCGGTCAGGGGGTGTCGTCGGTCGGTTGATCAGCGCGCACCTTGACGGGACGCACGGTGCGCGTGCCGTCGAGGCCGATCCCGCGCAGGGTGAGGATGATGAACAGTCCCATTGACGAGACAATGCCCACGTCGGCGATGTTGAAGATCGCTGGGAAGCCCCAAATCTGCAGGAAGTCGACCACATAGCCCTGACCAAAGCCCGGCTCGCGCGTGAGGCGATCGGTCAGATTGCCGAGAGTTCCGCCCAGAAGGAGGCCGAATAGCACAGCCCAGCCGATCGAACGGATGCGCCTCGCGAATACAATGATCACCACAGTCACGGCCGTCGCGATGATCGCGAAGATCCAGGTGCTGCCGCTGCCGAGCGAGAACGCGGCCCCGGGGTTCTCGACATAGTGGAACTGAAGCAACTGACCGAGCACTTCGACAGGCACACCCAAGGTGAGGTTCTGGGTGACGAGGTACTTGCTTACCCGGTCGAAAACATAGACGAGCGCAGCGACGACGGCCAGCAACGCCAGAGCCCGAGGGCTGACCCGAGGTCGTGTGGCCGTCTTCGGCTCGTCAGTTTCCGGCAAAGCCGCCGGTGTAGTTCGGCGGGGTTTGCGCGGGCTGAGGAGCTTGGTAGTCCGGGTACTGCGAAGCCGGCTGCGCAGGGAAGCTCGGAGCGGGCGCGGCATACTGCGCTGCCGCCGGAGCGGGCGCCGCTGCGGTCAACTCGTTGGTCGAGTCAAGTTCACGCAACTGGCCCTCGATGTACCCCTTGAGCTTCTGGCGGTACTCGCGCTCGAAGTTGCGCAGCTCCTCGATGCGACGTTCGAGAACCTTGCGCTCCTGCTCGAGCGAGCTGAGCTCACCACGCTGGCGCGCTTCGGCCTCGGCGACGACGCGGGCCGCGGTCGCGTGGCCCTCAGCAATAAGTGCGTCACGTTTTTCGACACCCTCGCGCACGTGCTCCTCGTGGAGTCGGCGCGCGAGCTGGAGCAGGTTGTTCGTGTTGCTCGGGTCCATCGCCGCGGCGTCTGGGATTGGCTGAGCGAACGCGGGTTGCTGCTGCGGCATGGGAGCGGCGACGGGGGCCGCCTGCGGGAAGCCACCCTGATCTGCGGTGCGCTGCATGTCGTTCCTGCGAGCGTCGCTCGCGATGAGGCGCTGGCGCAACTCCTCGTTCTCCTGGTTGAGGCGACGTAGCTCGACGACCACTTCGTCGAGGAAGTCATCGACCTCGTCCTGGTCGTATCCCTCACGGAACTTGGTCGGCTGGAACCGCTTGTTGACTACGTCTTCAGGAGTCAGAGCCATCGTCGTCACCTCACACTCTTTCTTTAGCCACGCTTGTTCAGCGAAAGTTTACCCATTCGCAGTAGGTGTGCACCGCGCTGCGTGTTTCCACATTACGGCGATCCTCCACAGTACCGCGCTAAGGCTGGTTCACGAATCCCAGCGACAGAGAAATCAGGATGATGGAAGCCAGCATCACGATGCTCCACGCGAAATCCAGCGCTGCGCCGCCGATCCGGAGGGGTGGTACGACCCTGCGTACGAGCTTGATCGGCGGGTCGGTGACCGTGAAGACAAGTTCGGCGAGCACGAGACCGAAGCCGCGCGGCCGCCAGCGGCGCGCGAACACCCGAACTAGGTCGAGGATGAACCGGCCCCACATGAGCACAAAGAAGATGGTCACGCCGACGTAGACAACAGTGGCGACGATCGAGACGAGACTCACCGCAAAAGACTACGGGAGAAACCAGTTTGCGAGATGACCTCAGGCGAAGAACGAGGCCTCGACATCGCTCTCGACTTCGGCCGGATCGCCGCTCACGGCAACGTGCGCAGGCGAAAGCAGGAAAACCTTGCTCGTGACCCGTTCGATCTTGCCGTAGAGACCCTCGGACAGTCCGCACGCGAAGTCAATGAGTCGCCGAGCATCGGGCTCATTCATCTGCGACAGGTTAATGATCACGGGGATGCCCTCGCGGAAGTTCTCGGCGATCAGCTGTGCATCCTTGTACTGGCGCGGGTGCACCGTGAGGATCTCGTTCATCTCCGCCGCCGCTCCCCTGTGATTGGACGGCCGCCGCAGCGGCGTCACCGAGCCGCGGGACGCGGCAGGAGCCGAATTGTGGCCCACCGGGGCCACCGGCGCGACCGGTCCCGACTGGTGGTCGTACTCGTAGTCCTCGTCGGCGAGGCCGAGGTAGACCATTGTCCTGCGCAGTGGGTTGGCCATGTCAGTCCTTACGGCTCGTGAAGCTTCTGCTTCGAGATTAACCGTGTGCCGGGCGGATTCCCGTGATTGCCGTCCCAATGCGCAGGTGTGTCGCGCCCTCCGCAATCGCCTCCCTGAAGTCACCCGACATGCCCATCGACAGCGCGGATGCCTCGGGGTGGGTCATCCGCAGGCGCTCCGAAAGGGCGCGCACGCGGGCGAACTCGCGCCGCGGCTCGGCCTCGAGCGGAGCCACCGCCATGAGTCCTCGCAACCGAAGGGCAGGGGTCGCCGCGACTCGGTCGGCGAGTGAGGCGACATCGTCCGGCTGCGCTCCCCCGCGTTCGGGGTCGTCGGTCAGGTTGATCTGAAGGAACACGTCGAGCGGGTCACGGGCTGGCCCATCGGTCGCTCCAGCCAGCGCATCCACGAGTCCGGGCCGATCGATCGAGTGGATCACGTGCACGTACTCCCGCACCTGTCGCGCCTTCTTGGTCTGCAGTTGACCGATGAAGTGCCACGTGGCGTCGAGATCCGCGAGCTCGGCAACCTTCGGCTGGGCCTCCTGATGTCGGCTCTCCCCGAAATCGCGCACGCCGAGGTCAGCCAACTCGCGAACGAGCGACGCAGGGTGGAACTTGGTCACGACGATCGTCGTGATCTCGCGCGGATCCCTCCCGACGTCTCGCGCCGCGTGCGCCACCTCGGCCGAGACTGCGGCGAGCCGCAGCCCGAGTTCGAGGTCCACTACTTGAGGAAGTCGGGGATGTCCAGGTCGCCTTCGTCGTCGTCGAAGCTGCGATCGAGGGGTGTCGTCACGAGGCTGGGCTCCGGCTGGCGAACGGTCTCGTCGGCCACGGGCACGGCGGTCGCCAGTGAGTCCGGTACGACGTAGTTGGTGCGCCGGGCATCCCGTGTTCTGGTCGTGGGTTCGCCGCCGTCGAAGCCGGCAGCGATCACCGTCACCCGCACCTCGTCGCCGAGCGTGTCGTCGATGACCGCCCCGAAGATGATGTTTGCCTCGGGATGCACGGCCTCCTGCACGAGCCGGGCCGCGTCGTTGATCTCGAAGATGCCGAGGTTGGACCCGCCCTGAATCGACAGCAGCACGCCGTGAGCACCGTCGATCGACGCCTCCAGCAGCGGGGATGCGACCGCCAGTTCGGCTGCCTTGATGGCCCGATCGGCCCCCCGCGCCGAGCCGATGCCCATGAGCGCGGATCCGGCACCCTGCATGACCGATTTCACGTCGGCAAAGTCGAGGTTGATCAAACCAGGAGTCGTGATGAGATCGGTGATGCCCTGCACGCCGGCAAGAAGCACCTGGTCGGCCGTGGCGAAGGCCTCAAGCATGCTGATACCGCGGTCGCTGATCTCGAGCAGTCGATCGTTGGGGACCACGATGAGGGTGTCGACCTCGTTCTTCAGGCTCGCGACACCGACCTCGGCCTGCGCGGATCGTCGCTTGCCTTCGAAGCCAAACGGCTTGGTCACGACACCGATGGTGAGAGCGCCGATCGACTTCGCGATGCGCGCCACAACCGGGGCGCCACCCGTACCGGTGCCGCCGCCCTCCCCCGCCGTGACGAAGACCATGTCCGCGCCCGCGAGAGCCTCCTCGATCTCCTCGGCGTGGTCCTCCGCCGCGCGGCGACCCACCTCGGGGTCGGCACCAGCGCCGAGTCCGCGCGTGAGTTCGCGACCCACGTCGAGCTTGACGTCGGCGTCGCTCATGAGAAGAGCCTGCGCATCCGTATTGATGGCAATGAACTCGACCCCGCGCAGGCCAAGCTCGATCATGCGGTTTACGGCGTTCACGCCGCCACCGCCGATGCCCACCACCTTGATCACCGCGAGGTAGTTCTGGTTTGACGTCACTTCCGGCCTCCGCTGCCTGCTCTTGGAGTATTTCTGGATAACCTTCAACCTCTACTTGAAGATTGAAGTTTTACTCAGTATGCTTCTCCTCCGTTGAGAGTAGGTCGGCGTTCGCTGACGAACTCGGAACACGCTTGGCGTGTCGTTAAACCCCTCTGCTTGCTCAGCGCCCGCTCAGGATGGCTGGGCTGAGCCACGATGGCTTGGCCGCACTCAGGAGGGCCGGAACACACCGTTGGTCGGTGCCGAGACATCGAACTCGCCCGCGCTCGCCGGATCCGTGACCGCGATGAGGGCGGCGAGCAGCGTCGCCTTGCTCGCCGACTGGTCCGCGCTGCCCCACGTGACTCGCTGACCCACGCCCGTCAGCACGAGCGACACGTCATCTTGGGTAGTTGCCGACGCAGAGTCGACCTGCGTGAGCAACTCGGGCGGCAGCGAGAGCAGCACCTCCACGACCGCGTTGAAGACCACCCCCGGGGTCGGGGCGCCGCCGACGTCGATGATCGGGACGCCGGGGATCCGCTCGGCGGACACCTGCACGGTCACTCCGGCCGGGTCGACCAGGTGATATGTGCCGCCGGTCAGAACCGCCCCCACAGGCTGGCGCTCGACGATGTGGATGAGCAGGGTATCGGGAGGCACGATTTCGGTGACGTAGCTCCGGATCAAAGGAAAGGCGGCGAGCTCGTTCGTGATCTCGCCGAAATCGAGGAGCGCGAGCGGAGTGCCCAGCTGGCCGTCCACCGCCGCGTGCACTTCGTCGACGCTCACGCGGGCGGTCCCGTCGATCCTGATCTCCCGCAGCGCAAGTATCGGCGAGAAGATCGCGGCCAAGATGATCAGGATCAGGCTTGCGACGGTTCCCAGCACAAGGGCGATGCCCACGCGGCGATTGCGAGCGCGTCGAGTGAAGCGGCGCACCTCGGCTCGTTCGTACTTACGGCGCTCGCGGGCTGCACGGCGCAGGTCCGCTCTCGCGGCGGCATCCGGTCGCGGCTGTTGACTAGCGCGGGGCGCGCGCGGTGCACTCGGGCCACGGGTGGCCGCGGGGTTCTCCCGCGCTGAACGATCGGGCCGGGTCTGTGGCGGATGCGCGCGGCCGCGAGACTGACCCTGCGCCGACTGGGATGGCTTGCGCCCCGGTGGGGGCGGCTGCTGACGACCGGGTGAGTCGAATCCCTCGGGGCGTTTCATGCGGGCGCGGCGACCTCGGCTAGGGCTTCAGGCGCCGATGCGAGCGACGCAAGAACCTGCGGCACGATCCGATAGACATCGCCGCTGCTGAGGGTCATGATGATGTCCCCATCGCGCGCGAGCGCTGCGGCGCGATCGGATGCCCGTTGCCAGTCCGGAAGGTAGTCCACGTGGGCCGGGTCGGCGAACCGATCCGACACGAGTTTCCCGGTCACGCCCGGCACCGGGTCTTCCCTCGCCCCGAAGACGTCAAGCACGATCGTGTGATCCGCAAGCAGCTCATAGGTCTCGGCGAATTCGCCGGCCATCACCTGCGTGCGACTGTAGAGGTGCGGCTGATGGATCGCGATGATGCGGCCATCGCCCACGACGCTCCGTGCGGCACTGAGTGCCGCCGCGACCTCGGTCGGGTGGTGGGCGTAATCGTCGTAGACGCTCACCCCGCGAACCACACCGTGCAGCTCGAACCGGCGCTCGGTGCCCCCGAACGTTTCGATACCGGCGATCACCGCGTCGGGTTCGAAGCCCAGACCCACGAGCACGGCAAACGCGCCCGCGGCGTTGAGGGCGTTGTGCTTTCCGGGCACCTGGAGCAGAGCCGGGAACGAGGTCGACCGGTACGTGAGGGTGAACGACACAGGGCCGTGGGTGGCGATGTCGTGCACCCTGACGTCGGCCGCGGCATCCTCACCAAAGGTCAGGATTCGTGGGTGGCGAAGCTCACGAGCCACGCGTATTGCGCCCGGATCGTCGCTGGAGATCACGACGAGCTCCGCGGCCGCGTCGGCGAAGGTGACGAACGCCTCATCGAATTTGTCGTGAGTGCCGTAGTGGTCCAGGTGATCTGCATCGACGTTGGTGATCAGTGCGACAGCGGTGTCGTAAAGCAGAAACGAGCCATCCGATTCGTCTGCCTCGACGACGAACAGTTCCCCCGACCCGAAGGATGAGCTGACCCCGAGTGACTGGATGATACCGCCATTGACAAAACTCGGGTCGGCGCCCAACTCACGTAGCGCGGTGACGATCATGCCCGTCGAGGTGGTCTTGCCGTGCGCACCCGCGACCGCGACGAGTCGTGTGCGATTGATGAGCCACGCGAGGGCCTGTGATCGATGCAACACCGGGATGCCGCGGGCAACCGCAGCGAGATACTCCGGGTTGTCAGGCCAGAGCGCACCGGTGTAGACGAGGGCGTCCGCCGTGGACAGCCCGGGGTTGTCGGCGGAGTGACCGATCGACACCGTTGCACCTTCGGATCTCAGCTGCTCGGTGTTGTGGTTCTCCGACCTGTCCGACCCGCTGACCCTGTGCCCGGCAGCAAGGAATAGCCGAGCAATCCCGCTCATGCCCGAGCCGCCGATGCCCACGAAGTGCGCGGCACCGATGTCGGCGGGCAACGGTAGGGCGAGGTCGGGTTTGATCATGATGTCCCGATTTTACCGTCGGGCGGCACGCGGACCGGCCGCCCGGGCGTCATCGATGAGAGCCACCATGCGATCGGTGCCGTCAATCGCGCCGACCGTCGCGATGCGTACCGCCATGTCCGCGATCCTCGCGCGGTTGCGTAGCAGGGGCACGAGCTCGGACGCCACCCACGGTGGCGTGAAGTCGGCGTCTGCCACAACAACGGCGCCGCCCGCCTCCACGGCCGAACGTGCGTTAAGCCGCTGTTCGCCATTCCCCGAGACGTACGGCACGAAGACAGCGGGGATGCCGAGCGCGGTCAACTCGGCCACGGTCGACGTGCCCGCTCGCCCCAGCGCCAGATCGGCGACAGCGAGTGCGAGATCCATGCGGTCGACGTACTTGAACACGTGATACCCCGGCAGCCGCGGGTCATCCACGGTGTCGCGGAACTCCCCCGTGAGATGGATGACCTGCCAGCCGGTACCCAGAATTGCCGTGATCGAACCGAGAACTGTGTCGTTGATCCGTTGAGCGCCAGACGAGCCGCCGGTGACCAGCAGCGTGGGTCGCTCCCCCTGCAAGCCGAAGAAACGGATGCCCTCCCGCCGCGCCTCGAACCGATCGAGTTGCTCGATCTCCCGTCGTAGGGGCATCCCCACCCAGCGGCCGTGGCGCACTTTCGTGCCCTCGAACGCGACGCCGACAAAGCGGGTGAGATACGAGCCGAGCCGATTGGCGATACCGGGACGCGCGTTCGCCTCGTGGATCGCGAGCGGAACGCCTCCGTCACGGGCGGCCAAGTACGCCGGGGCGGCGGCGTAACCGCCGAAGCCGACCACGACATCCACCCGTCGCTCTCGGATGACGGCGCGCACCTCGGCCACTGCTGCACGTAATCGAGCCGGGAAGCTCACGGCGGCCCGACTGGGGCGACGCGGGAACGGCAGCCGCTCGATCGTGATCAACTCGTAGCCCCGATCTGGAACGAGGCGCGCCTCGAGACCCTCCCGAGTACCGAGCACGAGGATCTGCGCACCCGGATCGCGCTCCCGCAGCCGATCCGCGACCGCGAGCAGGGGGTTCACGTGGCCCGCGGTGCCGCCGCCAGCCAGAAGATAGGTCGTCACCGGCGCGCCGCGCGCGTGTTCGCGAGCAGCCGGGAGCGTTGCGCCGGAGTCTGCTCGGCGCTCCGCTCGAGCGCGCCCTCTCGATCGGTGTGACGAGCGAAGGACAGCACGACGCCGATTCCAAGCAGGATCGCGATGAGCGCGGAACCGCCCGCCGAGATCAGCGGCAGCGGAACTCCCAACACGGGGAGAAGGCCAAGCACGACCGCGATATTGACCAGGGCCTGACCGATGACCCACACCATGACGCCGCCGGTGGCGACCCTCGCGAACGTGTCGCGGCTCGCACGGAGCACTCGCACAAACGCGATCGCGAGCACGATGAAGAGCACGAGCACGACCATCGCCCCGATCAACCCGAGCTCTTCGCCGATGATCGCGAAGATGAAGTCGTTGTCGGCTTCGGGCAACCAATTCCACTTGGCCTTCGAGTTGCCGAGCCCGCTGCCGAAGAGCCCACCGGCAGCGAGAGCCCAACTCGCGTGCTGCACCTGCCAGCACAGGTTGGAGTAGTCGGCGGCCGTGCATCCGTTCACCCAGACACTGATGCGCTCGGTGCGCGAGGGCGTCGCGAAGGCCATGACGAGCACGAGAAAGCTCACCGCAGCAAGGGCGACGAAAAGGAACTTGAGCCGCACTCCGGCGAAGTAGAGACAGCCCAGAACGATCATCACCATGATCGACGCTGTGCCGAGGTCTTTGCCGATCAGCACGAACAGGATGGCGACGCCGGCGATGGGTGCGATCGGGATCGCGACGTGCTTCCAGTCGCCGAGGAGCTCCTCCTTGGTCGAGAGCACCCAGGCAATCCACACGATCAGCGCGATCTTCACGAACTCGGAGGGCTGCAGGTTGAACCCACCGATCGAGATCCAGTTCTGGTTTCCGCCGTACTCGAGGCCCAGGCCGGGAACGAAGACGATGAGCTGCAACGCCCCGCCGAATAGCAGCGCGGGCCACGCCCAGCGCTTCCAGAATCGGGGCGGCATCCGCGAGGCGATCAGCATCAGCGGGATGCCGACGACCGCAGAGACCGCCTGACGCGTGAACCGACCGAAGAACCCCTCGCCGTCGACGCTTGACTCGATCGCCGAAGAGGACAGCACCATTACCAGCCCAAAGGCAACGAGGAACAGTGTCGTTCCGAGGAGCAGGAAGTAGTTGCGATTCTCGCTGGCGAACAGACGTCGCACTGGAACAACGGCGACTGTGAGCTTCGGCTCGGCGGAGGGCTTGAGCGGCGCCGCCGACTTCGCGGAGGATGCGCGGCGCGGGGACGCGGGATGACGAGTGGTGGTCATCGTTCCCTCTTCTCCGGCGGGCCGCGGCGGCAGATAAGAACCGTCCCGCGCCCGGGTCCACCCTTGAAGTCTCGGTCGAAAGTCTCGATCTTTGGTTGAGGTCGGGCGCGTGTCGCTCGAAAACGCGTGGTTAGAGCCCCGCCGTCGAGAACGTTGCGAGCGCGGCACGCACCTCGGCCGGGGACACCCCGTGTGCGCGCGCAATCGCGCACGCGGCGAGAACCTGGGCGATCAGTTCGGGCGTCGCGAGGCCGGCTCCCGCGAGCTCACCGTGAGTCGTGAGCTCGAGTGCGGTGCTGTGTCGATCATCAAGGAAGGCGCGATCGACCACAATGTCGCCGACCATCCCGAGATCGCTTCGACCCGGAGCACCAAGTCCGAAGCCGATCGCCCGACAGCCCTCTTGTACCTCGGCCTCCTCGACGAGGAGCATCGTTGCGACATCGGCAATGTTGTAGACACACGCGATGGCCGTGTTCGCGTAGACCGTGCCGAACGCCTTGGCGGCATCTGCCATCAGCGGGTCGATGGACAGGCAGACCGATACCGCCGGAGCGAGCGAACCCGGCCCCGCACGCCTCATCCACGCCAACTGGTCCGGAGAGAGCGCAACGACGAGCCCGTCGAACCCGAGCGGATCCCGCACGGCATCCAGCGCGAGCATCCCGACCGAACCCGCGACAACGCACCGCTGCCCACCTCCGACAAGCAGATGGGCCGCGAGCGTGCTGGTCAGAGTCACGCCGCTCGCACCGGCGACGAGGTTCCAGTGTGGGGTCGGCGCGATCTTGTCCCGCACGCGCCAGGCCAGTTCGATCTCCCCCCAGATCGGGATGCCGCGAGCCACCGCCCACGCCACAACAGGGTGATCGGCGCGGTAGCCGGAGGCCACAACCACGAGCTCCGGATCGAAGCTCGCGAGCTCGTCAGCGGCCTCCTGCGGTTCAACGTACCGAGTGAACCGTGCGCCGATCACCGAGAGGAGGTCGACGAGCTCCTCTCGGTGGGAACCTGCAGCCTCATCAGCGAACACGAGCACCGACGCTCGGAGTTCAGCGAGGCTGTCGGCAACCGCGAAGCCCGCGTCGTCGAGCCCCAGTACGGCCACCCGCAGCGAACTCCAGTCCGCGTACCAACTCGTGAGTTCGTCGAGGTCACGCACCACTACTGGTTGACCCACTCGAGGTAGAACAGCCCCACGCCCACCGCGACGAACATCGCGGAGATCAGCCAGAAGCGCACGACCACGGTGATCTCGGCCCACCCCTTAAGCTCAAAATGATGGTGCAGCGGACTCATGAGGAAGATGCGTTTGCCCCCCGTGAGCTTGAAGTAGATGCGCTGCAGGATCACCGAACCGGTGACGACCAGGAAGAGTCCGCCGATGACAACGAGGAGCAATTCGGTGCGGCTGAGAATTGCGAGGGCTGCCAGTGCACCGCCGAGCCCGAGCGAACCGGTGTCACCCATGAAGATCTGGGCTGGAGAGGTGTTCCACCAGAGGAAGCCGACGAGCGCACCCACGACCGCTGCTGCGATGATCGCCAAGTCGAGCGGGTCCCTGATCTCGTAGCACTTGTAGAACACGTCGGGATCGATTGTCGAGTTGTTGCAGTTCTGGTTGAACTGCCAAAAGCCAATGAAGATATACGACGAGATGGCGAAGATCGCCGCGCCGGTGGCGAGACCGTCAAGCCCATCGGCGACGTTCACGCCGTTGGAGGCGCTCACGATGATGAGGGTGACCCAGATCGCGAACAGAATGACACCGGCGACCGCCCCAAACACCGCGAGGTTGAGCCAGTGGATGTCGCGCACGGCGGAGATCATCGACGACGCCGGCGTAAGGCCGTCGGCATCCGGGAAATTCAGCGCGAGCGCGGCGAAACCACCCGCGACCACGACCTGCCCCGCGATCTTCGACCACCCGCCGAGACCGAGACTGCGCTGATTGCGGGTCTTTAGGAAGTCATCGATGAACCCAATGATGCCCAGACCAACCATGAGGTAGATGACCAGCAGGCCCGACAGAGTAAGTGGCTCACGGGCCAGAGCGTGCCCGACCAGATAGCCCGTTATTGCACCGACGATGAAGATGATTCCGCCCATTGTGGGAGTTCCACGCTTCGTGTGGTGGGACTGCGGCCCATCATCTCGGATGAACTGGCCCCACTTGAGCTTGGTGAAGAGGCGAATGAACAGGGGCGTGAGAAAAAGGGTGAATGCCAACGAAACGCCGCCGGCGATCAGTAGGGCGATCACGGGGCAACTCCCGCGATGCGGTCTCCAAGGAAGCGCAATTCGGCAGATCCCGACGACTTCACGAGCACCACATCGCCGCTTCGCAACTCGTCACGCAGCACATCGTAAGCCTCATCCGCGGTGCTGACGAGCACCGACTCCCCGTCCCACGAGCCCTCAAGGCCCGCGGCGTTGTGGATGTGCCGGGCATTGTGACCGACAACGATGAGTTTCTGCACGTTGAGCCGCACCGCGAGGCGCCCAATACGGTCGTGCTCCTCGTCGGCGTACTCGCCGAGTTCCGCCATTTCGCCGAGCACGGCGACCGAACGTTGGTCACCCCGCGTGATCTGAGCCAAGGTCTTGAGCGCCGCAACCATGGAATCGGGGCTCGCGTTGTAGGCGTCGTTGATGACGACCACCCCGTCGCTTCGCGTGAGTACCTCCATGCGCCAGCGCTCCGCGCGCACGAGCGCCTCGAGGGCGGGCACCGACCGTTCGATCGGAACCCCGAGCACCCGAGTCGCGGCGATCGCAGCGAGGGCATTGGTCACGTGGTGCTCCCCGAGAATCCTCAACTGAACTCTGCGCGTAGCCCCGTCAGCCTCGAGCGTGAACGCGGTCCCGGATGCCGTCGCCTCGACATCGACAGCACGCACGTCAGCGGTCGGCGCGAGCCCGAACCACTCGACCCGTGCGCGGGTCTTCGCCGCCATGCGCACGACTCGATCGTCATCGGCGTTGAGCACGGCGACGGCCGTGTCGGGCAAGTCGGTCACCATCTCCGATTTGGCGGTCTCGACGGCGTCGGGACCCCCGAATTCGCCCACGTGGGCGAGGCCCACCTTGAGCACAATGCCGACATCGGGCGTGACAATCGAGATGAGTCTAGAGATCTCGCCGATCGCGCTCGCACCCATCTCGACAACGAGATACCGCGTGTCGTAATCGACCCCGAGCATCGAGATCGGCGCACCCACGTGGTTGTTGAACGAGCCCCACGGCGCGACCGTGGCGCCCTCGCCCTCGAGCACGGCGCGCAGCATGTTCTTGGTGGTGGTCTTGCCATTCGAGCCGGTCACGGCCACCACGCGGAGTTCACTTCGCGCCCGCACCCGTGCCACGACCTCGGTGGCCAGCTGAGCCAGCGCCTCATAGCCATCGGTCACAACGATCTGATCGACAGGTACGGCGATCTCTCGCTCGACCACGAGAAGCACGGCCCCGCGTTCGACCGCAGCCGTGGCGAAGAGATGCCCGTCGGTGACCTCCCCGGGCAGCGCGAAGAAGATCGAGCCGTCGGTGACCTTGCGGGAATCGGTGTGCACCTCCCCAGAAACGGTGGCCGGTGCATCCGGACTAGTGACGAGGCGGCCGCCGATGATCCCGGCAATCTCCGCCGAACTCAGTTCGATCATGCCCAGCCCGCCTCGCGGAGCGCACGACGCGACTCTTCACGGGCGGAGAAGGGCAGCTTCTCCCCCATGATATCGATCGAGTCCTCGTGACCCGGGCCGGCCCAGAGCACGGTGTCCCCCTCGCGGGCGATGCCGATCGCCGTACGAATGGCCTGGGCCTGCGACGGCACTTCGTGCACCTCAGCAGGATGCTCGGCTGACGCGGCACCCTCGAGGAGTGTCGCGCGGATCGTGGCCGCGTCCTCAAAGCGCGGGTTGTAGTCAGTGATGACAAGCACGTCAGCTGCTTCCGACCCGATCCAGCCCATCTCACGTCGCTTCGACGAGTCGCGATCGCCGTCGGCACCGAAGACCATGATCAGGCGCCCCTCGGTGAACCGACGCACGGCGTCCATGGTCGTGCGGAATGCCTCGGGGCTGTGCCCGTAGTCGACGTACACCGCGGGACCGGACGCGCCGGAGACCCGCTCGATGCGGCCGGGGATGAAGGCCTCGATTCCGCCGGCCTGATCGAGAACGTGCGCGATGGCTTCGAGCTCGAAGCCCGCCTCCACAAGCATCGCGATCGCGAGCCCTGCGTTGGCAGCCATATGACGGCCGATCATCGATACGCGAGTGATGATCGCGCGACCCTCTGGCGGCCGGAGTTCGAACTCGGTGTACTCCGCTCGCTCGTCGAGCACTGTCACAGTCCAGGCGGCAGTTACCCCGGGCGTCGAGGAGACAGTGGTCACTGGGATGCGACACGCGTCGACCACCCGCTGACCCCACTCGGTGTCGAGCGACACCACCGCTCGCCGGGCACGATCGGGCTCAAACAGCTGAAGTTTGGCCGCGAAGTAAGTCTCCATATCCCCGTAGACGTCCAGGTGGTCGTGACTGAGGTTGAGGAACCCCACGACGTCGAAGACGAGTTGGTCAACCCGATTGCGAGTCAGTGCCTCGGCGCTCACTTCGAGCACCACGGCGCGCACCTCGCTTTCGCGCATCCGGGCGAGAAGTCCGTGAATCTCTGTCGCCTCGGGCGTCGTGAGGCTACTGGCAACGGTCAGCTCCCCAATCTTGCGCTCCGCCGTCGTCGACAGACCGGCCACCATTCCGAGTTGCTCGAGCATTCCGTGCAGGAGGTACGAGACGCTGGTCTTGCCGTTCGTGCCCGTGATGCCGAAGAGCAACGGTGCGGATTCGGCGGTGCGGTACACCCACGCGGAGATGGCACCCAACGCCTCGCGGGGCGACTCCACGATAATCATCGGCAGTCCGCTGTCGGCGGCGAGTTCGGCTCCGGCAAGGTCGGTCAGCAGTGCGACCGCGCCGCCCTCCTTCGCGCGCGCCGCGAATTCCGCACCGTGACGCCGCGCGCCCGCGACGCCGACATACAGGTCCCCCGGCTGCAGATTGGCGGTGCTGAGCGTGACACCGGTGACCTCGATGTCGTCGAGTGTTCCCCGGGTCTCGAGCCCGAACTCCCCGACCAGTTCTGACAGGTGACGGGCCGAGGGGTGCTCGGGGCGAAGAATCGAGCCTTCACCGGAACCCACTCGATCTCCCGCTTTCGTACTAGTACATCACCACGTCAGTGGGATGTCGGGGGCCGGCTCCGTCGATGGCGTCACCCGGAACTGGGTCAGCGTCTGCGCCACCACATCACGGAAGGTCGTCGCGATTGCCCCTGAGGAATAGATGCTACTAGGGATGCCCGCCGTCACGACAACCACGTACTGCGGGTTGTCGGCCGGGGCGAGCCCCGCGAAAGAGATCACGGCCTTGTCGCCGTAGACGCCGTTCTCCGCAACCTGCGCCGTGCCGCTTTTCGCTGCAACGCGGTAGCCGGGAATCATCAGGTCTGGCGCCTTCCACCCCTTGGTTACGACCTGTTCGAGCATCTCGACGGTCTTACGAGCGGCCGTCGCCGAAACGACCTGGGTACCCTCAGTGGCGGGTAGGTCGGTCGTCGTGCCATCGGGCCACCGGCATCCCTCAACCAGGGTCACGGGCATCCGGACTCCCCCGTTGCCGAGAGTCTGGTAGGCGCTCGCGACCTGCACCGAAGTGGCGCTCATGCCCTGCCCGAACTGGACCGCGTAATTGGTCACCTCGTCCCACTCGGCCGCGGGATGGATCACACCCTCGGATTCGCCTGTGAAACCCACCTCGGTTTCGGCGTTGAATCCGAAGGCGGTCAGGTAGTCGTGGCGGCGATCGGCCGGCAGCAGGTCGGAGAACATCGACACCGCGACGTTGGACGAGTCCACCAACGCCCCAGCGAGCGTATAGGGGATGTCGTCGTGGGCCCACGCATCCTTGATGTAGTCGCCATTCTCGAGGTAGCGCCGACCGGGTGCGACCACCTGCGTGGTCTGGGTTGCAACGCCGGCATCGATGAGGGATGCCGCAGTGAGGGCCTTGATTGTCGACCCCGGCTCGTACGGCCAACTGAACGCGCGCGAGCCCAGCGCGGTGTTCGGTACGCCATCGACGTTGTTGGGGTCGACGGAGGGATAGTCGGCGACGGCCATCAGGGCTCCATCGCTGACCCGCATCACCACCGCGGTTGCCCATTCCGCGCCAAGTTCGGTGTAGGTCTGCGCAATCCGCTGCTGCACATAGAACTGAAGGTCCCGATCGATCGTCAGGGTGACCGAGCCGCCGTCCTTGGGCGCGACTTCGGTCACGAGGCTCCCGGGGAGCTGCACGCCGTCCTCGCCCTTCTCGTAGGTGGCGGACCCGTTGGTGCTCGCGAGGCACGCATCCTCGCTGAGTTCGAGGCCCGCCTGCGGCCCGTCCGTACCGATGAAGCCCACGAGATTGCCCGCGACGGCCCCGTTTGGGTAGGCGCGGCTAGGGCGCAACTCGTAGTAGAGCCACGGGATGTCGAGCGCGCGCACCTCTTCGAACACATCAAGCTTGACGGACTTGGCGAGGTACGCAAAGTCGGACTCGGGATCCGCGGTGAGCACCGCCATCAGGGCGGCGGGATCCTGACCGGTGATCGCCGCGATCTTGGCGAGCGCTTCGGGCACGGATGTCGCCGCATCCGACCGCGTCAACGCGCTGCGTGGCGACACTTCGATGTCATAACGCTCGACGCTCGCGGCGAGTACCGCCCCGTTGGTGTCGAGAATCTCTCCGCGCGTGCCGTACAGCACCTGCTCCTGCGCGCGCTTGGTCAGCGACTGGGCATTCAGTTCGCTCGCCTGCACGAGTTGGATGTCGACGAGACGCACCGTGAACGCAGCAACAACCGCGAAGAGCGCGACCACGACGAGCGAGATGCGAGCCCTGCTGCGCCTGGTCTTCATAGTGGGGCCTCAGTGGGTCACTGGTGCTGGTAGCGAGTCGACGGTCGCGGGTTCCGTAGGCGGTTGAGCGGCGGCGGGTGCTGACGCGGCGGTGGTCGTCGCCGCGGGCTGTGCGGTGGACGCCGACGGGGTGGTTCCGACCAGCGGAACGCCCGTCAGCAGCGAGTTGGCAACCAGATTGCAGCTTCCTGCGCACCCGACCCGATCCATCGAGCCTGGAGCGCCGGACACCGCACCCGACGCAAGGTCGAGGAACAGTGGGCTGGCGCTGGGCACCATGCCGAGATGCGACGCGTTGGCGGCGAGGTTTTGTGTTGATCCGTACAACTGGAGGTTCTCGCTGAGCGACTCCTGTGTTCGCAGCAGTTCCTTGCGCTGGTCCTGCAGCCCCTCGATCTGGTACGCGCCCTCCGACACGACGATGCTCAGCAGCAGCTGTGCAGCGAAGATGAGGAACAGGCTCGCGACGGTAATGATCGCGTAGGCGGCCCTCGGGCGAGCCCGCCGCTGCTGCCGGGTCGCGACGACTTCGACTCGTCTCGGCACCGGGCGAAGAGGCCGTGCATCGGGTCGTCGGCTGGGGCTTGCGACCGGGCGCGCGTAGGCGAGGTTGCCGCTCATGCGACATCCCGGAGTCGCTCGGCAGCCCGCAGGCGTACAGGGGTAGCCCGTGGATTGGCAGCACGTTCGCTGTCACTGGCGAGTTCCGCGCCGCGCACCAGGAGCTTCAACTCCGGGCGGTGCTCGGGCAACTCGACGGGCAGACCGCGCGGAGCCGTCGAAGCCGCACGAGCCTGGAGCACACGCTTCGCGATCCGGTCTTCGAGCGACTGGTAGGCGAGCACGACGATGCGGCCCCCCACCTCGAGGGCGTCGATGGCGTCAGGGATGGCCCGCTCCAGCACAGCGAGCTCCTGATTGACCTCAATACGAAGTGCCTGAAAAACCCGCTTTGCCGGATGCCCCGCCCGCTGCGCGGCCGCCTGGGTTGCGGCGGAAATCAACTCCACGAGCTGTGCCGACGAGACCAGCGGGGTGGCCTCGCGAGATTGCACGATCCGACTGGCGAACCGAGGAGCGAGCTTCTCGTCGCCGTACTCGTAGAAGATACGACGAAGCTCAACTTCACTGTAGGTCGCGAGAATCGTCGCGGCCGTGCGCTCCCCCGTCGCGTCCATGCGCATGTCCAGCGGCGCATCCTTGGAGTACGAGAAGCCGCGCTCAACGCGATCGAGCTGCAACGACGAGACGCCGAGATCGAAGAGCACACCAGAGACGCGGGCGATGCCCAGCTCGGCAAGCACGGGCAGGATCGCGTCGTACACCGCGTGCACGAAGTGAACTCGCGGGGCGTACTGAGCCAGACGTTCGCGGGCGATCGCGAGCGCATCCTGATCTCGATCAATTCCGACGACGGTGAGCGACTCGAAGCGCTCGAGGAAGGCTTCGGCGTGTCCGGCCATGCCGAGCGTCGCGTCCACGAGCACCGCGCCCTCGCGCTCAAGCGCGGGAGCGAGCAGCTCGAGCGTACGAGCGAGCATCACGGGAGTGTGGATCAGGTTCTCGGCCATGGTGACGGGAGGCGGCCCCGGGAACAGATCCCCATCCGGTACAACCTGACATCGGGGAAGAGTGTCAGGGTCCGCCGGCTGAGGGTCAGCTCCAGGGATCAGAAGAGTCCCGGGATCACCTCCTCCGTCGTGTTAACGAAGTCGGTTTCGGCGCTCTCGTAGTACGCATTCCAGGCCTCGGTGTCCCAGATCTCGGCGCGGCTGCCCGCACCGATCACGGTCAGCTCCCGGTCGAGTCCCGCGTAGGTGCGCAGGTTGGCCGGAAGTGTGATCCGGTTTTGCTTGTCGGGCACTTCTTGGCTGGCCCCCGAAAGGAACAGGCGGATGAAGTCGCGGTTCTGCTTGCTCGTGATTGTGGCCTGCCGGATCTTGCTGGTGATGTCCTCGAACTCACGCTGGCTGAAGACGTAGACGCACCGCTCCTGCCCGCGCGTCACGACCATTCCCGACGCGAGCTCGTCGCGGAACTTCGCGGGAAGGATGACACGGCCCTTCTCGTCGAGCTTGGGCGTGTGGGTGCCGAGGAACACGACAGCCTCCCCTCACGCTCCGGCCCGGATTCAGGTATTCCCCACTTTACTCCACTTCCCACCACTATTCAATGACATTCGCTTGCAAGAGCAGTCCTAATCGTAGGAGTTGCCCGAATTTGCTGGCCTATCGTCAGTGGAGCGAAGTGGAGGGATTTATGGCATTCGGTGCCTGATACGGGCACAAAAAAAGGCCAACCCGAAGGTTGGCCCTGCTAGCGCGAGGTGACGGTCAGTCTCGCTCGCCCTCCTGGCGCTGATCCCAACGATCGTTGAGGGTGTCCATGAAGCGCGACGAGCCGCGCTTGCGGGCGGGGCCGGGGGCCGTCGCATCCGCACCAGAGCTGGCGCGGCGTGGCGGCGCTACAGCCAGGAGAACGCCCACGAACATGACCGCAAACCCGAGAACGCCGACGATCGGTTGACGAATGATGACACCGCCGAGCAGCGCGGCTACCCCGACAACGGCGATGAGAACTCCCACCGCGAGCACCGTGTAGTTGGGCTTTCCGCGACGACGATTGACCGTCGCGACGAAATCAGCGTCGTTCTGATAGAGGCTGCGCTCCATCTCTTCAAGGAGGCGCTGCTCTTGCTCGGAAAGTGGCATCCTCTTCCCTTCCGGTAGACACTGATGCGGGAATCCCATAGTACGCCTCAGCGCGGTGGCTAGGCTAGGCGGGTGGCTGAGAGTACCCGGTTAGTTGACCTGATTCAACTGAGTGTCGACGAATTCCTCTCGGAGCAGTCCACCCAGCTCGGAGAGATCGCGCCCGAGCTCACCGAACTCACCGATGTGGCTCGGCCCTTTCTTGCTGGCGGCAAGCGGTTCCGTGCGCTGTTCTGCTACTGGGGCTGGCAGTCGACCGCGGGTGTGCCCAGCACATTCGACCCGCTGCCTTCGGACGAGCCATCCGCCGATCTCGGAGCGATAGTGCTCGCGGCCACCGCCCTTGAGGTCTTCCATGCGGCGGCCCTCGTGCACGACGACATCATGGACAACTCCGACACCAGAAGGGGCGCTCCTGCCGCTCACCGAAGGTTCGAACTTCGCCACGCCTCCGACGGCTGGTCGGGCTCTCCCGCGGCCTTCGGTGAGTCAGCAGCGCTTCTCCTCGGCGATCTGCTGCTGGGATGGAGCGACGAACTGTTCGACCGGGGCACGAAGCTGCTCTCGGACCGCTCGGCGGGTTTGGCGGGACGAGCGGAGTTCTCCCGGATGCGCACGGAAGTTACGGCGGGCCAGTACCTGGACATCCTGGAGGAGAATGCCTGGGCCACCTACCCGGAATCGACCGCCCTGACCCGGGCTCATCGCGTGATCGTCCACAAGTCCGCGAAGTACAGCGTCGAGGCTCCTCTGGCGATCGGAGCGGCTTTGGGCGGTGCGAGCCTGCCCCAGCTCGCCGCGCTCCGTGCATTCGGTCTGCCGCTGGGCGTGGGTTACCAACTCCGCGACGACCTACTCGGAGTGTTCGGCGACCCTGCCGTTACGGGCAAACCGGCGGGAGATGACCTGCGGGAGGGCAAACGAACGGTGTTGATCGCGCTCGCGCGCCCAAGGATGTCTGCGTCTACCCGCAATCTGGTGGACGAGCTTCTCGGCGATCCAGAGCTCGACACTCAACAGGTGGAGATGATCCGAACGGCACTGCGCGATTGCGGTGCCGTCGATGAGGTCGAAGGGATCATCGCGCACAACGTTTCGCTGGCGCGCAACGCACTCGAAGATGCACCCATCGCTCCCTCGGCGAGAGCCGAGCTCCTGCAGTTGGCCGATACCGTGACGCGCAGGTCGGCGTGACGGCGGGCGTTCAGAACCCGAGCGCTTGAGCCACTCGCCGAACTTCGGCCTTGCGTCCGGCTAAGAGGGCGCGCACGGGGCTGATCCCCAGGCTCTCGTCTTCATTGAGGAGCCAGTTCATAGCTTCCTCGTCGCTAAAGCCGGCATCGGCCAGCACGACCAGCGTGCCGCGAAGCTCGTGCATGGGCTCGCCGTCGACGATGAAGAGTTCCGGCACCTTCCACACGCCATCTACTCGCGACGCCAGCAGCGAGCGGTCTTCGATGAGGCGTCGTACCTGACTGACCTTCAGCCCGAGCATCTCAGTGAGATCCGGGATGGTCAACCAGCGCAGCTCGGGTGTTTCGGTCACGCACACAAGACTGCCACGGACGACGGATTCGGGCGCCCGACGCTCCCCTGAAGTCAATGTTTCGAGTGTGTAAATTCAAATCACACACGCAACGGTAATTGACACTCATGTTGTTCTGTGACACTTTTGGTATTCGATGGCCATCGGTAACCATGGTCGCGCCTTCTCGGGGCCGGGGAGCAGGACGGAGACAGCCATGGCTGACACGGAAGCACAGCACGCGGACAGCATTGCCCGCGCCGTCTTCGCCGGACTCACTCCCCGAGTGGCGACACCCGCCGATGACCCGCGACGGGACACTGGGCGGATCGCGCGAGGAGCGCTCGCGACAGTGCCGATCGTTCTCGTCGGCTCGATGGCGGCCATGACCCTGAACCTCGCTTCCACAACGGAGTCTGCGAGCGCACGGCCAGCTATGAAGCCGCGCACCGCAACATCGGAACTTGGCCGCACCATTCGTGAGGCGATCGCAGCCGCGAACACGGCGATTAGGACAAGCGCAGCATCCGTCCCCATCACGGCGGCCGCCGCCGGTGCACCGACGATGTACATGGTCGCCGCGGGTGACACCGTGAGCGACATCGCCGGGCGGTTCGGCCTGTCAACTGCCTCGGTTCTCGCCCTCAACGGACTGGGATGGTCGTCGCTGATCTTCCCGGGCCAGCAACTGAAGCTCACTGCCAGCGGGCCGGTACCGCCGGTCGTCGAAACGAAGCAGGCGGCACCGATCGGGCGCTACACAATAGTCGCCGGCGACACCATCAGCGCGATCGCCGATCGGTTCGGCGTCTCCACGCTCTCGATCCTGACCGCCAACGGCCTGGGGTGGTCGAGCATCATCTACCCGGGTCAGACCATCGCCATCCCGGGCCTCATGGGTCCTGGGGACGTGCAATACGCTCTGGATGTCCCCGGCACCGCCGCTTCGCCGGAGGCACAGGACCCGACGGTGCCCCCTGCCGAGCAGCCCAACTCCGACCCGGTCGTCGCGACCCCTCCGCCGGCGCCCGAACCAGCCCCGGCTCCCGTAGCCGAGAGCGCACCGCCCGCCAACGGCAGCTACACGATCGTCTCGGGCGATACCCTCTCCTCGATCGCCGCGCGCTACGGACTGAGCACGCAATCGCTCTTGGATGCCAACGGCCTCAGCTGGGAGAGCGTCATCTATCCCGGCTCGGTGCTCGTCATCCCGGGCACCAGCACGCCCGCGAGCGTCGGCGGCGACACGACCGGCCTGAACGATGAGATGCGGGCCAACGCGAGTGTGATCGTGCAAGTGGGTCGCGAGCTGGGGGTTCCGGACTACGGAATCGTGATTGCGCTTGCGACCGCGATGCAGGAGTCCAGCATGCGCAACTTGAGCTGGGGTGACCTCGACTCGGTCGGCCTCTTTCAGCAGCGGCCCAGCGCCGGATGGGGATCGGTCGAGCAGCTCACGGATCCCGCGCACGCGGCCCGACTGTTCTACGGGGGCCCCAGCAACCCCAACCGCGGATACACCCGTGGACTGCTCGACATCTCGGGCTGGGAGTCGATGCCCCTCACCGTCGCGGCCCAGCGCGTCCAGATCTCCGCCTACCCCGACGCTTACGCCAAGTGGGAGGCATCCGCCCGCGCGTGGTTCGCCGAACTCGGCTGATCCGTCGGCGGCGGGGCCGTGTCTAGCGGGAGTCTCGCAGGGGTTGAACTTTAGACTCTGACGGTGAGCGTCAACAGCACCGACCACATGATCGGACGTCTCCTCGACGGCCGATACCAGGTCCGCTCACGAATCGCACGAGGTGGAATGGCCACTGTCTACGTGGCGACGGACCTCAGGCTTGAACGTCGAGTGGCGATCAAGATCATGCACGGCCATTTAGCCGACGACAGCCAGTTCAAGGAGCGGTTCATCCAGGAAGCCAGGTCGGCCGCTCGGTTGGCGCATCCGAACGTGGTCAACGTCTTCGATCAGGGTCAGGACAGCGACATGGCCTATCTGGTCATGGAGTACCTGCCGGGCATCACCCTGCGAGATCTGCTTCAGGAGCACAAGGTGCTCACCACGGAGCAGACCCTGGACATCATGGAGGCCGTGCTGGCGGGACTCGCGGCCGCACACAAGGCAGGCATCGTGCACCGCGATCTCAAGCCGGAGAACGTGTTGCTCGCTGACGACGGTCGCATCAAGATCGGCGACTTCGGCCTTGCGCGCGCGGCATCCGCGAACACCGCGACCGGCGCGGCCCTGCTCGGGACCATCGCTTACCTCTCCCCCGAACTCGTCACCCGGGGTATCGCCGACACCCGCAGCGACATCTACGCGGTCGGCATCATGATGTACGAGATGCTCGTGGGCGAGCAGCCGTTCAAGGGCGAGCAGCCGATGCAGATCGCCTATCAGCACGCGAATGACACGGTGCCCGCTCCGAGCACCAAGAATCCTCGTGTACCAGCCGAGCTTGACGAACTCGTAATCTGGGCCACGTCGCGCGACGCCGAGCAGCGACCCAAGGATGCCCGGGTCATGCTCGACCGGCTCTTCGAGACCCACAGCGCGCTGATGACGGCGTTACCGACCGCGTCGATCTCGACCCAACGCACCATGGTCATGCCGAGCGCACCGGAGCCCGCCGTGCACACCACCGCCGAGACCCAGGTCATCGGCTCACGTAAGCTCCAGCTCGCCACGCAAGCGCCGATCGACAGCACGACCGAGCTGGCGACCTCGACCGTCAAGCGGCGGCGTCGGGGCTGGTGGCTCCTCGCGATAGTCATGGTTGTCGCGGCGATCGCAGGCGGCACCGGGTGGTACTTCGGCGCCGGGCCCGGTTCGCGCGTGACGATTCCGGACACTATCGCGGGCATGTCGGTTGAGGATGCGACGGCTGTCCTTCAGGACCTCGGCCTCACGGTCGACCCCACGACCGGCACGATCGACAGCCCCACCGTGCCCGTCAACCAGGT
>JBJXDR010000166.1:0-8540 GCA_046155245.1 Rhodoglobus sp. | reverse complement strand
TCGGTCTTGACTCGGGCGGGCGCGGTGGAGCTTGGAGCGAAGCCCCTTTCTGGGCTTCGCCGCGACCCCAGCGCCGAGGGCCGTCTCGGCCCTCGGGTACCTCCCATGCCCTGAGACTGCCGCCACTCAATCAGCTCCCCCGGAATCTCCTGCAAATACCGGCTGGGCATCGAGACACTCACGTCGCCGAAGCTCGCGCGCGAGGCGGCGAGCGACAGGTACAGGCGCTTACGGGCACGCGTGATGCCCACGTAGAACAGGCGCCGTTCCTCGGCCAGGCCGCCGGGTTCGTTGCTCGACATGCGGTGCGGCAGCAGGTCCTCCTCGAGGCCGGTAAGGAACACGGCGTCGTACTCGAGGCCCTTCGCGGTGTGAAGCGTCATGATCGAGATCGACCCGCCCGAGTCGTCGACCTCGTCGGCCGCCGCGAACAGCGCGACGCCTGTGAGGAAGTCGACGAGCGTGCCCTCGGGGTTCGCGGTGCGGAACTCCTTGGTCTGCGAAACCAGCTCCTCGAGGTTCTCGGCGCGCGCCTCATCCTGCGGGTCGCCGCTCGCCTTGAGGGCGCGATGCAGGCCGGTGCGGTTGAGCAGTTCGGTGAGGATGTCTGCGGGAGCCGCGGTCGCCGCGGTGGCTGCCACCTCGTCGAGGATCGTGCCGAGATCGACGATCGCCGCGGTGACCTTGGGTCCGAGGCCGAGCTGTGGCGCATCCAACAAGGCCTCGCGCAGCGGCACGCCCACTCGATCGGCGTAGGCCTGCAGGGCCGCCTCGGTGGCCGGCCCGATGCCGCGCTTGGGCACGTTCATGATGCGTCGCAAGGCCAGGTCGTCGTCGGGGTTGGCGACCTGGATGAGGTAGCCAAAAGCATCCTTGATCTCGGCTCGCTCGTAGAACTTGGTGCCGCCGGGGATGCGATACGGCAGGGCCGAGCGGATGAAGATCTCCTCAAGGGGCCGCGTCTGCGAATTGGTGCGCACGAACACCGCGATGTCGTTGAGCCCGTGGCCCTTCGAGCGCAGCACCTCGACCTCGTCGGCGACGAATTGTGCCTCGTCGTGGCCCGAGTAGCCCGTGTACCCGACGATCTTCTCGCCCGCGCCGACAATCGTGAACAGGTTCTTGGCCTTGCGGTCAAAGTTGTTGGAGATGACCGCGTTGGCGGCGTCGAGGATGTTCTGGGTCGAGCGGTAGTTCTGCTCGAGCAGAATCACCTTCGAGTTGGGGTAGTCGCGCTCGAACTCCACGATGTTGCGGATATCCGCGCCGCGGAACGCGTAGATCGACTGGTCGGAGTCGCCGACCACGGTCAGGCTCGCGGCGGGAATGCTGCCGTCGGCCGCGAGCGGCATGCGGGTGTCGGGCGGTACGTGCTGCGGTGCGACCGGCTTGACGATTTCGCGGATCAGCGCGTATTGCGCGTGGTTGGTGTCCTGATACTCGTCCACGAGCACGTGCCGGAACCGTCGCTGATACAGCGCCGCGACCTCCGGGAACGCCCGGAACAGGTAGACCGTCTCGCCGATGATGTCGTCGAAGTCGAGTGCGCTCGCCCGTTTGAGGCTCGAGCTGTACCGCCGGAAGATCTCCAGCAGCACCGCCTCCTTCGGGTCCGAGAGGTTCGCGGTGCGGGCGAAGGCATCCACATCGGTCAGCTCGTTCTTGAGCTTCGAGATTCGGTTCAGCGCGCCCCCGGCGGTGAACCCGAGGGTGTCGGCATCCAGCTCCTTGATGATGCGCTTCATAAGGGCGCGGGAATCCTGCGTGTCGTAGATCGTGAAACTCTGCTTCATGCCGAACGCCTCGGCCTGCCGGCGCAGGATGCGCACGCACGCCGAGTGGAACGTCGAGATCCACATGCCCTCGGCAGCATCCCCGACCAGGGCGCGCACGCGTTCGCGCATCTCGGCCGCGGCCTTGTTGGTGAAGGTGATCGCGAGAATCTGACTCGGCCACGCCTCACGTGTCTGCAGCAGGCCGGCGATACGCCGGGTCAGCACGCTCGTCTTGCCCGACCCCGCGCCCGCAACGATCAGTAGCGACTGGCCACGGTAGAGCACGGCCTCGCGCTGCTGCGGGTTGAGCCCCGCGAGAATGGCGTCGTCGAGACTACCGGGCCGTCCGTCGCCGGTCGGATCGGCCTCACCGAACGGTTCCAGCACGTAGGTCATCGCTCCACCGATTCTACGGGCGACGGATGACGCGGGCCTCCCGTTGCCCGGCGGCCCGGGCATCCCGCGTCGCCCATCCCGTGCCGACCCTCGCCCGGCCCCGAATACCAAATGCAGGAGAATTCTGCAGATGGAATGTCACCATCACGCTGAGTGGGGCATCGGACAGAAATCCCCTGCATTTGGTACAGGGCCGGCGTGCTGTGGAGAGCGCACGCGCGGGATGAACGGATGCGGCACGCTGGCCCGATGCATCCCGTCGCTCGGTCTGTTCGTGCGCACGGCGGACTCGCGCCGACGCACGAGCTGGTGCAGTTGGGCCACGGACGAGCGGCCATCCGGGCCGCGCTACAGGCCGGTCAGATAATTCGGGCGCGCCAAGGGTGGTACGTGAGTCGTGACATCCACCCCCTGCTAGTCGAGGCGGTTAGAGTCGGGGGAAATGCGAGCTGCATCACTGGCCTGTCGCTGTACGGCTGCTGGGTACCATTATCGGGCGAACTGCACGTCACCGTTGGTGCGCACACAAGTCGTCTACGCTCACGCACTGACCGGCGGCGGCGTCTCGCTAGCCTGTCCCGCCCCGGCGTGCGGGTGCACTGGCGCGAGCAGGTGGAGCGCGGACTCATCCTGCCCCCATTGCAATGCCTGGTCGACGTGCTGGCCTGCCAACCCGCGGACCTCGCCTCCGCAGTGGCCGATTCCCTGATGCATCGGATGCCGCAGCTCGCGCCCGACTGGCCGGGATTTGTCTCGGGCGCTCCCGCCGCCCACCGCTGGTGGCTCGAACGAGTGGATGGCGTATGCGAGTCGGGCACCGAAACCCTGTTCTGGTTCCGCATGGCGCCCCACGGGCTGCCGATCTCGCGACAGCGTCGAATCCCGGGTGTCGGACGGGTCGACTTCGTGATCGGCGACCGGCTCGTGATTGAGGTGGATGGCGCTGAGTACCACACGGACCGCGAACAGTTCGAGTCGGATCGTCATCGTGACGCGCTCCTGAGCGCGATCGGATACCGCGTGCTGCGCTTCAGCTACCGGCAGGTAATGGTCGCGTGGCGCGAGGTTGAGGCAGCGGTGCTCGCGGCTGTGGCTCGCGGCGACCACCGCTGAGGTGCGCGCTGTCGCGGGGGGCGGAGGGATACCAAATGCAGGAGATTCTCCGCTGGCTGGCGAGGAAACGCCACAGTTCGTGGAGTCGCGAAGAAATCTCCTGCGTTTGGAAGGGGTTCTCGCGGCGGGCGGGGCGAGCGAGTGCCGGGCAGGGCCAGTGCGTCAGCCGTCGAGGCCCGCGAGCGCCTCGCGCACGAGGTCGGGCTGGTCGGCGAACACGCCGTCGACGCCGAGCCCGAGGATGAGCCGGAACTCGTCAAGCCAGTGCCCGAAGTCGCGCGCGGAGGAGCCGCGCCGCATGCCCTTGGTCAGAAACTTGTTCTCCGCCCGGAGGGTCCACGTGTAGACCTCGAGCCCGGCGGCGTGGGCGCGGTCGACAAGGTCGGTCGTGGTGACGTTGCCCGCGGCATCCGTCGCCAGCAGCAAGCTCTTGTCGACGCTGACCCCGTTGACCGCTGTTGCGAGGCGTGCGAGGCCCGCGTTGGTCAGGTGTGCCGAATACGGCAGCGCGCGCGCGCCGAACTGAGCCACCAGATCAGCAGGCGACCCGGATGCCTCGGCGAGGAACACCACTCGTCCGGGCACGCCGCGCGCCCGCACCTGGCCCAGCACGGTCTGCTCGAAACACTCGACGATGAGGTTCTCGTCGGTGGCCCATCTACTCACCTCGGAGGCGAAGAGCTCGTCGAGCGGCAGCCCGATCGACTCGAAGTAGGTCGCGTGCTTCAGTTCGGCAACCATGATGCGCTGGCGGTCGACCGAGGCATCGTCAATGATCCCGAGCAGGTCGCGCAGCCGGAGGATCGGCTCGAGCCCGTCGAACGTCGCGGACGCCTGACGCACGCTCGGCACCCGTTCCACCGCGCGCAGGGTCGAGAGTTCGGCCCAGGTGAAATCCTCGGTGAACCAGCCCGTGAGTCGAGCCCCGTCGATGAGCTTGGTGGCGCGGCGCTCCGCGAATTCAGGGCTGGAAGCAACATCCGTCGTGCCCGAGATCTCGTTGTCGTGCCGCAGCACGAGCACCCCGTCGCGGGTTGCCACGATGTCCGGCTCGACCGCGTCTGCGCCCAGTCGGAAGGCCAGTGCGTAGGCCGCTCGAGTGTGCTCGGGGCGATACCCGCTCGCGCCGCGGTGGGCGATCACGAGGGGGGTTTCACCGGGCTTCACCCGACTAGCATTCCACTATGTCCACGTGTGCCACCTGCGAGGCAGAGCTGCGCCCGGAGTGGAAGTTCTGCATCATGTGCGGCACCCCGGTCATCCCCGGTGCCGTGCGGCCGGAACGGCTGGAGACCCCGGCGGCCAAGAAGATCGCCACGTTCGCGCCCCTCATCTTCTCGATCGCCTGCTTTAGCCTCGCGGCACTCGTGATCGCCTGGCTGGTTCTCAATGTCTGGTCCTGACGCCGCCACTACCCCGCGATCGGAGTGGCGCGAGCCCACGTCGCTGATCCGGCTCAAGTGGGGCCGGTACACCGATCGCTACCTGTGGGGACTCATCCTCATCGTCTCGGGCACGACCGCGATGCAGGCGGGCAACATCTATGCGGTCAGTTTTCTCGGTCAGGGCATCGTCGCGCTCACCATCGGCTGGTCGATCCTGCCGGCCCGCGGATGGCGTCGCGTTCTCGCCGCGTTGCTCGCCCCGCTCTTCGGCATCGCACTGCTCACCGGGCCGCAGTCCATGTGGACGCTCGCTGCCCCCTACCTGCTCTGGCTGTGCGTACGGCACCGGCCGCCGCGCAGTTACATCACCGTGCTGTTCCCCGTGGCGAACGGCATCATCGTGCCGCAGTTCTTCGAGGAATACGACGGGATGCCTCTGGCCCTCGCCATCTCGATGCTCGTGTTCGTGGCATCCGCATGGCTCGCCCGGCTGATTGCGCGTCAGGGTGGCGCTGCCCAAGCGCCCAGCAATGTCCCGCCGAATTCTCAGCCCGAACCCGGTAGTTTAGGTGTCAAGGAATCCCCGGAAAAGAGGAACCATGGCAGGCAGTAACCCCGCATTCACCCGCAGCCCAGCGTTCAGCGCGCAGGCCGGCGGCGTCGCCGTCGCGCAGAACATGACGGCGGAACAACTCGACGAGATCTACAAGCGCTCCTCGACCCCCGTCGAGGGCGAGACGATGACCGTCGAGAACACGATCGTCAAGACCGTCATGGCCTTTGCGCTGCTGCTCGCGGGCGCGGCGGTCGGATGGATCACCGCACCCACGATCCCGTTCTTGTGGATCGGTGCCGCGATCATCGCCTTCGTGCTCGCGCTCGTCAACATCTTCAAGAAGGAGCCGTCAGCTCCCCTTATCCTCGCGTATGCGGTGGCGGAGGGCGTGTTCATCGGCGGAATCTCCTCGTTCTACGAGGCTCAGTTCCCGGGAGTCGTCGTGCAGGCGGTCATCGCCACGCTCGTCGTGGTGGGCGTGACACTCGCGCTGTTCGCCAGTGGCAAGATCCGGGCATCCGCGAAGGCCACCAAGGTGTTCCTTATCGCGATGGTCGGCTACCTCGTGTTCTCGCTCGTGAACGTCGGCATCATGATCTTCGGCGGCGCCGGCGGCAACCCGTGGGGGCTGCGCGGAAGCGTCGAGATCTTCGGCATCCCGCTGGGCGTGATCCTTGGGGTGTTCGTCGTGATCCTCGCGGCCTACTCGCTCGTCCTCGACTTCGACTTCATCCAGCGCGGGGTCAACAACAAGGCCCCCGCCAAGTACGGGTGGACCGGCGCCTTCGGCATCATGGTGACCGTTGTCTGGCTTTACTTGGAGCTGCTGCGCATGTTAGCGATCGCGCGCAACTAGCGCTGCTTCTTATCGCGAAGGCCGTCCCTCGGGGCGGCCTTCGTTGTTTGCCGACCCGGTGCCGAAAATCCTTCGAATTGTGCCAAGATGATCTCGATTCAGTCGCCCGATTCGTGAGGACACCCGTGACCACCTCCCTTCGCACTCGTGCGCTCGCCGTGATCTCGGCCGCCACGCTACTCACCCTCGGTTTCGGTGTCACGCCCGCAGCCGCGATCGGCACGCCGATCATCACGGGCACCGTGACAAATGGAGCGTCACCCGTGGAGGGCCTCGTGATTCAGGCCCAGCCGGACGTATTCGGCGACCCATTCATCGTCGACACGACCGCCGCAGACGGCACCTATCACCTCGACGATGTACCGGACGGCTCCTACCAGGTGGCGATCTTCGACGCGGCGGACGACTGGATGAACGTCTCCAGTGTCGCCGTCACCATCTCCTCCGGCAATCCGACTGCCGTCGTCAACTTCGCCCTCACCCCGTGGCCCGTCGGAACCAGCACGGTGCACGGTGTCATCACCGACAGCGCATCGGGCGATCCGATCGACGCGGCCCCGGTCAATTTCGCCGGTTTCGGAACGGCTCGGGATGACGCCGTGACGACCGGCCCCGACGGCGCCTACAGCTTCAGCCAAATTCCCGCCGGTCTCTACGGCCTGACCATCAACGTGCCGGGCTACGTCAACAAGTTCGTCACCTTCACGCTCGACGACGACGACGACCTGACCCTCGACGTGCAGGTGACCGCAGCCAACGCGACCATCTCCGGCACGATCACCGACACGAGCCTGAACCCGGTTCCCGATGGGCTGTTCGTGCGCTACTCACTGGACGCCGATCACAACGTCAACGGAAACACGATGACCGTCGGCGGCGGCTATAGCTTCGCCAACATCGGTGCTGGTGCCTACACCATCTCTGTCGGCGGCCCCGGAACCGACTGGATGGCCACCAGCCAAGCCGTCACCGCCGTCGCGTCCACAACGGTGACCGCCGACTTCGAACTCGAGCCCCGCATCGCCAGCGACATCTCCGGCACGATCTGGAACTCGGACCACTCCGCAACCCTGGCCAAGATCTGCGTGACCGCCTACGACTCGGCGGGCGACGCGGTGGGTGGCGGGCCTATGGGCGGCACGAGCGCTGATGGCACGTACACCGTCGCCGATCTGGAATCCGGTGACTACCGCCTCCTGTTCTGGGACTGCAAGTACGACCGCGTTCCGGCCTACGCACTGACCTTCTTCGGTCCCTCGACCTCCCTGGCCCATGCCACCGCGATCACGCTCGCCGGAGGTGTCGACCAGACCGGCAAGGACATCCAGCTCGAGGTGGGTGGCACCATTGCCGGACACATCAACGTGCAGGCAGCTGGCGGCGTGGTCGACTTCCCCTCCGGCCGCGGAATGGATGCCACCGTCTTCCAGTTCGTCGACGGTGACTGGGAAGCCGTGCCCGACCCGAGCCCGTTCGTGGGCGCCGGGGCCGTGGGTGACTACCAGGCCAACGGGCTCCCCGCCGGTACCTACCGCGTCGGCTTCGTCGACGGCATCACCTCCGGAGTGCGTTCCTACGCGACCGAGTACTGGGATGACAGCCCCACGATCGCTGGAGGCTCCGACGTCGTGGTGACCTCCGGGGCGACCACGGGCGGCATCGACGCGACTGTGCGCATCCCGCGACCTGGCGACGCCCCTGCGGCGGTTGCGACCGCTGACCTGACCCCGGCCGAGGAGGGCGGGATCGACTCGGCGGCCCAGGCTGCGCAGGGCGAGACGCTCGATGTTCAGGTCGACCCGTCACTAGCGGGCGAGTGGATCTCGGTCTGGGGTCACTCCACTCCGGTGCTGCTCGGCGACTGGGTGCAGGTCTCCCCGACGGGAGTCGTCACCGTGCCGGTGTCCACCTCGATGCCTACCGGCGCGCACCAGCTCGTAGCCCAGGACGCCGAGGGCAACGTGCTCGGCTGGACGCCGATCCAGATCGCCGCGGGCGCGGCAGCCAGCGGCCTGGCGAGCACCGGTTCACCGATCACGAACGTGATCGCCCCGCTCGGAGCAACCCTGCTGCTGCTCGCCGCGGGCACCGTGCTGATGTTGGTGCGCCGCCGCCGCGCGTAGCGACACCCCGCGTCACACGAAGGCCGTCCCTCGGGGCGGCCTTCGTCGTTTTGCGGCAATCCTCGATTGTGAGGTGCGGCAATCGGCCCTGCCCGTACGCAATTGCGGAGATTTCTCCCGACACGCCGCTCACCTCCCGCCGAACGCGGCGTGTCGAGCGAAATCTGTGCATCCGCGCACACGGGTCGCCGCCCTGCATTAGCAAGCTACCCCGCTAGGGTCTTGGCATGATCCTGAGCCAAGAGCAGTGGGTTGGGCTGGTCGTAGGCGGCCTGATCGCACTGTGGGGGCTCGCTTTCGCACTCTTCAGGTGCCGGATATCGAAGGCAGCAATCG
>JBJXDR010000165.1:0-5953 GCA_046155245.1 Rhodoglobus sp. | reverse complement strand
AACACGACGAACTGCGTGGGGTTGGACGGGCGCTCCCAGTTGGATTGGTCGATCTTGGTGTACGTGAACCGCAGGCCCCGGATGCTCGCGACCGGCGTGGCTCCGAGGTTCGGCAGCGTGAGCGTGGCCGTCGGAGTGCCGAGCACCCAGCACGCGGTGAGATCGGTGCTGCCGCCGCACTTCGCGGTGATCGAGTTGTCGGCCCCCACGACGTAGGTCACCCCGACCAGGGCGTCGACCTGCACGCGCTCGACCGGTGTCACGGGGCCGCCGTCGGCCGGGCCGAAGTTCGTGAAGTTGAACGCGTTCCAGAACGACGGGGAGATATCTTCGAAGACTATTTTCGTCGTGCGCACGTTGCCGGTCGGGCGCCCGCTGAGCGTGATTTTCGCGGTGCGGGATGAGTCGTCGTACTGGATCGCTGGCGACCCGACGTTTGCGGTGGTATCGGCCACGATGTCCTTGGTCGCAACGACGCCGTAGTTCCACGCCTCGATGGTCGTCGATGCCGAGGCGATGGCGACCGCGACATTATCGGTGCCGGGTGCGACGACTGTGGTGCCGCCCGGGTCCCGGACGGTGGCGGTGATCGTGTTGTCCACGGGGCTGTTGGCGACGTCGACCGCGGCGGCCGTACCCCGCACGAGCTCGCGCAGCCGGGTGTTGAGCGTGAGCGTGGTGACGGCGTTCGAGGCGATTCGGCCGGTGTGGATGACGGCGATGCCCGTGACATCCGCCAGATCCGATTCGGTCAGAGCGGTGGCCTGAGCGATCGAGTAGTTCGTCGTGGTCACCCCGCGCGAGAGTTGCACGACCGAGCCGGTTGCGCCGCCCGGCACGGTGATCGAGACGATGTCGGAGAGATTGACGTAGTCGAACGGTTGGGTGCCGTTGGTCGGTTCGGCGACCGAGAGTTCGTTCACGAGCGCGACCGACGTGTTGCGGGCCGTGATCACCATCTGGCCGCTGGGGAAATACGCCGGGTCGGTGCCGAGCGGCGGGATGCCGAGGGGGCCACCGGTCCACGTCTTGGTCGCCTCCACAGTGATGGGGCGGTCGAAGATCAGGATCGTGTCAAACGCGGTGTCGTCGCCGACCTCGACGTTCGCGCTGTCGAACAGGGTCACGCGAGCGTCGTTGAGCACCTGGCCGAACTCCGCGGTGTTGTACAGGGCCTCGCGAGTGAGACCGAGCACCGCTTCCCCGTTGGAGCGGCGCGTATCGCGTACCTCGAAGACCAGATCCAGAGTGCGATCAGCGCCCACCGACGGCGCGACGCCAGAGTTCTTCGGCGGCGCCGACGGATCGGCCGGCCCCGGGTTAGGGCGGTTGGGGTTCTCGACCACGACGAGACGGACGGCGAGTGCGTTGGCGCGCTCCGTCGGGGTCAGGGTGTAGCCCGGGAACGTGCCATAACAGGCGGAGCCCGCGCACGGGTTGGTCGCGGTCGGAGTCCAGCCGGAGCCTTGGATGTAGAGCTCGACGGACTGGATCGCGTCGTACTTCAGGAGCGGGTCCATGCCCGCCGTGATCGCTGGAATCGAGACGAGGTTGAAGGCATCGAACACCGAATCGGAGACCTGCCAGCTGGGGGCTCCCGGGTCGGTTGCGGTGTCCGAGATGAGCGCGGATCCGACGGCCACTCCGCCTGTGCCCCACGAGATCGACAGTCGCCCCTGATCGTTTGAGCGCGCGAGCACCTGATCGTCTTGCCAGTTCTTCTCGATCAGGTTGGCGATCGCGCCGATTCCGGTGCCGCCACCACCCGTCTGACTCGTGATCACGTCGACGGAGTCGCTCGCGGTAGCGGTCGCAAAGCTCGGCGTCGCAACCGGGTTGGTGACTTCGGACACCACGGTGTTGTCGATCGTGAAAGGACTTGGGGCGTTCGGGTCAACCGCCGGGTTGGACGTGCCCCGCAGAGTCGACCGCAGAACTGCCCGCACGTTGGGCTGCACATTGAACCCGGGTGGAAGCACGGTGTCGGGGTCGGTCGGGGTGTACACGAACTCGAGGCCCTGCACCCCTGCGGGCAGGGTCACGGTGAGCACGCTGGGCCCGGTGATGCCCACGGCGCCCGGTACATCGAGCCAAGCCGACCCGTTCCAGTAGCGCACGGTCAGGGTCGACAGCGCCGGCACATCCGTCGCCACAATCCTCGTCGCGTCGAATCGGTCGAAGAAGTCGGGGTCGTCGTCACGGACAACGAGGGTCTTGGCACCGACCGTCGAGTCGGGGATGGCCGGCGGCAGCGCCGCGACACTGGCGGGCAAGGTCAGGAGCACGTTCGAGCCGGGAATCGCGTAGATCGTTGACGGCGTGATGATCTTGCGCACGGTGGTGTTCACGCGAGAAGTGCGACGGGTCAGTGTGTCGCTTGCGTCGGCGGTCGCGGTGTCACCGGTCGCGGACTCGACCTCGACCGTCGCGGTGTCAGTCGACACGAGATCAGCGGCAACGGTGGTGTCCGTGGTCGCGTCGAACGGGAGCACGGCGTACACGCCGGGCGCAAGAGTGCCCGTGAACTCGACGATGAAGCCCAGCACGCGGTCGCCGGGCAGCGGGTCGGGGAGGGTTCCGGCGATGGCGGTCGACACCGGCGTTCCGTAGCCCGTGGTCTCGTACAGGTAGGTGACCTGGGCCGCCGTTGCGCCCACGGGCCACTGGATGTCGGCCACGTTCCACGCGCTGAACGCGATGCCCTGGTCGACCATCGAAGTCGTGCCCGGCTTGGGCTCGGTCACCGTCATGCGCGTCAGGGCGAAGTCGCCGGCGTTGGTGGCTCTGAGCGTGACCGTGGTGTTCTGCCCACCAATCACCGCATTCGGGTTGAACTTCTTGGTGAGCGCCGGCGCGAGTGCGGCCTTGCGGATCGTGAAGGGCGCCGACGCGAGCACTGGCGTGTTGGAGTCGACCCCGAGGCGCACCTGAGAGGACGCAAGATTCGTGCCGGTGAAGTCGCCGACCAACGAGCTGACAGCAGCCGTGGTCTTCGTCGCGATACGGAACGAGCCGGTCGCTCCTACCGCGATCTTGGTCGATCCCGAGTTGGAAAAGGTGAGGCGCAGCCCCTTGACCAGGGCGAGATTGCCGGGCAGCGTCGGGCTTGCCGCGGGAGCGCCGAGCGTCCAGGTCGTGCCGTTGTACCAGTCGACCTGTACGCGGTTTGCGCCGCTCGGGAAGACGACGTTCGCCAGGCCGGTCACGGCGAGGTAGTCGAATGCGTTGGATGCGCTCTCCGCGGGATCTTCGATGATGAGCTTGTCGACTGCTGCGTTCGAGGTGTTTGTCGCCGACAGGTCAAAGTTGACGACTGTGTTGGGAAGCCCGATGACCGAGTTCGGGGTGACCGTTTTGGCGATCGTGGACTCAAGATCAAGAGGGATCTGCAGAAGCACATCCGCGCTGTCCTGCACATTGCTGTCTGGGTTGTCGACGGTGACGAACGAGGTGTTCGTGACCGTCTGGCCGTTGTAACTCGCGTCGACGTTGAGTGGCACGGCGGCAATGACCTGCAGGGTCACGAGCTCGCCTGCCGGCAGACCTACGCCGCCCTCGTCGAGCGGTGTAGTGAAGGTCGCAACGAACGAGTCGCCGGTCGTCGCGACGGTGTAGCGCGTGGACGGGCTGACCGACACGAGCGTCAGGGGCGCGGGCATCGCATCCGTGACCTTCATCGAAATGCAGTCGGTCTGGGTCGAGGAGCAGCTCACCTCGATGTCGAAGGTGACCTGCTCACCGGGGATGAGGGCATCCGGAGGAGCGGGGGTCGCGGTCTTGGAGACTTCGATGAGAGCGAAGACGAGGTCGGCCGCTGATGCTGAGACGACGCCCGAGGTGGGAACGATCAGAGCGACCGCGACCGCAGTGGCCACGGCAACGTGGGCCTTGCCCCACTGCCACCACTTCTTGCGCACCTCTGTGCGCGCCCCGCCCTTGCCGAACATCCATGCCCCCAGTTCGCGAGCCGCCGGATCTGACCCTCGAAATCGGGGTACGGCATCGGGCTGCCCTGACCAACATATCGGAGGACAAAATGGGGTACACGCCCCAGAACGGGGGGTTGAGGCGGCGCCGCCTTCGGGCTTCGCAGGACGCGACACTGAGAGGCCTTCTGCTAGGCTGGAGTTACTCGCGGGGCCACGACGGCCCCCTTGCGTCGTAGAACGCTTCCTCTTCTCCCCGTTCATTCGGGTCGTAGAAACTTTCACGGCGAACGGATGTGGCACCGCCACCTTCGCCCTTTCGGTTGGTTTCGATACGCGCTCCGCGCTACTCGACCGGCCATTACACAGAAACACACTCATGACTGACAACATCTTCAGCACACTTGGCGTGCCCGCCCCGCTCGTTGCCGCCCTCGGCGCCAACGGCATCACCGAACCGTTCCCCATTCAGGTCGACACGCTGCCCGACACCCTCGCCGGGCGCGACGTGCTGGGCCGTGGAAAGACCGGCTCCGGCAAGACCCTCGCGTTCGCCATCCCCATGGTCGCCCGCCTCGGAGGTGCTCTGGCCGGCGGTAAGCGTCGCCCCGGGCATCCGCTCGGTCTGGTGCTCGCGCCCACCCGGGAGCTCGCCACCCAGATCAGCGCAGCCATGGAGCCGCTCGCGTCCGCCTATGGGTTGACCATCACGACGATCTTCGGTGGTGTCTCGCAGCAGCGCCAGGTCGCCGCCCTCAAGTCAGGCGTCGACATCGTGGTGGCCTGCCCGGGTCGCCTCGAAGACCTGATGAAGCAGGGCTTCGCTCACCTCGACGCGATCGAGATCACCGTGCTGGACGAGGCCGACCACATGGCGGACCTCGGATTCCTGCCGGTCGTCACGCGCATCATGGACAAGACCCCGCAGACCGGACAGCGCCTGCTCTTCAGCGCCACACTCGACAACGGTGTGGACAAGCTCGTGCGTCGCTACCTCCACAACGAGGTGCTGCATTCAGTTGACGAGGCCAACAGCCACGTTGCGGCGATGACGCATCACGTGTTCGAGGTTGCGTCGGTCGACGACAAGGCCGAACTCGTGCGCACCCTTGCCTCGGGCACCGGGCGTCGCATCCTTTTCATGCGCACGAAGCACCACGCCAAGAAGCTCGCCAAGCAGCTGACCGAGGCAGGCATCCCGACCGTCGACCTGCACGGCAACCTCTCGCAGGTCGCGCGCGATCGCAACCTCGCCTCGTTCGCCTCGGGTGAGACCCGAGTGCTCGTCGCCACCGATGTCGCCGCTCGCGGTGTTCACGTGGATGACATCGAGCTCGTGATCCACGTCGATCCGCCGGCCGAGCACAAGGCCTACCTGCACCGTTCCGGGCGTACGGCCCGCGCGGGCAAGGAAGGCGAGGTCGTGACAATCGTGCTGCCCGCCCAGCGCAAGGACACTGCCGCTCTGCTGCGCAAGGCCGAGATCTCGGTCACGCCGCAGACGGTCACGGCTGCATCTGCCGCCGTCGTCGCTTTGGTCGGGGATGTCGCGGCCTACGTCAAGCCCGCGCCCCGTGCCGCGGCTCCCGCCGGTGGCGGGGGTGGCGGCCGTTCGCAGGGCGCGAATGCGCCGCGTCGCGACCGCAGCGGGCGTCCGGCTCGCTCCAGCGCGCCGGCCGGTAACTCGGCTCGGGGCACCTCGGCCGGCAACGGTCGGGCCGCTGTGACCGGCGAGCGCCGGGCATCCGCCCCTTCGTCGGAGCGTGCCGCCCAGCCGGCCCGCGCACAGGACCAGGCACCGTCGCGTCCGCGCGGCGGCAAGGGTCGCGCGCAGAGCTCGGGCGGACCCATCCGCGTGGGCCAGGTTGTGCGCGCGAACAACCGCGGTCGGTAAGTTGCCCGATTGAGTTGCGGCAATCGGCCCTTGATGCCCGCGCGGGCCGGGCGATTGCCGCACCTCACGCTGCTCTCCCGCCCGATCGGGTGCGACTACGAGTGCCTTCCCCCCAAGACTCCGCAACATAAGG
>JBJXDR010000164.1:0-6730 GCA_046155245.1 Rhodoglobus sp. | reverse complement strand
TTCCAGCGAATTCGCGTGGGGCGGTCCGCGTCCGCGGGCCGCCCCTCGTGCACGACAACGAACAGGACAGTGAGACGGCGATGACGGCACCGGAGATCGCGGGTCCCACGTCGCTGGCCCCACCCAGCCGGCCCGGCGGGGGAGGCGGCAACAAACTTCTGCGCTTCATCATCGTGCGGTTCTTGTTGATCTTTCCGACGATCTTCATCCTCGTGACGCTGGTCTTTGTGCTCATGCGCACCATCGGCGATCCGATCACGGCAGCCCTCGGCGGGCGCCTGCCGGCAGAGCAACTCGCGCAGCGCATCGAGGAAGCGGGGTACAACCGGCCCATCCTCGTGCAGTACTTCGAGTACATCGGTCAGGTGTTCACCGGTAACTTCGGCGAGACCATCAGCGATCACCGCCCCGTGGTCGACGTGCTCGTGCGTTATGGCGGCGCGACCCTTGAGTTGGCGTTCTACGCGCTGCTCGTTGCGTTCATCGTCGGTATTCCACTCGGTATGCTCGCCGCGTATGTGCGTGACCGATGGCCGGATGCGATCCTTCGGGTCTTCGCGATCCTCTGCTACGCCACGCCCGTGTTCTTCGCCGGCCTGTTGTTGAAGTTGATCTTCGCGGTGCAGCTGGGGTGGCTCCCGGTCGCGGGACGAGCATCCGTTCGAACCGAACTGCAACTGACCCGCGTGGACAATCCGACGGGCATCTACCTGATCGACGCGCTGAAGACCGCCAATCCCGGCGCTGTCTATGCGGACCTCTTGGCTCACGCCGTGCTGCCGGGCGTCGCGCTCGGGCTGCTCACGGCGGGCATCTTCCTGCGATTGGTACGCACCAATGTCATTGGCACGCTCTCGATGGACTACGTCGACTCCGCACGGTCTCGCGGTGTGCGCGAGTACCGGCTCGTGACGCAGCACGCCCTCAAGCCCGCATCGATTCCGATCATCACGGTGATCGGACTGCAGATCGCGGTGCTCCTCGGCGGCGCGGTGCTTACAGAAACGACCTTCGAGTGGCAGGGGCTCGGCTTCAAGCTCACTGAGTACCTCACGGCGCGGGACTTCGTCGCGGTGCAGGGCATCGTGGCTCTGCTTGCCGTGATCGTTGCGCTCACCAACTTCCTCGTCGACATCATTGCCGCGCTGATCGACCCCCGGGTGAGGTACTGATGGCTAACTTCCTCGACCGTCTCCCGATCCTGCGGCGGGCTCGTCAGAGCGTCGGCCTCCAGCGCTGGATGCTCATCACTGGGCTCGCCCTCACAGCGCTGTTCGTGCTCACGGCCATCTTCGCGCCCCTGCTTGCCCCGTACGGCTACTCCCAACTGCGGGATGCCGAGGGCACTTTCGGCGCTCAGCAGCCGCCCGGCGGTGCACATCTGCTCGGCACGACCGTGGGTGGCTACGACGTATGGTCGCGCGTGATCTGGGGCACCCAGACGGCGGTGATTGTGATCATCGTGGCAGTTCTCCTCTCAATTTTTGCCGGCGTCGCGCTCGGGCTCGTATCGGGATACATCGGCGGCTGGCTGGATCGGGTGCTCGTGGTGATTGCCGACGCGATCTACGCCTTTCCGTCGCTGCTGCTCGCGATAGTCGCGGCCATTGCGATTTCGGGGGGCCAGTCGAGCTTCTGGGGAGGCATCCTCGCGGCGGCGATCTCCATCACCTTCGTGTTCATCCCGCAATACTTCAGGGTGATCCGGGCCGAGACCGTGCGTATCAAGTCTGAGGCGTACGTCGAGTCGGCGAAGGTCATCGGTTCGAGCGCCCCGCGCATCATGGTGCAGCACGTGCTGCGTAACGCGACCCGAACCCTCCCGCTGATCTTCACGCTCAACAGCTCCGAGGCGATTCTCACCCTCGCTGGCCTCGGATTCCTCGGCTTCGGCATCGAGCCGACCGCTGCCGCCGAGTGGGGCTACGACCTCAACAAGTCGCTCAGTGATGTCACGAGTGGCATTTGGTGGACCTCGCTCTTCCCGGGCCTCGCGATAGTGCTCTCGGTGCTCGGCATCACCCTCGTCGGCGAGAGCCTCAACGACCTTGCCGACCCGCGCCTGCGTACCCGACGTCGCGCGGAGGTCGCCCACGGCACTGACCCCCTGGAGGTGCAGTCGTGAGCACAGTCGTCGACATCCGCAATCTCGAGATCGCCTTCGCCACCGATGGTGGCGACATCGCCGCCGTTGACGACGTGAGCCTCACCGTCGTCTCGGGTGAGGTCGTCGCGATCGTGGGTGAGAGCGGCAGCGGAAAGTCCGTGACCGCGAAGTCGATCATCGGGCTGCTGCCGGCGACCGCGGAGACGCGTGGGGTCATCCTGCTCAATGGGCGTGATGTCGTCGGACTCACCGGCGAGAAGCTCAGGTCCACCCGCGGTCTCGACGCGGCGATGGTCTTTCAAGAGCCGTCGACCTCGCTGAACCCGGTGTACACAGTGGGGTGGCAGCTCGCGGAGGGTCTCCGCGCGCACGGAAAGTACAGCCGTCGCGAAGCGCGGGCGAAGGCGATCGAGTACCTCGGCAAGGTCGGCATCCCCGACCCCGAGAAGCGGGTCGACCACTATCCGCACCAGTTCTCCGGCGGCCAGAAGCAGCGCGTGGTCATCGCGATGGCTCTCGCGCTCGACCCCGAACTGATCATCGCCGACGAGCCGACCACAGCCTTGGATGTGACGGTGCAGGCCGAGATTCTCGACCTGCTGCGACGCTGCCGCGACGAGTTCGGCACGGCCATCATCCTGATCACCCACAACATGGGAGTCGTCGCCGACCTCGCGGATCGCGTCGTGGTCATGTACGAGGGCAAGGTCGTGGAGCAGGCCACCGCGACGACCCTGTTTTCGGCTCCGCAGCATCCGTACACCCAGCGATTGCTTGCCGCTGTGCCACGCATCGACACCACCCGCGAACGCGTACCAGTGCCCGAGGCACCACCCGTCGTTCGGGCCACCGATCTCATCATCGAGTACCCGGGCCGCTTCGGTCGTGGAGGCTTCCGTGCCGTGGACCGGGTCAGTTTCTCGATCGCCCCCGGTGAGGTCCTGGGGCTCGTGGGCGAGAGCGGCAGCGGCAAGACCACGATCGGTCGCGCCATCGGCGGGCTCACGAAGATCACGGCCGGTTCCCTCGAAGTACTCGGGCACGAGATGCTCACGGTGCGCGAACGACGCTTCAAGCCGGTGCGAGAGCAGATCGGATTCGTCTTTCAGGATCCCGCGTCGAGCTTCAATCCGTTGCTGACGATCGCCGAGTGCGTCGCCGAGCCGCTCATCGTGCACGGCAGGGCCGGGGATGCCGCGGCGGCACGCACCCGCGTCGACGAGTTGCTCGAAGCCGTGCAACTGCCCCGAGCGTTCGGCGATCGGTACCCGCACGAGTTGAGCGGTGGCCAGCGTCAGAGGGCGAGCCTCGCGCGCGCGATCGCCTTGGAGCCGACGCTGCTCATCGCCGACGAGCCGACCAGCGCACTCGACGTGTCGGTGCAGGCGAGGGTGCTCGAGCTCTTTGCGGAGCTCCAGAAGGAGTTCGGTTTCGCGGCGCTGTTCATCAGTCACGATCTGGCGGTCGTCGATACCGTGTCCGACCGCATCGCTGTGCTCTACCGCGGGGAGCTCGTGGAGGAGGGAACTCCGGCCGAGGTGTTGGGGGCGCCGCGAGATCCGTACACGCAGCGGCTACTGGCATCGCTGCCGGTGCCGGATCCCGCGGAACAGGCGCAACGCCGGGAGCAGTTGCGGGCGTTGAACGTGGGCACTCAGTGAGCGCTGTCGTAGCGCGCGACCTGTCGCTGCGCTACCCCTCCGATAACCCCGCGACGCGCTCGGTCGCCGTCAACGGTGTGAGTTTCGATATCGAGCCGGGGGAGGTGCTCGCGGTAGTCGGCGAGACCGGATCGGGCAAGAGCACCCTCGCTCGGGCAGTCGCTTTGGAGGCCGATCGACCGGGCGCCGATTCGCCCACGATCACCGGCGGCACCCTGAGCGTTCTCGACAACCCGGTACGCGGTATCTCGCAACGAAAGCGCGATCGCCTCCAGCTGCGTGTCGGCTACCTGCGCCAGGAGGCTGGCGACTTTCTCGAGCCGCGACTCACCGTCGGCGAGAACGTCGCGGAGCCGATCTTCTCTCGCGACCGGCGCTTTGATCAGGACGAGGCCGGATACGCCGTCGCGACCCTGATCGACGCCGTACGTCTGCCCCTCGGCACGATGAACAAGTATCCGCACGAACTCAGCAAGGGCCAGCGCCAGCGGGTCGCGATTGCGAAGGCCCTCATTCTCGAGCCGACCCTCCTTGTGGCGGATGACCCGACCGCGGGCATCGACGTCACAATGCGGGCCGCGATTCTCGACATCCTCATTCACCTGCAGAAGCAGCGCTCGTTTTCGGCTCTCATTGTCACGGCCGACCTCGCCGAAGTGCGCCGCGTGAGCACGCGGGTCGCGGTGATGCACGGCGGCATCTTCGTCGGGTTCGGGCATCTTGAGGAGGTGCTCGCGGATCCCCGCCACCCCTACGTGGCAAGTCTCGCTCGCTCGCTCGACCACCTTCAGGACGCGGGATGACGCGGCGCACCCCCGGCGAGCATCGCGACCCGGTCGCGCCCTCCGCCGCCCCACTCACGCGCCCCGCCGCTGGACCGATCGCAATCCTCCCGGAGCCGCGCGCTGCTTTCACCGCGGCGGTCGAGGAGGCCGGCGGCACCGTCGCTGACCTGTCGCAGGCGACACGCGGTCTCATCTGGCTGGCACCCGCCGAGACTCCCGAACTCCTCGAGCTGCTGGAGTCGCACCCGGCAATCGGCTGGGTGCAGCTGCCGTGGGCCGGGGTGGACGGCTTCGCCACGACCCTTCGGCACTTCGCCGGCCGGGGCACTCCGCTGTGGACGAGCGCGAAGGGCTCCTACTCCGAGCCCGTCGCCGAGCACGCCCTGGCCCTCACACTCGCCGTACTCCGCGGCCTACCCGAGAAGGCTCGCGCGTCGAGTTGGGCGCCGGTCAAGATCGGCACCTCGCTGTACGGGCGCCACGTCATCGTTGTCGGCGCCGGGGGCATCGCGGTTGAGATCATGAGGCTCTTCGAACCCTTTGACGCGGAATTCACGATCGTGCGGCGCAGCAGCGATCCGCTGCCCGGTGCCGACCGCACGGTGCCCGTGAGCGATCTGCTGACGGTGCTCCCCGACGCGGACGTCGTAGTCCTCGCGGCGGCGGCCACCGACGAGACGACCAACCTGATCGGCGCCCGCGAGATTGCGGCGATGAAGCCGACTGCGGCCCTGATAAACATCGCGCGAGGGGCGCTTGTGGATTCCGACGCGTTGCTCGCGAGCCTGGTCTCTGGCCATCTGGCTGGCGCCGGGTTGGACGTCACCGATCCCGAGCCGCTGCCGCCGGGGCATCCGCTGTGGCAGGCACCCCGCTGTATCGTCACGAGCCATACCGCGGATACTCCGGAGATGACCGAACCGCTGCTCGCCGAGCGCGTGCGCCGCAACGTGCGGGCGCTCCTCGGCGACGGTCGGTTCGTCGGCGTCGTCGACCCGGCGGCTGGCTACTGACCCCCTCGCCGGTTGGGGGATTGCGCATCCTTTGGTAGTGTGGGCAAGCTGAAAAGCCATTCCTCGATAGCTCAATTGGCAGAGCAATCGGCTGTTAACCGATAGGTTCTTGGTTCGAGTCCAAGTCGGGGAGCTACGGCCCGGGTCCTCCACGACTCGGGCCGTTCCTGTTTGTGCGGGTATGCCCTCGTACTCCCCAGGGAGATGTGCCCCCACTACTCCCCAGGGAGTACGACCCCCCACGCCGAGCGGCCGATGCCGTGCTGGCCACACTGGCTTACGATCGAGGGATGCACGAGCCGCGAGATCCCCGTCGCGGACACTGGGGCGGCTACCACCCAGGCGGCAGCTGGGAGCAGGGCTGGCCGGACCGCTGGCCGAGTCGGTGGCCCGAAACGTCCGAGGCACGCAGGCGCGCGACCGCTCGCATGCGACTGCTGCTGCCCGTGATCGTGTCCTTTGTCGTTCAGGTGCCGCTCGCCCTCTATCCGCTGCTCTTCACGCGAGATCAATCGCCGCAGGTGCTTGTGGCTGCGGGTTTGGCACTGCTCGGTCCGCTTCTGTTGCTTGCGGCGCGCCGATTCCCCGGACCCGTCGTTGCGGTGCTGACTGCCGCCGCCTGCGTGGACCTTGTAATCTCGGTCAGCCACCCCGGTCCGCCGTACATCGCGCTCGCGTTCGCGATCGGCAGCGCCGTGCTGCGCGGGGCCCGACTGTGGGCGTGGATCTCCGTCGGGGCGGGATGGGTGGTCACGCTCGTGATCGGCTTCCTGGTGGGACTCGACTGGCGGCCGGTGCAGATCGCCGTCACGACGCTCGGCATCCTGATCGTCTTCGGCCTCGCCGAGGGCATGCGCACCCGTCGCGAGGTCTTCGAGGAGTACCGACGGGACTACACCCAACGCAAGCAGTCAGAGGTGCAGGCGGAGCGTGTCCGCATCGCGCGCGAGCTTCATGACGTGCTCGCCCACTCGCTCAGCCAGATCAACGTGCAGGCGAGCGTGGGCCTGCACCTCATGGACAAACAGCCGGAGAAGGCATCCGAAGCTCTGGCCAGCATCAAGGAAACGAGCAAGACCGCACTGGATGAGGTGCGCTCGGTGCTCGGAGTTCTGCGGGCCGAGGATGGGCGCGATCCCGCGGCGCCGCTCGTGCCGGAGCCCG
>JBJXDR010000163.1:0-7447 GCA_046155245.1 Rhodoglobus sp. | reverse complement strand
CAGGACGCGATGAAGCAGCAGGGCATCGTCGCGCGGGTGCAGTCGGCGTTGTCGGTCGAGCAGGTCGTGGAGCCGTACATCCGCAACAAGGCGCTGCGCTATCTCGAGGACGGCAAGGTGGTGATTTTCGCCGCCGGCACGGGCAATCCCTTCTTCACCACCGATACCGCGGTCGGCGAGGTTCGCGGCGGCAACGATCGCGCCATCCGTGATCGAGACCTTGTGGAACGACTCGTACTTGTCGCGCAGTCCCTTCAGGATGTTGATGGTGTGGGGCAGCGACGGCTCGTGCACCTGCACGGGCTGGAAGCGGCGCTCGAGCGCGGCATCCTTCTCAAAGTGCTTGCGGTACTCGTCGAGCGTGGTCGCACCGATGGTCTGCAGCTCACCGCGGGCGAGCAGCGGCTTCAGGATCGACGCGGCGTCGATCGCACCCTCGGCCGCACCCGCACCGACGAGCGTGTGGATCTCGTCGATGAACGTGATGATGTCGCCGCGCGTGCGGATCTCCTTGGTCACCTTCTTGAGGCGCTCCTCGAAGTCGCCGCGGTAGCGGCTGCCGGCGATGAGCGAGCCGAGGTCGAGCGTGTAGAGCTGCTTGTCCTTGAGCGTCTCAGGAACGTCGCCGCGCACGATCGCCAGCGCGAGCCCTTCGACGACGGCGGTCTTTCCGACGCCGGGCTCACCGATCAGTACGGGGTTGTTCTTCGAGCGGCGGGAGAGGATCTGCATGACCCGCTCCATCTCCTTCTCGCGGCCGATCACAGGGTCGAGCTTGCCGTCACGAGCGGCCTGCGTCAGGTTGCGACCGAACTGGTCGAGAATCTGCGAACCCTTGTCGGGAGTGGCGTCGTTGCCTCCGACGGCGACCGCCTCCTTACCCTGGTAGCCGGAGAGCAACTGGATGACCTGCTGGCGCACCCGGTTGAGGTCGGCGCCGAGCTTCACGAGCACCTGAGCGGCGACGCCCTCGCCCTCGCGGATGAGGCCGAGCAGGATGTGCTCGGTACCGATGTAGTTGTGGCCGAGCTGCAGGGCTTCGCGGAGCGAGAGCTCGAGCACCTTCTTGGCGCGCGGCGTGAACGGGATGTGCCCGGTCGGCTGCTGCTGGCCCTGGCCGATGATGTCCTGCACCTGGTCGCGCACGGCGTCGAGCGAGATGCCGAGGGACTCGAGTGCCTTCGCGGCAACGCCCTCACCCTCGTGGATCAGCCCGAGCAGGATGTGCTCGGTACCGATGTAGTTGTGGTTGAGCATCTTGGCCTCTTCCTGGGCCAGGACGACAACGCGACGGGCGCGGTCCGTGAATCTCTCGAACATCTTCTACTCCTTGCGACACCGTTCGTGTTCGGTGTCGTTGTAAAGAGACTAACCACGGGCGGGCGCCAAAAGTCCGCTGTTCGCCGTAGGCGTGACGGGTGGTTGCATGTTCTCCGAGCCTCAGTTAGGTTAACGATTATCGTTAATAACGACTATCGATAGGATGCCCGTGACCACCACACTCGAACGCCGCCGCACCGCGGCCACCGCCCTCACCGCTGTCGTTGCGGCATCCGGCCTCATGGTCGCCCTCGCGCTGTTCTCGTTCGGGGCCGCACTGTCGCGGCTCATCGGCGCGCTGACCTTCTCCGCCGAGGGGATCGTCGACGGGGTCAGCCTGCCAGCAGCCGCGTTCGACGGCGTGAGCAGCGGCACACTCAACATCGGTCGGGCACTCATCACGGGCATGTACGACGGCAACGACGTTCCCCTACCGGAGGCGCGCGACTTCGCCGCCCAGATCCAGGGCTCGCTCGTGCCCTTCCATGCGGCGGAGACCATCGATGCGGCGCTCGTTCTCGCGCTGTCCATCGTTGTGCTGCTTCTCTGCATCCGCTTGGTGCGCGGTCGCCCGTTCGTGCGGCATATGACACTCTCGCTCGCCGCCTTCGCCGCGATCCTCGCCGTCTTCAGCGTGACTGCACAAGTGGTGCGTCGCATCCCCTTCGCCGATGCGACGGCCCCGAGTTGGTCGACCCGCAAGGACTTCGCCTGGTACATCGCCACCCTGCAGTCGCCACCCGCACCGAACGCGATAGTGGACGAGAGCTTCACCTACACTCCCGCAGGCGTTCCGTTGCCGCTCGACCTGACACTCGTGGGCGTCGCCGTGCTCATCGCACTGGTCGCCGCCGCCTTCGCGGTCGGACAGCGCCTGCAGCGCGACGTCGAGGGGCTCGTGTGACGGGCATCCACTGTCGGCTCGACGAGCTCCTCGAACAGCGTGGGATGACCCTCACGCGATTGAGCGAGCTCGTTGGCGTGAGCGTGGTGAACCTCTCCGTGCTCAAGAACGACCGGGCGCGCGCCATCCGGTTCTCCACGCTCGAGGCGATCTGCGCGGCGCTCGACTGCGAGGTGGGCGAACTGCTGGTCGCGAGTCGATAGGCTCGCTGACATGAGCGACGAGTTCGACTCCGAACCGGTCGGAGTCCTCGGCAGACTGCGCAATCGCAAGGCGATCACCTGGGTGGTCATCGTCGCCCTGCTAATACTGACCGTAGGGGCGGGCACGATCGTCGCCATTATCCAGTTTGCGCTGCCCGGGGGCAACTGACCCTGCCGGACCCGGGGCCCATGCATAAGCTGGGGTGATGCACCCGGTACTTGAGCAGCTGGTCGCACCTTTCGATCGGATGACGCGCGCCGAAGCATCCCGAATTCTTGTCGAGCACTACGGGCTGCCCGCCGCAGAGCTCGAGCCACTCGACACGGAGCGCGACGACAGCTTTCGTGTGGATGTCGGTGACGAGCACTTCGCCCTCAAGGTCGCGCACCCGGCGGACGATCCCACGGTGATCGGGATGCAACTCGCCGCGATGGCCCACGCGGCGAGCGTCGACCCGGGCATCCCTCTGCAGCGCGCCGTGCCGGGCCGGGACGGCGCCCCGGTGCAGCTCTGGAACGGGCGGGCGGTACGGCTGCTCAGCTGGCTGCCCGGCGAGCTGGCGCGGGGGCAGGAGCCGACGCCGTCGCAGTTGCACGCGTCGGGGGTGATGCTCGGCCGACTCAACCGCGCGCTCAGTACGTTCGAACATCCGGCGGCGCATCGCAGCCACGCGTGGGACCTGCGCCACCTCGGCATGCTGCGTGAACTCGCCACGGATGCGACAGCGCACGTGATCGAACGGTTCGAGCTCAGCGTCGCGCCGCTGCTCGACGGACTGCCGCAGCAGGTGATCCACAATGACTTCCACCCCGCGAACATCCTCGTGGACGAGCGGTCGCCGCAGTACGTCGTCGGTGTGCTCGACTTCGGTGACGTTGTACACGGGGCGCGCGTCAACGATCTTGGCGTCGCCCTCGCTTATCTTGCTCCGCAGGGTGACCTGCTCAGGGGCGTTCAGCCGTTCATCGACGGATTCGAGAGCATCGTGCCGCTGCTGCCCGAGGAGAAGGCGATCCTGCCTGACCTCGTGTCTGCGCGGCTCGTGCAGCGCATCCTGCTGTCGGCGCTGCTGGGTCGCGGGGCCCGCTGATGCCCGGACCCTCTACCTACTTCGACCCCAGCCGCACCGGCGAACTCGAGCCCGGTGAGCGCGACCTAGTCGTGCGACGCGCTCGCGTGCTCGGCTCGGCGTACCGGCTCTTCTACCGCGAGCCGGTGCAGCTCGTGCGTGGGCTCGGCACCCGGGTGTGGGATGCCGCGGGCACCGAGTACCTCGACGCGTACAACAACGTGCCATCCGTCGGCCACTCCCACCCCCGTGTCGCGGAGGCGATCGCGCGGCAGGCCGCGACCCTCACGACTCACACGCGGTATCTGTCGGAGCCGATCGTTACGTATTCCGAGCAGCTGCTCGCGACGCTTCACCCCGACATCGACAACATCATGTACGCATGCACCGGCTCCGAGGCCAACGACCTCGCGTTGCGCATCGCGAAGCTCGTGACGGGTGGCACAGGCGTGATCGTCACGAGCAACGCGTACCACGGGGTCAGCACCGAGGTGGCCGCCATCTCGCCGTCACTCGGCGGCGCCGAGTCCGTTGCGCCCTGGGTGCGGCTCGTCGACCCCGCGGACCTCGGCCGCCAGGTGCCCGCCGCCCTCGCGGAGTTCTCTGCCGCGGGCATCCGGCCGGCCGCACTGATCGTCGACACGATCTTCGCGTCCGACGGGGTGCTGCCGGAAGCACCGGGACTCGGGGCAGCGGTCGCGGCGGTGCGAGCTGCGGGCGGGCTCTTCATCGCCGACGAAGTGCAGCCGGGATTCGGTCGCCTCGGTCACGGCATGTGGGGCTTCGACCGGTACGGGATCGTTCCCGATCTCGTGACCGTGGGGAAACCCATGGGCAACGGACAGCCAATCGCCGCGGTGATGACCCGGCACGAGCTGATCGACGAGTTCAATCGGCACTCGCGCTACTTCAACACGTTCGGCGGCAGCAGCGTGTCGATCGCGGCGGCTCAGGCGACCTTCGATGTGCTGCGCGACGAGGAGCTGATCGAGTCGGCGCGATTGATGGGTCAGTACCTGTCGACCGCGCTTACCGGCATGGGTAAGTTCGTCGAGGTGCGCGGAGCGGGGCTCTTCATCGGTGCCCAGCTCGAGAGCGAAGCTCATGCGATCGAAGTCGTTAACTCTCTGCGCGATCGGCACGTGCTCGTCTCGGCGTCTGGACCGGCGAACGACACCCTGAAGATCCGGCCGCCACTACCATTCAGCACTGCGGATGCCACGCTGCTGCTCACGGAGCTGGATGCGGTGCTGCGGTAGGGCCTAGTCGACCGGCTTGGCGCGCTTCGCCCGCTCCTCGGCCTCGATCTTCGCGCGGGCGGAACGCTCCGAGCGGTCTGAGCGGATGATCGCGGCCATGATGAACCAGAACACCAAGCCGATGAGCACGGTCGGCGCTAGCGCGGCAAGGGCACTGGTGAAGATTTCCACCTATCCAGCGTAACCGCTGACCAGGTACACGATGGCGATCACGACGAGTAGGCCGCCGAGCGCGAGACCCATCACTAGCCGCGAGGTGCGACGGTCCACTACTGACCTTTGACGATGATGCCCACGACTCCGGAGATCACGAGGTAGAGCCCCACCCCGCCGACGATCACCCAGATGGCGATCCGGGCGAAGGAGATCTCGCCCTTCTTCTTGGCGTCTTCACCGGGAAGTTTCAGGTCTGACACTGGGGCTCCTCTACTTGACCAACGGGAACAGGATTGTTTCGCGAATGCCGAGGCCGGTGATGGCCATGAGCAGGCGATCGATGCCCATGCCCATACCGCCGGTGGGTGGCATCCCGTGCTCGAGTGCACGCAGGAATTCTTCGTCGAGGCGCATCGCCTCGGGGTCGCCCTTGCTCGCGAGCAGGGCCTGCGCGACGAAGCGCTCGCGCTGGATGACGGGATCGATGAGCTCCGAGTAGCCGGTCGCGAGCTCGAAGCCGCGCACGTACAGGTCCCACTTCTCGACCACGCCGGCGATCGACCGGTGGTCGCGCACGAGCGGACTGGTGTCGACAGGAAAGTCCATGACGAACGTCGGGCGGGTGAGCCCGGGCTTGATGTAGTGCTCCCACAACTCCTCGACGAGTTTGCCGTGGGTGGGGAGAGTGACCTCGATGTCGAGCGTCGCCGCGTGGGCCACGAGCTCGGCGACGGGCGTTTGCGGTGTGACGCCCAGACCGGATGCCGCGTTGAGCGAGTCGTACATCGAGATGCGGTCCCACTGCCCGCCCAGGTCGTACTCGGTGCCGTCCGCCCACGTCACGACCAGGCCCCCGGACACCGCGAGCGCGGCGTTCTGCACGAGCTCCTGCGTGAGGTCGGCCATCTGGTTGTAGTCACCGTAGGCCTCGTACGCCTCGAGCATCGCGAACTCGGGGCTGTGCGTGGAGTCGGCACCCTCGTTGCGGAAGTTGCGGTTGATCTCGTACACCCGATCGATGCCGCCGACGACGGCGCGCTTGAGGAACAGTTCCGGCGCTATGCGCAGGTAGAGCTCGGTGTCGAACGCGTTGCTGTGGGTGACGAAAGGCCTTGCGGATGCCCCGCCGTGCTGCACCTGCAGCATCGGGGTCTCGACCTCGAGGTACTCGTGCGCGGTGAATGTCGAGCGCAGGCTCGCGTTCACCGCCGCCCGCGCCCGCACGCTGGAGCGCGCCTGCTCGCGCACGATCAGGTCGAGGTAGCGGGTGCGCACTCGAGCCTCGTCGCTCAGCTCGGTGTGGAGGTTGGGCAGCGGCATGATCGCCTTCGCGGCGATGGCCCAGTCGGTCGCGAGCACCGACAGCTCGCCGCGGCGGCTCGAGATGACCTCGCCGGCCACAAACACATGGTCGCCGAGGTCGACGAGATCCTTCCAGCGGTCGAGGGAGCCCTCTCCCACCTCTGCGAGCGAGATCATGGCCTGGATGCGCTGCCCGTCGCCGGCCTGCAAGCTGGCGAAGCACAACTTGCCCGTGTTGCGAAGGTGCACCACGCGACCGGCGATGCCGACGTGATCGTCGGTCGTGGCATCCGCCTCGAGGGCCGGGTACCTCGCGCGAAGGGCGGGGATCGTGGTGGTGATGGCCACTCCGACGGGGTACGCGCCCGCACCCGAATCGATGAGCCGCTGACGCTTCTGAAGACGCACGGCCTTCTGCTCGGTAATCTCCTCGTCGCTAACCTCGTCGCTAACCTCGGCTTCGGTCAGTTCGGGGGCGGCGGGCGTCTGGTCGGTCACGAGGGTCAATCGTACCGGGGCCGCTGCCCTGCACCTCTCGCGCGCATGCTGTGGACATCCAGGAGCACTTTGCCGCTCGAATATGTCCGAAACGTGCGCGCGGGGGCGCTAGAGCCGGATCGACTCGTTGTCGATGAGCCGGGTCGTTCCGACGCGGGCGGCGATCAGCACGCGTGCGGGGCCGCGATAGTCGTCATCGACCGGCAGGAAGGTGGCCGGATTCACCACGGCGAGGTAGTCGAGCTCGACGAGGTTCTCGCCCATGAGCACCGACTGCGCGGCGGCCACCACCGCGTCAATGCCCCGATCGGCGGATGACGCGGCCGCCTCGAGCGCGACCGACAGCGCCCCCGCGGCACGATGTTGCTTCACGTCGAGGAACCGATTGCGGCTACTGAGCGCGAGTCCCGAGTCCTCCCGCACCGTTTCGACGGCCTCTACCCGCACGGGCATGCTGAGGTCGCGCACCATGCGCTGAACGAGAAAGAGCTGCTGGGCATCCTTCTGGCCGAACATCACGACCGAGGCACCTGCAATGTTGAGCAGCTTGTTGACGACGGTGAGCACCCCGTCGAAGTGACCCGGCCGCGAGCGCCCCTCGAACATCGAACCGACCGTGCCCGCGGTGATCTTCGTCTCGAGCGGTCCGTTCGGATAGATCTCGTCGACGGTCGGCGCGAACACGATGTGCACGCCCGCCGAGTCGAGGAGGGCGACGTCGTCGTCGAGGGTCTG
>JBJXDR010000162.1:0-11984 GCA_046155245.1 Rhodoglobus sp. | reverse complement strand
CCGCCTCGGGGCTCTTGAGCAAAACAGAGTTTTGCGAACCTGCCCAGAGGCGGGACGCCGGCAGCCCGCCGGCTCACGCTACACCCGCGGCTTTTCCTTCATTTCGATGGTCTCGATCTCGTCACCGATCTCGATGTCGTTGAACTTGCCGAGACCGATGCCGGCCTCAAAGTCCGTACGCACCTCGGTAACGTCGTCCTTGAAGCGACGCAGTGACTCGATCGCCAGGTTGTCGCCGATCACGACACCGTCGCGGATGACCCGGGCACGCGCGTTGCGCGTGATGATTCCGGACCGCACGATGACACCGGCAACGTTTCCGAACTTGGAGGAACGGAAGATCTCGCGAATCTCCGCGACACCCGACTGCACCTCCTCGAACTCGGGCTTGAGCATGCCCTTGAGCGAGTTCTCGATCTCCTCGAGTGCCGAGTAGATGACCGAATAGAAGCGGATGTCCACTCCCTCGCGCAGGGCCCGCTCGCGCGCCTTCGTGTCGGGGCGCACGTTGAACCCGATGATGATCGCGTTGTCGATCGTCGCGAGGTTGACGTCGCTCTCGGTGATTGCACCGACACCGCGGTGGATGATGCGAAGCTGAACCGAATCGTCGACCTCGATCTTGAGCAGCGACTCCTCGAGCGCCTCGACGGCACCGGATACGTCACCCTTGATGATGAGGTTGAGGGCTTCGACCTTGCCATCTTCGAGGGCCTTCGTGAAGTCCTCGAGGCTGATGCGCTTGCGCGCCTTGGCGAGCAGGGCGTTGCGCTCGACAGCCTCACGCTTCTCGGCGATCTGGCGGGCGGTACGGTCCTCCTCGACGACGATGAACGTATCGCCGGCGCGGGGCACGGTCGAGAGACCCTGCACCTGCACCGGTCGCGACGGCCACGCCTCAAGCACGGTTTCACCGTCCTCGTCGTGCATCGCGCGAACCCGACCGTAGGCGGTTCCCGCCACGATCGCGTCGCCGACTCGGAGCGTTCCCGACTGGATGAGCACGGTCGCCACAGCGCCACGGCCCTTGTCGAGCTTGGCTTCGATGGCCACTCCACGGGCATCCTTGTTGGGGTTGGCTCGCAGGTCGAGTCCAGCGTCGGCCGTGAGGAGCACGGCGTCGAGCAACTCGGCGATACCGACATTGTTGAGCGCGGAGACATCCATGAACATGGTGTCGCCTCCATACTCCTCGGCGACCAGACCGAACTCGGTGAGCTGCTGGCGCACCTTGGCGGGGTTGGCCCCCTCCTTGTCGATCTTGTTGACCGCGACCACGATCGGAACACCGGCGGCCTGAGCGTGGTTGAGCGCTTCAACCGTCTGGGGCATGATGCCGTCGTCGGCGGCGACCACAAGGATGGCCACGTCGGTCACCTGCGCACCACGAGCACGCATTGCGGTGAATGCCTCGTGGCCGGGGGTATCGATGAAGGTGATGGCACGCTCGTGACCCTCGTGCTCGGTCCACACCTGGTAGGCGCCGATGTGCTGGGTGATGCCACCCGCCTCACCGGCGACGACGTTGGCGTTGCGGATCGCGTCAAGGAGCTTGGTCTTTCCGTGGTCGACGTGACCCATGACGGTCACGACCGGCGGACGGATCTCGAGGTCCTCATCGTTCTCGTCCTCGAGTTCTTGGTCGAGGTCGAGGTCGAAGCCGGCGAGCAATTCGCGGTCTTCATCCTCGGGCGAGACCATCTCGATCTTGTAGTTGAGCTCACCGGCGAGGATGGCGAACGTCTCCTCGTCGAGCGACTCGGTTGCCGTGGCCATCTGTCCGAGATGGAACAGAGCCGTCACCAGGCTCCCGGGCTGAACCATGTAACCGGTGATCGTCTCGAGCTTGTCGGCAAGGTCGGTGATCGAGGCGCCGCGACGCAGACGGATGACCGTCTTGCCGTCACCGCGAGGAACACTCACGCCGCCCAGCGACGGTGCTTCCCTCAGCTCGAACTCGGCGCGCTTCGTGCGCTTCGACTTGCGGGCCTTGCTCTTGCCGCCACCGCGACCGAAGGCACCCGCTGTGCCACCGCCGGGTCCACGACCGCGACCGCCTGCGCCACCGGCGGGGGGACGGTTCGGTCCGAAGTTGTTTCCGGGAGCACCGCCCGGTGCTCCGCCGGGGCGGAACCCGCCAGCACCTGCAGGACGCCCGGGACCACCGGGTCGCTGCTGGAACGGAGCGCTGCCTCCGGGACGTTGACCGAACGCGGCCGGGCGGGCACCCTGACCGGGACCACCGGGCCGGGGTGCGCCGGGGCGCGGAATCGATCCCGGGGCGCCGGGGCGCTGCATGCCCTGGTTCGACGCGAACGGGTTGTTTCCGGGACGCGCAGTGCCGGGGCGCTGCATGCCCTGGTTCGACGCGAACGGGTTGTTTCCGGGACGCGGGGTGCCGGGACGCGGGATTCCCGATGGGCTCGGCGCCGCGGCATCCGCCGATGGAACGGCCTCGGCGGCAGCCGGGGTGGCAGCGTGCGCAAGCGCCTGCTGTGCCTGGGCCTGACGCTCGGCAACCGTCAGCGGTGGTGCAGAGTGGACTGGAGCGTCGAGGTCGACCTCAGCAGGAGGTTCGGGCGCGGGGGTGGGCGCAGACGGCCGCGGCGCGGACTTCGGTGCAGCCTTCGGTTTGTCGGGGGCGGCGGCTGGGGCGATGCCGTCGGCGACCAGCGCCTCTTTCACCTTGCGGGCCACCGGGGGTGCGACGCTCGACGACGGGCCCTTGACGTACTGGCCCATCTTCTCGAGCTTGTCGAGCACCATCTTGGATTCGATGCCGAGTTCGGCAGCGATTTCGTGCACTCGTGGGTTGGCCACAATTCTCCTGTCTGGGTCTGCACCCGGACAGGGTCAGACCGTTAGTTACGGACGGGTCTCATTTCGAGCCGCTCATTAGTTGTCCATAGGTCAATCAGCCTGTTCTGTAGTTCCGCTGCGGTGATGGGCACCGCGGGAGTGGACTGCTGCAAGAATCTGCGTCGTATCCAGCGCGTGTGCCACCCTGAGAGCACGGCCGAAAGCTCTGCGCTTGACAGAAATCTCAACACATTGGGCAGTGGGGTGAACCCACGCGCCTCGGCCCGGAAGCGCCGCGGACGGATCCGGGATCACTTCACCATTCCGCTCGACAACCCTCAGCAGGAGGGCAGCCTCAGCGCGGGTACGGCAGCCGATACAAGTTCTTACGGATACCAGTCTAGCCGTCAAGCGACCACACGAGGTGTCCGACATCGCCTAGTCCTGTGCACCATTACTCTTGCGCTATGACGAAGTCGCTCACGGCAGAATTCCAGGTGCTTCCAGGGTGCGAGGACCGTGTGCGTGATCTCGTACTCGAGCTGACCACTCGAGTGCGCGAGGAACCCGGCAACATGCTCTTCCTGCCCTACGTGAGCGCAGACGACAGCCGTCGGTACGTCATCTTCGAGCAGTATCGGGATGAGAATGCTTTTCAGTCCCACCTCGCCGCCGAATACGGCGCGAGCTTCAACGCGGCTTTGGGGGAACTGATCGTGGGCGAAACCTCGACCCTTACGATGCTCGACTCGGTCGAGAGCCGTTAGCTAACGCGAGATCGGGAGGCGTTACCACACCCCTGTCGGCAGATCCTCCCGACGCGGCGGTTGAGCACCGGCGCGAGCGACCGTCATTGCCCCGCACACGGTCGCAATCTCGAGTACCTCGTGCGCCATCTCGAGCGCGATCGTTGCTAGGGCGACTCGCCCGTCTGAGCCAGTGAGTCCGCGCCGATGGAGCCCGGCGATGAGCCCCGACATAAACGCGTCGCCTGCTCCAATTGAGTCAACAACATCGACGACCAGGCCCGGTACGCTCAACTCCCCGGCGGCGCAGAGGAGGATCGCTCCATCGCCACCTCGAGTGATCACCACAATCGCGGGCCCGAGTTTGCGCCAATGACGGGCGACCACTTCGAGGGAGAGGCCGGGATAGAGCCACGCAACGTCCTCATCACTGGCTTTAACAATGTCGCACAGTAAGAGCTGGCGCTCGACCGCACCTACCGCCTCCGCCGGGCTCGACAGAAACTGCGGCCGAATGTTGGGGTCGTAACTGACAGTTGCCGTCGGGACGGCCGCTTGGACGATCGCGTCGACCGCCTCTGCTCCGGGCAGGAGGAACGCACCGATGGAGCCGATATGCACATGAATGGGCTCTCGTACGGACACCGCGCTGAAGTCGGGCGTCCAGTCGACGTCAAATAGGTACTCGGGCACGCCGCTACTGTCCAGCGTGACTCGCGCAGACGATGTGCGGCGGCCCGCCTCCGGGCCCGCGAGCATGCGGACACCACTGCCTTCTAAGTGCGCAGAGATTGCATGGCCGAACTCATCATCACCGAGGGCGGTCCCGAAGGTCACCGGTATGCCGAGACGTGCAAGTCCGAGACTAACATTCATCGGCGATCCACCTGGATGGGCGACAGTCGAGCCCTCGATCTCAACAACATCCATGAGCGCCTCACCGAGGACTAGAACTTCACGCCCGTGGAACGCAGGGACCTCGCGCACTAGTCCCCCTCCACTGACACCGTTCCGATGCTCCCTGTGATCGTGCCGATCAAGGTGTCACCTGTGTACTCACTGGTCGGTGCATCCCTCACCACTTTGCCAAGGCGCAAGACGACAATCCGATCCGTCACCTCGAGCACGTGGGGAAGGGTGTGGGAGATGAATATAACCCCAAGGCCCTTGGCCTTCGCGGCTCTAATGACCTCAAGAACCTCCCCTGCCTGGCGCGCGCCAAGGTGGTTTGTCGGCTCGTCGAGGACAATAACTTTGCGCGCCCAACTGACGGCGCGGCCAATGGCTACAGCCTGGCGCTGTCCGCCGGAGAGCTGCGAGACGGCCCGACCAGAGGCAGGAACGGCAATGCCCACGCGCTCAAGATCTTCGTGTGCCTCCCTTTCCATAGCCTTCTTGGCAAGGAAACCCATCTTTCCGAAGACCCCTGGCACGGTGATCTCGCGGCCCAGAAAGACGTTTTGGGATACCGTGAGATGAGGAGCAAGGCCGGAATCCTGGTACAGGGTTTCGATCCCTGCGTCTAGCGCAGCGCGAGGCGAACTCCACACCCGCTCTTGCCCGTCGAGCAGAATCGTCCCCGAGTCTGGCTGGTGCGCGCCCGAGAGCACCTTCACCAGGGTCGATTTCCCGGCCCCGTTATCGCCCACGAGCCCGACGACCTCGCCCGCATGAAGCTTGAGACTCGCCCCATCAAGCGCAACGACAGAGCCATAACGTTTCCCTACGTTGACAACCTCGTAGATCAGCTCGCCCGACATCACTTCCTCCCGTTCCGGTTCTGAAGCACTTGGGCTGCGACTGCCGCCGCGATGAGCACGGCAACAACGACCTTTTTCCAATCCGGGGCTACACCGATCATGATCAGGCCCGACTGGACGGTAAAGAGTATGAGTGCTCCCAGCACCGTTCCCCAGATTCGCCCAACCCCACCCATGAGGGAGGCGCCGCCGATAACTACGGCAGCAATGGCGTCCAGTTCTCGCCCAGTCCCCGATGAGGGTGACCCCGCCCCGAGCCGAATGTAGACGTACATTCCGGCCAGACCTGCCAAGGCGCCGGACAACGCGTACACGCCCGTGAGGTGTCGCTTCACGTTGATTCCGGCGGCGTTCGCGGCGAAGGCATTTGAGCCGATCGCGTAGGTATACAGCCCGAATCGCGACTTGTGGAGGAACAGGCCTGCGATCGCAACCACCACTATCACAACGACGACCGCCCACGATAACGGATTGGTTCTGGGGTCCATGGACGAGATGAGTGTGAAGTCATTCGCGCTGCCGATAGGCGCCCCACTCGAAATAATGACCGAGAATCCCAGACAGGCACCCATGGTTGACAGGGTCGCGATGAACGGAACGATTCGCAGCACGTTGATGAGCAACGCATTCACGAGCCCGACGCCGACGCCAACACCGACGGAGACGAGCACGCCCACAGCAAGGCCGCCAGCCGCGTCCGCCCCTTTGACGGTCTGATCAAGTCCAAGAACATTGGCCATCGTCCAGGCGGCGACCACTCCGCTGAGGCCGACAATGGCCCCAACCGAGAGGTCGATGCCGCCACTAATAACGACAAAGGTTTGACCGACAGCGATGAGTACAACTGAACCCCAGTCCGTGAGGATGTTGTTCGCGGTGGCAACCGAAAAGAACTTCGGCTCAAGAATCGAGAAAACCCCGACGAGGATAATCATCACTCCGAGAAGAATGGTCGTCTGATTCGTCGTTATCGCCGCAATCCGCTCTCGTCGAGCTTTCTTTACCAACGCTGTTGCCCCGTCGCTGCCGGTCATGGTCATTCCTTGCTAGTTCGCGACGTAGGTGTACTTGGCGAGGTCCGCCGCGGACGTGTTCGCATCTAGAATCACGTTGGGAATCACTACCTCCGAGGGGTTCGGAGTCTTGCCGTCGCGGATGAACTCCACGATCGTCTTGATCGCCAGGCGCGCCTCTGCGGCGGGGTCCTGAGCGATCAGGGCTGTGAAGATTCCAGACTCGATCTTTGCGACGTTGTCGGGGTAAGCGTCATAGCCGACAAGTCCGATGATCCCGGCGAGACCCTTCGCCTCAAGGGCCGCTGCGGCACCCGACGCGTTGGTGCCATCGATCGCGAAGATGCCATCGAGGCCAGGGAACTTGGTCAGCCAGTTGTTGACGTTGGTTGCTGCTTTCTCGGGGTTCGATTCCGAGTAGGCGACGTCCATGATCTGGATACCGGGATAGTTCGCTTCAATCTGAGCCGTGAACCCGTCGAGGCGTCCCACATTGGTCGTAGCTGTGGGGCTCGTGAGACCGACGACAACTTCATAGCTTCCGCCGTCTTCGTATCCGATCTTCGCGGCAAGCGCGTCGGCGGCTTTTGCCCCGCCGTCAGCATTGTCTCCGGTGATGAAAGTCAGAACGTTGCTGAGGTCGCCCACGCGAGTGTCGACGTTGGCCACGATGACACCCGCCGCAACGGCCTTCTCCACAGATGCCTGCAGGGCAGTGGGGTCCGTGGGGATCAGAACGAGGGCCGTGGGCTGCTCGGCGAGCACGGCATCGACGATCGGTATTTGGGTCTCCGCAGAGTAGTTGGCGGGGTCGCCCTGCCAGACGAGAGTCACGCCCTGTGCGGCAGCCTCTTCCTCGGCACCGACCTTCATGGCTTGAAAGAACGGATCTGATTCGGCGCCCATGACGAAGGCAATCGTAATTTCCTCGTCGGCGGGCTCTCCTGGAGCCGCGCAACCTGCGGTCACGAGGGTGAGGGCAGCGACCGCGGTAGCGGCGGCGACCCAGCGGTGGGAAGTCTTCATTGATCTCTCCTGATTTTGACGTGCCCCGTTTCGGCGACGTCTAACCAGATCGGACGTCGTCGTCCTGCGGCAAATGTGTGTGGTGCTGCGACATTTGCGAGAACGATCTCGCAAGCCGGTATCATGGTTGCACCGGAACCGGCTGAAAGCAAATCAGTACGCGTAACGGTTCCGTCACAACCGTCGAAAAGGGGCTCATGGAGCACTCAAACCCACCTACGATCGCCGATGTCGCGGATCGCGCCGGCGTATCGCTGGCAACAGCATCCCGCGCATTAAGCAACTACGGCCGGGTGTCCGCGACCACTGTAGAGCGGGTGCGCAAAGCCGCCGATGACCTCGGATACCGCCCTAACGAACTCGCGCGAGCAATGCGAGTAGGCACCACCCGAACGATTGGTCTTGTGATTATTGCCGACTTCACGAATGCCTTCTTTGATCGCGCGACGAAGGCAATCGTGGATGCGGCCCGGAGCCGCGGCTATCAGGTTCTTATTACGAACACTGATGAGGACATCGACGTCGAACGGCAGGCCGTTCGCACCCTCGTCGACAAGCGAGTCGATGGGCTAGTGGTGGTGCCATCACTTGCGGACGACCATTCTCACCTCACCCCCAAGCAACTCCGTCATCGACCCGTTGTGTTGATTGACCGCCGTATCGACGATCTCGACGTCACCTCGGTCACGACCGACGATCGGGAAGGAACGAGGATGGCCGTTCTCGATGCCCTAGCGCTCGGTCACGAGCGACTCGGGTTTCTTATCTCTGCCGTGGGCGTGAGCGGATTCACGCCCACCGAGCCCGACCGGATGATCTCGACAGTACGCGAACGCGTAGACGGGTTTCGGCAGGCGACGGAGTCGGGCTCGATCCCTCTCGAGCGCCAAACTTGGCTGTACTGCGAAGACGAGCCAACCGCCTCTGAGTCTGCAGTGCGAGCAATGCTCGACTCGCCGAATCCGCCCACAATAATTGCAACCTCAAACAACGACATGGCTCTAGCCGTGCTTAAAGTCGCTGGCACAAGGGGCCTCCGAATCGGAGCCGACCTTTCGCTGATAACGGTCGACGACAGCCAATGGGCGGCCGCCATGGTCCCTGGGATCACGGTGGTCGGCCGACCCGTTGAAGAGTTGGGTGCGATCGCCGTCAATCGCCTTGTCGACGAAATCGAGGCACCGGGTCACGAGCCCGAGTCCATAGTGCTACCCACAACCCTGATTCAGCGGGGTTCCGTCGCAGACCTCCGTTGACAATGGCGGTCTGCGAAAGTGCGCAACGGTCCGAAGTCCTGTTGCTCAATCCTCCAAGATTGGCTGAGCCTGTTGGATTCAATCCTCAAGGATTGAATCTGGCTGGATATCGATCCGGGCACCCGTGAGTTTCGCGGCCAGGCGGGCGTTCTGGCCCTCCTTGCCGATCGCGAGGGAGAGCTGGTAGTCGGGTACGAGCGCGCGAACTGCCTTCGTGGACTCGTCGATGACGTAGGCACTTGTCACTTTGGCGGGTGACAGGGCGTTGGCAACGAATGTCGCGAGGTTCTCGGAGTAGTCGACGATATCGATCTTCTCGTTGTTGAGTTCAGCCGTCACTGCGCGCACGCGCTGACCGAGTTCTCCGATGCAGGCCCCCTTCGCGTTCACGCCTGGCTCGAGCGCACGCACGGCCATCTTCGTGCGGTGCCCGGCCTCCCGAGCGAGAGAGGTGATCTCGACGATGCCGCTCGCGATCTCAGGCACCTCGAGCGCAAACAGCTTACGAACGAGGGCCGGATGCGTGCGGCTCACCGTGATCTGCGGACCCTTCATCCCCTTGCTCACCGCCGTCACGTAGACCCGAATGCGCGTGCCGTGCGTGTAGTCCTCCCCCGGCACCTGCTCCTCGGGGGGCAGGATCGCCTCGACCGTGCCGAGGTCGACATGGATCATCCGGGGGTTGGGACCCTGTTGGATCACGCCCGCAACGATGTCGCCCTCGCGCCCCTTGAACTCGCCGAGCACATGGTCGTCTGCGATGTCGCGGAGACGTTGGTTGATGACCTGCTTTGCCGCGAAGGCGGCGATCCGCCCGAAGTCGTCGGGGCTGTCCTCGGCTTCGCCGATGACGGCACCCTCGTCGTCGAGTTCGGGCACCCAGATGGTGACCTTGCCAGTCTTGCGGTCGAGTTCGACGCGGGCCTTGGGGCTCGTGGCATCCGTCGATTTGTGGTCGCTGTCGCCGACGTGCTTGAGGTAGGCAGTCAGGATCGCCTGCTCAATGATCTGAACGAGTTCTTCGAAGGGGATCTCGCGCTCGCGCTCCATGAGGCGCAGCACGCTCAGGTCAATGTCCACTGAGGGCCTCCGGTATTGAGATCTGGTGCTCGATGCGGCTCATGCCGCCGATGCGCGATCAGTTTACCGGTCGCGTGGCGGGCGGCACACCGTGGCGCCGGCTCTCCTCCCCTACTGTGGACGAATGGCCCGACTCCTCGCCACCCTCGCACTGAGCGCCATCGCGGTCATCGGTTTGTCCGGATGCGTGACGATCATCCCATCCGCCCCCGTGAGTGTCGCAGACGGCTCGGTGTCGCAGGAGCAGGACGACGACTTCGGCACGGTGGATGTCTACACGGTGCTGGACGACGGAACTCTCGACCCCGTGGCATCCGGCCTCACGGCGACCGTCTGGGACACGTTCACTCGTGTGGCGACGGTCGACTTCGCCGCCGAGGTGATGACGCAGTACCGGGTGGGCGACTCCGCTAAAAGCGACACTCTCGCCTACGTCTACCAAGATGACGACCCGCAGTACTGGGTGCTCGCCGCCAACCTCGCTACGAGCGATGATCCGACCCAAGTCATGGCGACGCTCATCCACGAGTACGGGCACATCCTGATGCTGGCCACCGACGAGGTGGACCCCGCTGCGACATCCTGCGACACCATCGAACTCGACGAGGGCTGCGCGCACGGCGATTCGGTGCTGCTCGCGTTCCAGCGGCAGTTCTGGGCGCCCTACGGCGACGCGGCACCGGGGCTGTCGAACACTGACGCCGACCTCGCGTGGGAGTTCTACCTCGCCCACGAGGACGACTTCGTCAGCGATTACGCGGCCACCAACGCGATCGAGGATGCCGCCGAGACGTTCATGACGTTCGTGCTCGAGGACGAGCCGACGAGTGACTCAATGGTCGCCACCAAGATCACATTCTTCTGGGGCTACCCCGAGCTCCTGGCGATCCGCGAGCGCATCCGCACCGAGTTCGCGGAAGACCTGGGGCTCGTCGGTTAGCTACGCGAGCAGAGCCGCCCCGACCTCGTCGAGACGGATGGGCGTGCGCTCGCCAGTACGGCGGTCCCACAGTTCGACGCGACCCTCTGCGGCATCCCGGCCCACAATCACGATCTGTGGCACACCCAGCAGTTCGGCGTCACCGAACTTGACCCCTGGGGACACCTTGGCGCGATCGTCGAAAAGCACATCGAAGCCGCTCTCCTCGAGCGACCCGACCAGGGCCTCGGCCGTCTCGTGCACGACCTCCTCGCGCCCGGCGGCGATCACGTGCACGTCGAACGGCGCGATGTTGCGGGGCCAGATTAGGCCCTTCTCGTCATTGTTTGCCTCGGCAAGCACAGCCATGATGCGTGTCACGCCGATACCGTACGAGCCCATGGTCACCGTCACGAGCTTGCCGTTCTCGTCGAGCACCTTGAGACCTAGCGCCTCGGCGTACTTGCGTCCGAGTTGGAACACGTGGCCGATCTCCATGCCGCGCGCGAGCTCGACCGGCCCCGAGCCATCCGGTGCTGGGTCGCCGGCGACTACCTCGCCGACCTGAACGATGCCGTCGCCCACGAAGTCACGCCCTAAGACAAGCCCGAAGACGTGCTTCCCCGGTTGGTTGGCGCCCGTGATCCAGCCGCTTCCCTCGGATACTCGCGGATCGAGCAGGAACCTGATTCCCGTGCTGCTCTTCTCGCCGAGCACCGCACCGGCGACCGACCACGGCCCGATGTAGCCCTTGACGAGCCCCGGATGCTTCGCGAAGTCGGCCTCGGTGGCCGCCTCGACCGCGGCGGGCGCAAACGCGACCTCCGCACGCTTGAGGTCGACGTCCCGGTCGCCCGGCAGCCCAACGATGACCAATTCGCGCGTGCCCTCGAGGTCGGTGAGCGCGAGCACGATGTTCTTGAGAGTGTCCGCCGCTGTCCAGGCCCGTCCGTCGGGACGCGGGTGCTTCTCATTGGCGACCGCGACGAGGGTGGCGATCGTCGGTGTGTCCGGGGTGTCGAGAACCTCAGCCGGGGTGAGCTTCTCGAAGGATCGGGCTGGAGGCGCCTCGGTCGTGAATGCTTCTACGTTGGCCGCGTAGCCGCCGTCCGTGCGCACGAAGGTGTCCTCGCCGATGGGCGTGGGGTGCAGGAACTCCTCGCTCTTCGATCCGCCCATCGCGCCGGCGTCCGCCTTGACGATCACGTAGTCGAGTCCGAGGCGCTGGAAGATGCGCTCGTACGCGTCGCGGTGCTGTTGGTACGAGACATCCAGCCCGGCATCGGTGTAGTCGAACGAGTAGCTGTCTTTCATCGAGAACTCGCGACCTCGCAGCAAACCCGCTCGGGGGCGGGCCTCGTCGCGGTACTTGTCTTGAATCTGGT
>JBJXDR010000161.1:0-5072 GCA_046155245.1 Rhodoglobus sp. | reverse complement strand
GTGAGTGAAGGGTGATCTTCTCGGGGCGGATCGAGACCGTGGTGCTCTGGTGCAGCATCCGCTCGGCCTCGGTAGTGTCGAAGATGTTGGACGTGCCGACGAACGACGCGACGAACGGCGAGGATGGGGCCTCGTAGATTTCGGTCGGGGTGCCGAGCTGCTCGATACGACCATGGTTGAAGACGGCGATGCGATCGCTGAGGGTGAGCGCCTCCTCTTGGTCGTGGGTCACGAATATGAAGGTGATGCCGAGCGAGCGCTGAAGCTCCTTGAGCTCGACCTGCATCTGCTCACGCAACTTGAGGTCAAGCGCGCCGAGCGGTTCATCGAGCAACAGCACCTTGGGCTGCACGACCGTGGCCCGCGCTAGGGCGACCCGCTGGCGCTGCCCGCCCGAGAGCTGGCTGGGCTTGCGCGCACCAAATCCGGCAAGGGCGACGGATGCGAGCGCGGCCTCCGCACGCTCCGAGCGTTCCGCGCGACTCACCCCGCGCACTCGCAGGCCGTAGGCGACGTTCTCGAGCACGGTCATGTGCGGGAAGAGCGCGTAGTCCTGAAACACGGTGTTCACGTCGCGATCGAAGGGGGCACGGTGCGTGACATCCACCCCTTGCAGCTCGACGGTACCCGCAGTTGGAAGCTCAAAGCCGGCGATCAGTCGCAACACGGTCGTTTTGCCCGAGCCGCTCGGGCCGAGCATGGAGAAGAACTCCCCCTCGCCGATCTCGAGGTCGAGATTATCGACGGCGTTGACCGAGCCAAATGACTTCGTCAGTCCGGTCAGACGAATCGCGGGCACTGCTGATGTCACGAAGTGGCCTCCTTGCCTGTCCAGTAGTAAATCATATGGAAGCAGATGTCATGCAAGTCTCGGGCATGTTACGGTCGTGTCACGATGCCCCAGTCCATCCGTTCGACCACAGCAGCGCGGGCGGCGGTCTTCGCACCCCTCGCCGGCGGAGGTCGCGCCGAACTGGTCGCGCAACGACTCACCGACGCTATTGAGCTGGGGCTGCTCGCCCACGGGGAGCGCTTACCGAGCGAGACCGAGATGGCCCGCCAATTCGGGGTGGCGACTGTCACGACCCGCGACGCGTTGGAAGCCTTGCGCGAACGGGGGCTCGTCGAGACTCGCCGCGGTCGCGACGGCGGCAGCTTCGTGCTCTCTGACGGGTCGCGCACCGCCCGGGTCGACCGCCGGGTGAAAGCTCTGTCCCGGGTGGAATTGCGCGATATGGGTGCGTATTACTCCGCGATCGCCGCAACCTCGGCGGAACTCGCGGCCGACCGCTCGACGCCAGAAGACATCCGGCATTTGCTGGCCACGATCGACGCGACGGATGCCGCGGTCGAAGCCTCATCGCGTCGGGGTGAGGGGACCTTCCGGCTCGAGGTCGCCGCGCTCTCTCAGTCGGCACGGCTCGTTCGCGAAGAGCTGCGTCTGCAGGCCGAGTTCGCGCCCCTGCTCTGGTTATGCTTGCGCGACGAGAGCCACCGCCTGCGCAGCCGCGAGTCTCACCTTGCGGTCGTGCAGGCGATCGAGAACTTCGATGGCGAGGCGGCGCGACGCTTGACTGTCGCCCATATCGCAGGAGCCATAGAGTGGCTGCTCGACGCCAAGGCCGAGCTCGAACGACAGGGGTGAGATGACCACGAGACCGGATGCGGCCATGCTCGAGCCCACCGTCGCCGACGCGGTTGCCGCGGTGGACGGCACGTTCGGCGCGGTGTTCGAGCAGATCGACTCGTGGCGAGCGCAGATCGAGGAGCGCGTGGCGCAGTCCGGGGGCGTCATCGCTGTCGCCGAGGTGGATGAACTCGTCGAAACCCTGGTGGTACCCGGCCTAGGGGCCGAGAACGCACTGATCATCGGGGCCGGATTCGTCGCATCCCCCGGCTTCATCTCAGACGCACAGTGGCACCTCGCGTGGTGGCTCGGCCACGCGAACACGTTCGGGGTCGGCTCGGCCGATCCTGCACTTCGGCGGCTCGAAGCCGAGGAGGACCCTACGTCGGAGAGCTTTCGCGATTACACGACGCTCGAGTGGTGGCGGGTTCCCGCAGCCACCCGAGCGCCGCACATCACCGGCCCGTACGTCGACTACCTCTGCACGGACGATTACACACTCACCCTCACGGTCCCCGTGATGCACGGCGAGAGGATGATCGGGGTCGCGGGCGCCGACCTCTACGTCAACGACATCGAACGAGCGCTGCTACCGCACGTGCGGGCGATCGGCGCGGCCACAGTCATCAACGCGTCGCGTCGGGTGGTGGTCTCGACGGACCCCCATCGCCCGACCGGGTCGATCCTGCGGCCGGATGTCGCGGGCGCGACCATTGACTGCGGCCAGACGAGTCTCGTTCTCGTGTTGGGCTGAGAGGGACTTTCGATACGCCGCGCTCCGCGGCTACTCAACCAGCCCAGCGCCTACTCCTGGAAACTCGCCCACCGGTTGCGGCCCAGACGCATCGCCTTCAGCGCAGGATATGCCGAGAGGAAGATCGCCATCGGCGCGCGAAACGTCAGGCTCTTTACGTCGTGTTTGTCGTACGTGCGCTCAAAGCGCATGACGTAGCTGTAGAACTGGCGAGGCGAGTCATCCAGACGACGAGCTGACATTCCGGCAACCATGTCGGAGGAGTAGGCGACCTTCAGGTCGTGTTCGTGCAGGTGGATCGACAGGTCGACGTCTTCGTGGAGGTCGTCGTCGGGGTCGAGGCACGCGTCATGCCGAATCTCGCGCCACGCGCTCGCCCGCAAAGCCATGTTGCTGCCGAACAACAGGTGGAACTCACTCGTCACGCGCATCACCGCACGGCGAATGGCGTCATCGGCAATCGCGCCAAACCGGCGCAGGGGCATGTCGTAATAGATCACCGGTCCGGTCGCGGCCGCGACCTCGGGGTCGACGAAGATGCGCTGCACCTGTTCGACCCACGTCGGCTCCAGCACGGAATCGGCGTCGATGCGGCCGATGACGTCACCGCTCGCGTGGTTGAGCCCGAAATTGCGGGTGGGGATGAGGCCCTGCAGTTCGAACTGCTGGAGGTAGATGATGGGTGTTCCGGAGAAGGTGGCTTGAAGCGCGTGGACAATCGCGGCCGTGGCATCCGTCGACTTGTTATCGACCACGATGATCTCGTGGGCCGGTACGGTCTGCTCGAGGGCGGCGACGACGCACGCACGAATCGTCTCCTCCTCGTTGTACGCGGGAATGACGATGGACACGCTCGGGAGGTCTCGGGCCATGGTGACAACCTACCTGAGCCCTGAACTGGTGAGCCTGCCGCAATCTCAGCCGCAGAAGTCCTCGATGCTGCGCCGCAGGATCTCGGTGAGCTGGCGAATCGACTTGGTCGACGCCCACTCCTCGTCGGCGTGAGCGCCGCCGCCATCGACGCCGATGACGAGACACGGGATGCCCGCCTCGGCGTACAACCCGGCGTCGGTCCAGAACGGCTCACCTCGCCGCACGGCCGACCCGGCGATTGCCTCGGTGTTGCGGGCGACCACCTCAACGATCGGCGAACCCTCCCGGGCTTCGAACGCACCCCGCGCCACCAGTCGGGTCAAGCGCGCACGGGCCGTGCCCGGCGCCGAGCTGTCGAGCAGCGGGCCGAGCGCTCGTCGCAACTCGCGCTCCACGTCGTCGGGGCTTTGGCCGGGGATGAAGCGCCGCTCGATCGTGAGGGTCGCTGCGGGGGCGACGGTCGCGGCATCCACACCCCCCACGATGGTCGAGACCCGCACGGTGCCGTGCCCAAGCAGCGGATGCCCGGCACCGGACCTCAGGTCACGCCCCAGTTCATCGAGCTCACGCATGATGAGCACGGCGTGAGCGATCGCATCGACGCCCAGCTCAGGCTGGGAACCGTGAGCCGCGCGCCCCTCAATCGCGATCTCGAACCAGGCGAATCCCCTGTGAGCCACCGTCAATTGCAGGCCGCTGGGTTCTGCGACGATCGCGGCATCGGCGGTGAACTGCTCGAGAACAGCTTCAGTGCCGAGGCTGCCGAACTCCTCGTCGGCGACTAGGGCGACGATAACGTCACCCGTGGTCCGAGCGTCGGCGGCCGCGATCATGAGTGCCGCGAGACCCGACTTCATGTCGAACGCGCCGCGCCCGTAGAGTCGGCTGTCGTGTTCGACGGGGTCACGTTGCGCTGCTGTTGCAGCGACGGTGTCGAGGTGTCCGTTGAGCATGAGGGAGCGGCCTGAGGTGCCCCGTCGAGTGCCCACGATGGACGGCCGATCCGCGGCGCCGAGCGTGGTGATCTCAAAGCCGCGATGCGTGAGCCATGCGGCACAGAAGGCAGCGATTTCGGACTCGCCGGCCGCGCCGACCACGAGAGACGAGTTGACCGAGTCGATGCGTATGAGCTGGCGGGTGAGGGCGACCGGGTCGGCGGACGTATTGTGGTCACTCATTCGCCCGGTGCTCATTCCCCCAGTGTTGCGTACGGCTCCGTCACGAAGTCGATAAGTTCTTCGACCCTGCCAAGCAGCGCGGGTTCGAGGTCAGCGAAGCCGTTGACGGTCGACAGGATGCGCTGCCACGCGCGGGCGATGTCGGCCTGCGTCTCGTGCGGCGACACCCTCGACTCGAAGGTCGTCCCCCCATACCCGCTCCACCAGTTCGGCGTCGTGGCGGCCCTCGACAAAGATGCGGCTCGGCCGGGCTACCCGGGCGCGTGAATCGGCGACCGCGAGTGATCCGCTTGCCGTGCGCTGCGGGGCACTAGCGCGCGAGACGGGTTTCACCAGCGTGACGGGGTGGCCGTCAACGAGGTATCCGGCGCCGAGTGGGAACGAGCGAATTGCGCCGTGGCGATTCGCGAGCTCGACAAGACCGTTGGCGTAACGCATGACCGCGCCGACGAACCCGGTCGCTCGTTCCTCGATCACGAGTCCCGGCTCGATGGGCAGCTGTCGAACCACCGCGGGGCCGCGCTGTCGCCGAAAATTGGCGAGTACATCGCCGCCGTACCGGTCATCGCTCACGGCCTGAGGCTAGCTGCCTCGGTCGGATCGACCGGGCAGGCGCGGCCTAGAAGCCGAAGTCACCACC
>JBJXDR010000160.1:0-6079 GCA_046155245.1 Rhodoglobus sp. | reverse complement strand
GAGATCAAGATCACCGGGCAGAAGAGACTGGTGATCGTGACCGGCCGTGCGCACCCGCAGCTGGCCATCGACATCGCCGAGGAGCTCGGTGCCGACCTAGTACACACCGACGCCCGCACGTTTGCGAACGGCGAGATCTACGCCCGCTACGACGAGAGCGTGCGCGGCTGCGATGCCTTCGTGATCCAGAGTCACACCCACCCGATCAACGAGTGGCTCATGGAGCAACTGATCATGGTGGATGCGCTCAAGCGGGCTTCCGCGAAACGAATCACCGTGGTGAGTCCCTTCTACCCCTACGCGCGACAGGACAAGAAGGGTCGCGGCCGCGAGCCGATCAGCGCGCGACTCGTCGCCGACCTCTACAAGGCCGCCGGTGCCGACCGCATCATGAGCGTCGACCTGCATGCGGCGCAGATCCAGGGCTTCTTCGACGGCCCGGTCGACCACCTGTTCGCGATGCCCGTGCTCCTCGAGCACTTCCAAAAACTGCTCGACCCCGCAACGCTCACTGTGGTCAGCCCCGACATGGGTCGCGTTCGTGTGGCCGATATCTGGAGCGACAAGCTCGGGGCTCCCCTCGCCATCATTCACAAGCGCCGTGACCCGCTGGTGCACAACCAGGTAACCGTGCACGAGATCGTGGGTCAAGTCGATGGCCGAGTCTGCCTGATCGTCGACGATCTCATCGACACCGGTCGCACCATCGCCAAAGCGGCCGAGGCGCTCAAGGCCGCCGGAGCGACCAAGGTCGTTGTCGCGGCGACCCACGCGGTGTTCTCCGACCCCGCTACCCAGATTCTGCAGGGTGCCTCGATCGACTCCGTCGTGGTCACTGACACCCTGCCGATTCCCGAGGAGAAGCGGTTCCCGACCCTCACGATCTTGCCGATCGCGCCGCTCATCGCGCGGGCCATCCACGAGGTCTTCGACGACGGGTCGGTCACGAGCATGTTCGACGGCGCGGCGTGAGTTACAGCCCGCCGCGCCCCTGGATCGCGTCCTACGCCGAGGGGGTGCCAGCCGAGCTCGAGCTGCCCGCCGGGTCGTTGTACGACCTAGTCGCAGCATCCGTCGAGGAATTCGGTAGCGCTGTGGCACTCGAATTCTTCGGGGCGACCACGACCTACTCCGAACTTGGCGCGCAGATCGATCGTGCGGCCGAGGGTCTGCGGCTGCTCGGCGTGCAGAAGGGCGACCCGGTCGCGTTGGTGCTGCCGAACTGTCCGCAGCACATTGTCGCGTTCTACGCGGTGCTGCGCCTGGGTGCCATCGTCGTCGAGCACAACCCGCTGTACACCCCGCGTGAGCTGCGGCACCAGTTCGAGGATCACGGTGCTCGCGTCGCGATCGCGTGGGACAAGACCGTCTCGACCATTCAGGGTTTTCCCGAGGACGTTGCCGTCGAGACCATCGTCTCCGTCGACCTCACTCGTGCGATGCCCTTCACGACCCGCGCTCTGCTGCGCCTGCCCATCGCGCGGGCCCGCGAGTCGCGGGCCGCACTGACGACGAAGGTGCGCGGCACAGTCGTGTGGAAAGAGTTGCTCGAGTCTGCCCCGATCGAGGAACGAATCTTTCGACCGGATGCCGCTGACGTCGCCCTCATCCAGTACACGAGTGGCACCACAGGCAACCCCAAGGGCGCAACCCTGACCCACCTTAATCTCACGACTAACGCCGCCCAAGCCCGGGCCTGGGTTCCGACCGTCACTCGGGGCGTGGGGTGTGTCGTGTATGCGGTCTTGCCAATGTTTCATGCCTACGGCCTCACGCTGTGCCTGACGTTCGCAATGAGTATGGGCGCGCGGTTGGTTCTGTTCCCGCGGTTCGATCCCGACCTCGTGCTTCCCGTTGTCAAGAAACATCCAGCTACACTCCTTCCTGCGGTTCCTCCCATCTACGAGCGACTGAGCGCGGCGGCGCGCGAGAAGGGTGTCTCTCTGAAGGGAATTCAGATCGCCATCTCGGGGGCCATGTCGCTGTCACCCTCTGTCGTCGAACCATGGGAGGAGCAGACGGGCGGATACCTCGTGGAGGGCTACGGCCTCAGCGAGACGTCCCCCGTGCTCATGGCCAACCCGGTCGGCCCCACTCGTCGCGCCGGAACCGTCGGCCTGCCGCTTCCGAACACGGAAGTGCGGGTCGTGGATCCCGACAACCCCACGGTCGACCGATCGACCGGCCAGGAGGGCGAGCTCATTGTGCGCGGTCCGCAGGTGTTCTCGGGCTACTGGAAGAAGCCCGAGGAGACGGCACTCGTGTTCGTGTCGGCCACCGACGGGGGTGCCGCCTGGGTCCGCACCGGCGACATCGTGAGTGTCGACGCGGATGGCTTTGTGCGCGTCGTCGACCGCATCAAGGAGCTCATCATCACGGGTGGTTTCAACGTCGCGCCGAGCGAGGTCGAGGAAGCGCTTCGCGCGCATCCATCGATCGCCGACGTCGCCGTGGTCGGCCTGCCGAGCGAGCACAGCGGCGAGGATGTCGTGGCCGCCGTCGTGCTGGCGGACGGAGCATCCCTCGACGAGGCCGCGCTGCGCGACTTCGCACGCGCTAACCTCGCCGCCTACAAGGTGCCGAGGCGCGTTGTCGCAGTCGGGGAGTTGCCGAAGTCGCTCATCGGGAAGGTGCTGCGCCGCAAGGTGCGGGAGTCTCTGCTCAACGCGTAACGATCAGGCTTCTCTTGGGTGTGACGGGTAACGCCCGACCTACCCGAGGAGTAACCCCGTGATCACCCGACTCATTGCCGTGTCCGTCGCCCTAGCACTAGGTGCCAGCGCAGGTTCAGTGATGCCCGCAGCGGCAAGCCCATATCGGGCCGTTGCATCAGGCGACACGCTCTATGGCATCTCCTGCAACTGGGCCACCAACGAACACGGCCTGCAGGTGTTGGCTCTCGATGGGGAAACCGGCTCAGGCGTCTCCATCGGGGACAGCGGGTCGCCTGTCTACTGGTGTGCGCTAGCGGGATCGTGGGATCGCGTCGTCGATTCCTGCACGGCGTACCTCATGGCGCGGGGCGGCGACGAAAGGCCGGCGCTCCTTCGCACGGATCTCAGAACCGGTTCGAGCACGGTCGTGGCTCCGTTGAGCGTCAACGGCAATCTCGAATGGATCCGCTCGTTCACGATCGACGGTTCCGGCGCGGCGTGGGCGACCTGGAATGATTCGGTCTACTCGGTCGATCTGGCTACCGGCGTGCTTACGTTCGTCGTAGCGCTCGATGTCAGCGGGCTGGCTTACCTCACATGGAGTTCGTCTGACAACTCGTTCTACGCACAAGGCGACGACACGGTCTACCGGGTGCAGCCGACTACGGGCCACGCCGTTGCGATCGGCCCCGTCATCTTGCCGGGCGGCGAGCAACTGCGCATGGAAGGTATGGCCGTCGACTCAGCGGGCACATTCTGGTTCTCGCGTCTCGAGCCAGCAGACTACGAGGAACCCTCCCAGTGGGTCCGCCAGCTTGCGAGCGCCTCGCCGACCCTGTCAGGAGCCGAGGTCGCCGGACGCTTCCGCGCAGCTGCGGCAGAGGTCCCCATCGTCGCGCTGGTGCCACTTCCCGACCAGGCCGGGTGCGGCCTTGAGTTACCGACGCTGGTCGTGCCTGACTCCTCGACGCCCGCCGTCCTAGCAGCCACGGGCACCGGAGACCCCGGCGTGCGGACTGGCATCGCGTGGGCTGCGGTCTTAGGGGGCGCCGGCCTTATCATCGTGGCTGCGCGCAAGTCGCGTCGCCTCGCGACCAACCAGGCGCGTTAGGAATTCTCGACCGGCGCGCTCGGCAATCGCGCACCGCCGGGAATAAGGCCGAGGGCCCTGACCAAGGTCTCCGATCCGCCGAATGCCACCGCGTAGCAGTTCCAGCCCATGCCCGAGGCGCTGAAGATCTCGAACCGAACGGAGAATGTCATGGCGGTCGGCGAGTAAAACGCGGTGTACGCGGCACACGTTACCTGAGCCGTGCGATTGGCTGTGCCCAGAGTAATGACAACCCCCGGAAGGATGAGGCCGACCACTCCGAGCACCACGACCAGCCGCATCGCGCGCAGCAGGCGCGGGCTGCGCAGCGGCCGCTCGTGGGGCTGGTAACCGGCGAGCTCGGGCTCGTCGTCGTATTCCCCGTCGTTGTCATGCATAGACGCCCCATTCTGCCATCCCGATCGAACCGGGTGAACGGACCGCACGGAACGAGGATCATCTCGAGGATAGCGGGCGTGCGACTCCGGGGGGTTCGTCGGCAGGCCTGACGTATCACTGCAGCCGACCAGGTCGACCCAGCATCGGCCGAAATCCTTCATCGCTCGGCCAGCTGGGGCCCTTAGGCTGTAGGTGTGCCGATGCCCTTCATCATCTTTCTCCTTGTGGTTGTTGTCGGGATCGGTGCCGCACGGTGGTTGGTTCCAGGGTTACCGTGGCGCCGATTCGCGGCGGTGCTGTCGCCTCTCAATATCGCTCTCGCTGTCGTGGGGCTGCTGGGGCTGCTCCTCCACTGCGTCGCGATGTTTGGCGGAGCGTGGTTCGCGGCTCTTCCAGGAATGAGTGGCGTGGCCAGCCAGATCACGAGTGCCGGACTTGCTAGCGTGGTGTGGTTTGTCGTGCCTGCGGTCGTGCTGGTGTTTGCTCTGAGAAACCAGACGCCCGTTGTGGTCGGCGGAATAGCGCTGACGCTCTTAGCGGTGGGGCTAACGATGTTTATCCGAGTGCCGTTTGCACTGCACTTGGTAGCCATTTTTGCTTTCGTGGCTGCCGTGACCTTCGTGTTCTCAGCATTGGTCGTGACCTCGCCGAAGCCGACGAATGCCTGAGCACCCCGGGCCAGAGCGACCCTAGGTCTGCGGCAACTCGACTTCGCTACGGTCGCCCGACCACTGGGTGTGGAAGATTCCGGGCAGGTCGGCTCGCAGGTATGTGTGTGCGCCGAAGAAGTCCCGCTGAGCCTGTACGAGGGCAGCCGGGAGCCGATCCGCGCGCAAACCGTCGTAGTAGGCGAGAGAGCTGGAAAACGCCGGCGTCGGGATGCCCGCGCGCGCGGCATCCGCTACGACCGCACGCCACGCCGTCTGCGATTTGGCCATCACGTCGACGAAAAACGGTGCGGTGACGAGCGCAACCAGCCCCCGATTTTCGGCGTACGCCTCGGCGATTCGGTTGAGGAATTTGGCGCGGATGATGCAGCCCCCGCGCCAGATTTTCGCGATATCGCCCTTCTTGATGTCCCAGTCATACCGCTCGGCACCGGCCACGATCATGTCGAACCCTTGGCTGTAGGCAATGACCTTGGAGGCGTAGAGCGCGAGGCGCACAGCTTCGATAAACGCGTCCGGGTCAGCCGCCTTCCACGAAGTCTCATCGGGGCCGGGCAGGGATGCCGCGGCAGAGCGCTGCGCCGGCTTCGACGACAATGATCGCGCGAAGACCGCCTCAGCGATACCCGAGACAGGTGTGCCGAGGTCAAGCGCGGTCTGGACCGTCCAGATTCCGGTGCCCTTGGAGCCGGCTTGATCGAGGATCACGTCGACCAAAGGCTTTCCGGTCTTGGCATCGACCTGCTTCAGCACCTCGGCGGTGATCTCGATCAGGTAGCTCTCAAGCTCGCTCTTGTTCCATTCGGTAAAGATGTCGGAAATCTCGGCGGGCGTCTTGCCCGTGCCCCGCCGAATCAGGTCGTAGGCCTCGGCGATGAGCTGCATGTCGGCGTACTCGATGCCGTTGTGGATCATCTTGACGAAGTGGCCGGCGCCGTCGTGTCCGACGTGGGTGACACAGGGCTCACCCTCGGCGATCGCGGCGATCGACTTGAGAATCGGCCCGAGAGTCACCCACGATTCATCCGACCCACCCGGCATGATCGAGGGACCCTTGAGCGCACCCTCCTCGCCGCCGGAGATACCGGCACCCACGAAATTAATCCCGGTCTCGCGCACCGCCTTCTCCCGGCGGATCGTGTCGGTGAACAGCGCGTTGCCCCCGTCGACGATGATGTCGCCCGGTTCGAAAACTGCCACCAGTTCGTTGATGACCGCTTCAGTGCCCTTGCCTGCCTGCACCATGATCAGAGCCGTGCGCGGCGGTG
>JBJXDR010000159.1:0-8952 GCA_046155245.1 Rhodoglobus sp. | reverse complement strand
GGCGGCACAGCACCCTCGACGCTCTCGCCTTCAGCTCCGACGATCGCGATCGGGTCGCCGACCTTGACCGATACACCCTCGGCGACGATGAGCTGCAGCACGGTGCCCTCGACCTCGGAGGCGTATTCGACGTTGGCCTTCTCGGTCTCGACCTCGGCCAGCGGCATCCCGATCGTGAGCTTCTGACCGGCAGCGACGAGCCAGGTCTGGATCGCGGCCTCGGCGCTGCCCGCGAGCACCTCGGGCATGCGGATCACGGTAGCCATCAGCGGCCGCCCATTCCCGCGCGCACTCGCTCGAGGCCGGCGACGACCTCTTCGGTGCGCGCGATGGCCGCGCGCTCGAGCACGCGTGAGATGCTCGGGCTGGCCTCGCCACCCGTGACCCGCTCCACCGGCTGGTCGAGCCAGTCGAAGTAGCGGCGCTGGATCTCGTCGGCGAGCCAGCCGCCGTACGAGGTGCCCTGCGCACCCTGCTCGACAATGAGCACGCTGTTGGTCTTCTTGATCGACTCGCCGATGGTGTCCCAGTCGAGGGATGCGCGGTCGAGCCACCGCAGGTCGATGACGTCGGCGTCGATGCCGGTGAGCTCCACGGCCTCGAGGCTGTGACGCACCATGGAGAGGTAACTGATGACCGTGACATCCGACCCAGAGCGGCGAATGCCCGCCTTGCCGAACGGCAACTGGTAGTCGAGGTCGCCGGCGGGGATCTCCTCGGTCTGTCCGTAGAGGTCGACGTGCTCGATGACGAGCACCGGGTCCTGGAGGGCGAGCGCGGCGTTCATGAGACCGATGTAGTCGGCGGCCGTCGAGGGGGCGACGATGCGCCATCCGGGGCTGGTCGCGAAGATGCCGGCCGGGTCCATGAGGTGCTGTGAGCCGTAGCCCGACCCCATCGCGACCTTGGTGCGCAGCACGAGCGGCACCGGATTGACGCCGCCGAACATGTGGCGCGCCTTTCCGATCTGGTTGAACACCTGATCGGCGGCGACCCACATGAAGTCCGGGTACATGAACTCGACGACCGGTCGGAAACGTCCGTCGAGGGCGAGCCCGCCGCCGAGCCCGGTGAACGCGTTCTCGCTGATCGGGGTGCCCAGCACGCGCTCGGGGTGCGCCGCCGCGAGACCCTTGGTCGCGCCGTTGGTTCCGCCCTTCAGGCGGTGCACGTCTTCGCCCATCACGACGATGCGGTCGTCTTCGCTCATACGACGATCCATGACGGATGCCACGGCATCCACAAACTTCACGGTCTCAGTAGCCCCGCTGTAGCCAACGGGCTCAAGCGTGCGTGCCCCGGCGAGCTCGCTGGCGTCGCCGCGCACACCCACGTTGACGAAGTCCACGTCGGGCCACAGTTCCGGACGAATGCGCCGCTTGCCCGCCGACTCGGGGTCGGCCTCGAGCAGCTCGGCGACGGCCGCGTTCATGGCGGCCTGGGCCTTCTCGCGCAGAGCGTCGACACCCGCCTGATCGATCTGGCCGAGCGCGATCATCTCGCGGGCGACTCGAAGCAGGGGGTCACGCTCGCGCCACTTCGCCTCCTCCTCCTTCGTGCGGTAGCCGAACGCGCTGCCCGGGTATGGTCCGTTCTGGTGGAAGAACCGGTAGACCTCGGCCTCGACGACGGCCGGGCCTCCGCCCGACCGCATGACCTCGGCGGCCTGCTGCATCGCGAGGTGCACGGCGAGAGGGTCCATCCCATCCACGCGCCACGACGGGATGGAGAAGCCCTGTCCGCGCACCGAGAAGCGCGGGTCGGCGGTTGACTCCTCGGCGTGGGTCGACACGGCGTAGAGGTTGTTCTCGATGAAGAAGCACACCGGAAGCTTCCACGCGGCTGCGAGGTTCATCGACTCGAGAACCGAGCCGATCTGTGCGGCACCATCGCCGAAGTAGTTGATCGTGAGGTCGGTCGTGCCGGAGTGCTTTTGGGCCCACGCGTTCCCGGTGGCCATGGGTGCCCCGCCACCGACGATCGCGTTCGTGCCGAGCGCGCCGGCCTCGAACCACTGGAGGTGCATGGATCCGCCGCGGCCCGCGCAGTAACCCTGAGCGAGCCCGAGGATCTCGGCGAGGGTGCGCTGCAGCACGGTCTGCACTGTCGGGGTGATGGCGTCGGCGGGGCTCATCCGGCCGTCGGTCACGTGGGTGAGAGCCTTTGCAAGAAACTGGTGGTGGCCCCGGTGCGAACCGTTGACCGCGTCGCTCGAGCGCAGGGCCACGATGGACCCGACGGCGCCGCCCTCTTGACCGATGCTCGAGTGCGCGGGGCCGTGAACGAGGCCCTCGCCGGCGAGCTCGAGCACCGTCTCCTCGAACGCACGGATCAGGTGCAGCTGCGTGAGCATGGTTGCGAGAAGCGCGGGGTCCGCGGCTTTCCAGTCGGCGGACGTGGTCGTGAGCTCGACCCACGGAACAAGCGGGACCAAACGTCGTTGTTTCGGCATGTTCGCCACGATAGCGCAGGATTGCATCCAATCCAAGGGGGATTTGCGGAAACTACTGCGAACGCCCTCGGTTTTGCGCCATACTGTATCCAATCAGCCATCAGAGAGGATGTCGCGGCCATGGCCCCAGGGCTTCCCGGTCTTCGTGGGACCGAGCACATCGGCTTCACCGTCCCCGACCTCGACGAGGCCCAGAAGTTCTTCGTTGACGTAATCGGCTGCGAGTACGTCTACACCCTCGGCCCCTTTCAGCGGGATGACGACTGGATGGCGGAGCACCTCAACGTGCACCCTCGGTCGGTCATGAGGGAGCTGCGCTTCTTCCGTTGCGGTCACGGTCCCAACTTCGAGATCTTCCAGTGGGAACCCGCCGACGATCAGGCGCAGCAACCCCGCAACAGCGACATCGGTGGCCACCACCTCGCGTTCTATGTCGACGACCTGGATGCCGCCGTCGCCCACCTGCGCGAGCACGGCATCCGCGTTCTCGGCGAACCGACCGCGAGCAGCAGCGCGAGTGCCGGACAGCGGTGGGTGTACTTTCTCTCCCCGTGGGGAATGCAGTTCGAACTGGTCAGCTTTCCCGCTGGCAAGGCCTACGAGAAGGACTCGGACGTCGTGCTCTGGCACCCGGCCCGACCTTCCGAGTGACATAAGGAACACGTGATGACATCAGCACGAATCGCAGTTCTCGGCACCGGCGCCAACGGGGCATCCATGGGCGCCGACATGGTGCGAGCGGGCTTGGATGTGACGTTCATCGAGCAGTGGCCCGCTCACGTCGAGGCGATGCGGGCGAACGGCCTGACCGTGAACCTCCCCGACGGCACGTCTGAGGTCACCCCGGTCACGGTTTATCACCTGTGTCAGGTCGCAGAATTGCGTGAGCCGTTCGACATCGTGTTCACATCGGTGAAGACCTATGACACCCGTTGGGTGACGGAACTGATCAAGCCGCTCCTGGACGAGACGTCGGTAGTTGTCGGTCTGCAGAACGGTATGACCATCGATGACGTCGCCGACATCGTCGGCCCCGAGCGTTCCATCGGCGCCGTGCTCGGGATCGCTGCCAACATGTACGTCCCGGGCATCGTCGAGCGGCAGGTTCCGCGCGAGGGCACGTGGCTCACGGTCGGCACGATGGACGGTGCTCGCACGGCGGCACTCGATGCTGTGGTGGAGGCGCTTGGCCACGCTGGCGCGATATCCATCTCCAACGACATCCGAGCATCCAAGTGGATGAAGCTGATCGCAAACATCCCGGAGATGCTGCCGTCAGCCATCCTCAACGTCCCACTCCTCGAAGCAACCCGCATCGAAGGCGTGCGGGCCGTGATGGACGAAGCTTCTCGTGAGGCGTATCGCACCGCTAAAGACCTCGGCATCACCATGGTGCCGATTTTTGGCAAGACCGCCGAGCAGATGCCCGACTCCGACCAGTACGGCATCGACCTTCTGGATGCCGTGCTCGAGTCGTACTCGCTGCCCGACACGCGAGTGGCGGTGTTACAGGACTGGGCAAAGGGCCGACGTGCCGAACTCGATGCCTTCAGTGGCTATATCGTGGCTCAGCAGGAACGACTCGACACGCATGCGCCGGTGAACGAGGCGATTCTTGCGATCGCCGAGCGCGTTGAACGCGGTGAGTTGAAGCCCGACCCATCCAACGCGACGTTGCTCATCGAGGCGCTCGCCTCGGCACCCACCCGTTAGGAGACCCCCGTGATCCGTCACATCGTCATGTTCACGCTCACCGCGACCGACGAGGCGCAGCGCGCCACCGACGTGGAAGAAATCCGCCGTCGTCTCGAAGCCCTCGTCGGTGTCGTGGCGGGCCTGCGCTCAGTGACCTTCAACCGCGACCTTGGCCTCATCGAGGCCGGGCACTGGGATGCCGTGCTCGTCTCCGAACACGACGACAACGCGGCTCTCGAGGGCTACCAGGCGCACCCCGACCACCAAGCGGCTGGGGCCTTCATCCGCACCGTCACGGGCGATCGCGCGACCGTCGACTACGAGGTCTGAGTGACCGACGTCACCACGCCCGCGCCGAGCACGCGCGACGGCAATTCAAGCTCCCGCATCGCCAACCGAGTGCGTGCCGCGATTCTGGGCGGCGAGTACCCGCCCGGGTCGCGGATCCGGCAGGAGGACCTTGCCGCGCGCTTCGGTGCGAGCCGGGTGCCGGTGCGTGAGGCTCTGCGGATCCTCGAATCCGACGGACTCATCACCGTGGTCGCGAACACTGGCGCATGGGTGACCCGCCTCAACCTCGACGAGTGCACCGAGATCTACCAGATCCGCGAACGCATCGAGCCATTGCTTCTGCGCATGAGCATCCCCGGGCTGCGGGAGGCGACGCTCGACACGCTCGACGACCTCTCGACACAGATGACCCGCGTCGACTCGGTTGAGGAGTTTCTGCGTCTCGACCGCGAGTTCCACCTGACGTCATACGTGGGTGCCGACACCGCGCAACTGGGCGACCTGGTGGGCCGCTTATGGAACACCACCCAGCCGTACCGCCGCGCCTACACCCGGCTGCTCGATCCCGACAGCAACCGAATCGTGCATGACGAGCACCACATGCTCGTGCTCGCGATGCGGGAGCAGGACACGGATGCGGCCGAGCAGGTGCTCGCCGGGCACATCCGTCGCACCCGTCTGCATCTGGCACGGCATCCCGAGATCTTCTCCATCGACTACGCCCAGAACTGAGGAAGCAACAATGGCCATCTCCACCATCAACCCCACCACCGGACTCGTCGAGCGCGAGTTCGAACCAATCGACACCGTCGAGGTCGAGCGTCGGCTCGCGCGCGCACACGAGGCCGTGACCGAGCTTCGCGCCACATCCTTTGCCGAGAGAGCCGATTGGATGCGCGCTTCCGCGGACCTGCTCGAAAGCGACCTCGCCATGGTGGCGCGCTTGCTCACCGTCGAAATGGGCAAGCCAATCGTGCAGGCGCGGGCCGAGGTGCTCAAATGCGCCAAGGGAATGCGCTTCTACGCCGACCACGCCGAGTCCTTCCTCGCCGACCAGCCGCTCTCGAATCCGGATGCCGTCGGAGCCTCGCGCGCCTGGACTCGCTACGAGCCGCTAGGCGTACTCCTGGCCGTAATGCCGTGGAACTACCCGCTCTGGCAGGTCATCCGATTCGCCGGCCCCGCGCTGATGGCTGGCAATGCCGGACTGCTGAAGCACGCATCCAACGTGCCTCAGTCGGCACTGTATCTGGACGACTTGTTCCGCCGTGGTGGGTTCCCCGCCGGCGCCTTCCAGACGCTGCTGATCGGCTCCGGGCCCGTGGATGCCGTCATCCGCGACCCGCGCGTAAAGGGCGTCGCCCTGACGGGTTCGGAACCCGCCGGGCGCTCGGTCGCATCCACCGCCGGATCCCAGATCAAGAAGCTCGTGCTCGAGTTGGGCGGGTCTGACCCGTTCATCGTTATGCCCAGTGCCGACCTCGAGCGAGCCGCAACCGTCGCTGCAACGGCACGGCTGGGAAACAACGGGCAGTCCTGCATCGCGGCCAAGCGGTTCATTGTGCACACCGATGTCTACGAGCGGTTCGCAGAGCTGTTCACCGCGGCCATGGCGGCATCCGTGGTGGGCGACCCGCTCGACGACGCGATCACCATCGGCCCGCTCGCGACCGAATCCGGCCGCACGGAATTGGCCGAGCTCGTTGGTGACGCCATCGCGCACGGCGCGGTTGCCCGCCTCGGTGGGAACGCCCCGAGCGGCGCGGGCTGGTTCTACCCGCCGACCGTTCTGGAAAATGTCGACGAATCTGCACGCCTCTTCCAAGAAGAGGCGTTCGGGCCGGTTGCCGTGCTGTACCGAGCGACCGACGCCGCCGACGCCCTGCGGCTAGCCAACGTCACCACCTTCGGACTCAGCTCCGCGGTGTGGACCGAAGACCCCGACGATGAGCGATTCTTCGTGGAGTCAATCGATGCCGGAGCTGTCTTCATCAACGGCATGACGATCTCGTACCCTGAGCTGCCCTTCGGCGGCATCAAGAACTCCGGCTATGGCCGGGAGCTCGGAGCCCCGGGCATCCGGGAATTCTGCAATCTGAAGACCGTATGGAAGGCATGACAGTGACGCAGGTCGGATTCCTCGGACTGGGCAACATGGGCAGCGCAATGGCCGCACGGCTGGTTGCGGCCGGACACGAGGTGACGGTGTGGAACCGGTCACCCGAGGTGGCAGACGACCTCGTCGCGGCCGGCGCCATCCGCGCCGCGAGTGCGGCTCAGGCGCTGAGCGCGCCGGTATCGTTCTCGATGCTCGCCAACGACGCGGCCGCAGAGGCTGTGCTCAGCGCCGAGAATCTTGGGGGCGAGGCGGGCCGCATCCACGTGAACATGGCCTCGATCTCTGGGCCGGCGGCCGACCGGTTGGCTGCCGTTGCTGAGTCGGTTGGCGTGAGCTACGTCGCGTCTCCCGTGCTGGGTCGACCTATGGTCGCCGCCGCTGGCAACCTCAACATCCTTACGGCAGGTCCGGATGCCGCAATCGCCGACGTTCTGCCCCTCCTCGACATTCTCGGTGCCCGAGTCTGGCGATTCGGGGAGCAGCCGAGGCGTGCGAACGTGGTGAAGATCGCGGTCAACTTCACGATCCTTCACGCCTTGCAGGCCATCGCCGAGGGTGTCACGCTGGTCGAGGCTCACGACATCGACGCCGGCGACTTCGTGGAGCTTCTTGCCGGCACGCTTTTTGGGGGCGTCGTCTACACTGGCTACGGCCCGATGATCGCAGAGAAGCGCTACAGCCCGCCCGGCTTCGCCCTGCCGCTGGGCCTCAAGGATCTGGGGCTCGCCGAGGCTTTGGCCGCCGAAGGGGGTATCGCTCTGCCGACCGCCCCGGTGCTGCGCGACCGCTTTGAGAAGGCCCTCGCAGACCCCGAGCTAGCTGACCTCGACTGGTCTGCAGTCGCGGAGATTACGCGCCGCCAAGACTGAGCGGTCGGTGGTGCATGAAGGCCTCGCTCACGGCCTTTCGCGCATCAGTGCCAGCACGTCGACCGCCGATGCAACTGATCGATCGGCGGACGCCTCGCCGTGACCCAAATCTGTCAGCGTCTGGTATTCCATGTCACGGCGCCCAATCACGAACCACATCCCCTTTGCGGGGTTCGGTGTGGTGTTGACGTAGAGATGCGGACGACCGGAATCGAAGCAAAACGAATCGCCAGGATCGAGTTCGTAGGTGTCGAAATCGATTCGTAAGGTCAATCGGCCTTCGAGAATGTACCCATATTCCAGTCCCGCATGGCGCATCATCTTGCCCTCGACCGAGCTTGAACCTCCCGGAGCGTAGGTCACCACGAGCGGATCTGCTACAGCGCTATCTCCCACAGCCAGCCGCTCCCACGTGACGCCGTTCTCCATCTCGATCAGTGGGTTGTCGGCCTTTCGCTGGACAACTCCGGTTCCGCTGCCCATCGGCGCGGTATCGGCTCCCTGGGCGTGCGCATCGACCCGCTTAGTGCCCATGAGCGCGTCCAAGGAGATTCCGAGGTGATTAACCAGGGCGTAAAGCGTGCTCACGGATGGCTGGGTTTTTCCGGTCTCGACCTGCGAGAGCAGACTCGCAGAGACGCCGACAGCGCTTGCAACCGTTCGCAGACTGAGTTTGCGCGACTCTCTGACCCGGCGAAGTTCTGCTCCCAAGTCGAATTGCATTGAGTCTCCCTTTCCCAGCCTGTCCGACCCGTCATCCGATGTGGTCATGTTAGTGGAACCAGTGAGATGCTCATCCGGCGCATCGTCAACCCGCAAGCAACAGGTCGGCGTTCGCGGCCACTGCGGTCAGTTCTCCGGCTTCGATGCGGAGCGCCAGTTCGACCACCCGTGCATTCAGCGGCGCCAGTTCGGGCGTGAGCACTCTGACGACCAGGCCGTTGATCTCGGCGACCTCGCTGCGCCGGCCCTTCATCCAGTCCTGGAGCACGGTCGTGCGCGTCGACGGAAGGGTGAAATCGACCAGCACCGCATCGATGAGTTGGTCGGCGTAGGCTTCGGGGTCGTCGATGCGTGCGTCGAGCATCCCGAAAATGGGCCGAACTCGGTGCCCGTCGGCTAGGCACGCGCGGATCGCTTCTCGGCCGGCTTCGGCCATGAAGTCGCGCATCCCCGGCACCCGAACAGCCTCGCCCAGCGGGAGGCCCAGGATGGCCGACGGCACCAGCTCGGCAGCGTTGACGACCAGCTTCATCCACTTCGACGAGCGGATGTCGTCGGTGACTTCGACCGTACCCGCGGCCGACAGCAACTCTGCCACCTCCGCGGCGCGCGCTTGGGATGCGGGAGTTGTGCCTCCGACCGCGAACCACGACTTGGAGGGCGGGCTCTGACGCTCGACGACTCCAGGCGTGAACATGTTGGCGGTGATCTCGATCACCGCCCCCAGTGCGCGATCGGGTCCGACGATGTCGATCACATCGTCGATGGACATGCCGTTCTGCACGCCGACCACCACTGATTCG
>JBJXDR010000158.1:0-7168 GCA_046155245.1 Rhodoglobus sp. | reverse complement strand
TGGTACGAGACATCCAGCCCGGCATCGGTGTAGTCGAACGAGTAGCTGTCTTTCATCGAGAACTCGCGACCTCGCAGCAAACCCGCTCGGGGGCGGGCCTCGTCGCGGTACTTGTCTTGAATCTGGTAGAGCGACAAGGGCAGATCCTTGTAGCTCGAGTACAGGTCCTTCACGAGAAGAGTGAAGACCTCTTCGTGCGTAGGCGCGAGGAGGTAGTCCGCGCCCTTGCGGTCCTTAAGGCGGAAGATGCCGTCGCCGTACTCGGTCCAGCGACCGGTGACCTCGTACGGCTCGCGAGGCAGCAACGCAGGGAAGTGCACTTCCTGGGCACCGAACGCCTCGAGTTCTTCACGGATGACCCGCTCGATCTTGCGACGCACCTTCAGCCCTAGCGGCAGCCACGCGAACACTCCGGGGGCCTGGCGGCGGATGTAGCCTGCGCGCACGAGCAGACGATGGCTCGCAACCTCGGCGTCGACCGGGTCCTCACGCAGGGTGCGGACGAAGAGCTGGGAGAGGCGTGTTGACACCCGTCCGAGTTTACCGGTGCCGTCGGATCGATGCCGACCGAGCCGTACCGCTAGCTAGTGACTACGAGCGGCGAGCCTGTCGCACCAGGAGGCATCTCCGCGGCGAGCCGGTTGGCCTCTTCGATGAGGGTGGCCACGATGTCCGCTTCCGGAACGGTCTTGATGACCTCGCCCTTGACGAAGATCTGACCGCGACCGTTGCCGCTGGCAACGCCGAGGTCGGCCTCACGAGCCTCCCCCGGTCCATTGACAACGCACCCCATCACGGCGACCCGGAGCGGCACGGTCATGCCTTCGAGCCCATCGGTGACGTCGTTGGCGAGCTTGTAGACATCCACCTGGGCGCGACCGCAGCTCGGGCAGGAGACGATCTCGAGCTTGCGCTCACGCAGGTTGAGGGACTGCAGGATCTGCAGTGCGACCTTCACCTCGAGAGCTGGCGGGGCAGATAGGGAGACACGAATGGTGTCGCCGATGCCCTCGGACAGCAGGATGCCGAATGCGGTCGCGCTCTTGATGGTGCCTTGAAACTCGGGGCCGGCTTCTGTCACTCCGAGGTGTAGTGGCCAGTCACCGCGCTCCGCCAGTAGCCGGTAGGCCTTGACCATGATCACCGGATCGTTGTGTTTGACCGAGATCTTGAAGTCGTGGAAGTCGTGTTCCTCGAACAGGCTCGCCTCCCAGACCGCGCTCTCGACGAGCGCCTCTGGAGTAGCACGACCGTACTTTTGGAGCAGACTCGGCTCGAGCGAACCCGCGTTGACGCCGATCCTGATCGACACGCCTGCTGCCTTCGCCGCCTTGGCGATGGCGCCGACCTGGTCATCGAACTTGCGGATGTTGCCGGGGTTCACCCGCACGGCCCCGACACCGGCGTCGATCGCGGTGAACACATAGCGCGGCTGAAAGTGGATGTCGGCGATGACCGGGATCTGGCTCTTCTTCGCGATGATGTGCAACACGTCTGCGTCATCTTGGTGGGGCACCGCAACGCGCACTATGTCGCATCCGCTCGCGGTGAGTTCGGCGATCTGCTGCAGAGTCGCGTCGATGTTCGTGGTCTGGGTCGTCGTCATCGACTGAACACTGACCTGGAAGTCGCTGCCGACCCCCACCTTTCCGACCTGGATTTGGCGAGTTTTTCGACGCGGAGCGAGGGTTTCGGGAACCTTGGGCATTCCCAGATTGATTGCTGGCACGATAGCCAAGTTTACGGGTTAGAGGAGGGTGATCGGCTTCACGATGTCGGCATACACGAGCAACAGGGTCATGGCACCGAGAAGGATGGTCACCACAAACGTGACGGGGAGGATTCGGGTCGCGTCAATGGGACCGGGGGCGGGCCGACGGAACACTTTCGCGACCAATCGACGGAGCCCGTCGAACAGCGCGATGATGATGTGCCCGCCATCGAGCGGCACCAACGGAATCAGATTGAATACGAAGAGCGCGATGTTCAACGAGGTGATCACGCTGATTAGTCCGGCTGCGCGGTCGGCAACCGAGAGCGTGTCAAGGCTCGTGATCTCGCCAGCAATGCGGCCCACGCCTACCACGCCGACCAGCCCGTTGGGGTCGCGCTCCCCCGGACCGAATGCCGCGACCGCGACATCGACGAGTCGCTGGGGCAGCTGGGTGAGGATAGTGACAATGCGCACGATGCCGTCGCCGACGGCCGGCAGAACGGCCGTGATCGGCTGCTGCACCTTGGCGTACACCGACCCGATGCCGAGGAACCCGACCTCCTGAGTTACGGGATTGCCGTTGGCATCCGTCACAATGGCGCCCTGCGAGTCGAAAACGTAGCGCTCGGTAAGGAGTGGCGTGGCGTCGAGGGTGTTCTCGGTGCCGTCACGGTCGACAACGATCGTGATCGCCTCGCCCGGCGAGGCCCGGATGATGGCCGTCGCCTCGTCCCATTCCGTGATCGGCTCGCCGTTCACACTCACGATCCGGTCGCCAGGCTGTATGCCCGCTTCGAGCCCGGGCGCTTTCGGATCAGTGCTCGAACACTCCTGGCTCGTGCTCGTGGCCGGGAGCACGCACTCGGAGACGCTCCCGATCGTGGTCGTGGGCTGGGCGATTCCGAATCCGCTGAGGAGCACCGTGTAGAGCACGATCGCGATGAGCAGGTTCATGATCGGCCCGCCGAGCATGATGATCACACGCTTGTAGACCGGTAGTTGGAAGAAGGTGCGGCCGTTCTCGTCGTCGGCCCGGGTGTCGTCCTGCACGAGTGTCTCGAACATGCCCGTACTGGCGGTTCGACCACGGCCACCGGGCTTGGCCGGCGCGTACATACCCGCCATCGAGATGTACCCGCCAAGCGGGATCGCCTTGAGCCCGTACTCGGTCTCGCCTCGCATCCGGGAGAACACCGTCGGTCCGAATCCGATCATGTACTGGCCGACGCGCACGCCGAAGCGCTTAGCCGGCACCAGATGGCCCAGTTCGTGGAGACCGATCGAGACCGCAAGGCCCACAACGATGATCAGTATGCCGAGGATGTACAGCAGGACAGTTTCCACGGCGCAAGGATAGTCGGGCTAAGCCGTGAGCAGCCTGTCTGCTTCTGCGCGCGCCCACTGCTCGGCATCGAACACGGACTCGAGCGTGAATTCGCCCGCCGAATGCAGGTCAACGACCCGCTTTACCGTGTCGAGGATGTCGAGATATCCAATTCGCCCAGCATGGAATGCGAGCACTGCCTGCTCATTTGCCGCGTTGAAGACCGCCGGATAGGTGCTCCCCGCTTCCCCCACGTGCTTGGCAAGCGCGACGGCCGGAAACACCTCGGCGTCGAGCGGCTCGAAGCTCCACTGGCTCGCGACCGTCCAATCGAGCGGCTTGCCCACCCCCGCGACCCGGTTTGGCCAGTCAAGTCCGAGCGAGATCGGCAGCCGCATATCGGGCGGGCTTGCCTGGGCGATGGTCGAGCCATCCACGAATTCGACCATGGAGTGGACGATCGACTGAGGATGCACCGTGACCACTATCCGGTCGTAGGGCACACCGAACAGCAGATGCGCCTCAATCACCTCGAGCCCCTTATTGACCAGAGTCGCCGAGTTCGTCGTCACGACGAGCCCCATATCCCAGGTGGGATGCGCAAGCGCCTCTCTCGGCGTGACACCGCGTAGCGACTCGCGACTGCGCCCGCGAAAGGGTCCACCAGACGCCGTCAGGACGAGCCGGGCGACCTCAGCGTCGGTGCCCGAGCGAAGCGCCTGGGCGAGCGCCGAGTGCTCCGAGTCGACCGGCACGAGGTGGCCCGGGCGCACTCGGGATGTCACCAGCCCGCCCCCGACGATCAGGCTCTCCTTGTTGGCGAGCGCGAGCACAGCATCCGTCTCGAGCACCGCGAGCGTGGGACCGAGCCCGACCGACCCGGTGATGCCGTTGAGTACGACGTCTGCCGTCACGGAACGCACCAACTGGCTCGCTTCGTCGGCGCCGAACGCGACGTGCTCGACCCCGAATGCGCGGGCCTGCTCGGCCACCGCCGCGCGATTGCTGCCCGCCGCCAACCCCACGACCTCGAACAGGTTGGGGTTGGCGGCAATAACCTCGAGCGCCTGGGTACCGATCGAGCCCGTGGACCCGAGAATGATCACCCTGCGCATGAGTTCAGGCTAGCGGCGTGGGTCACGCCAACAGAATCAGCCGATGCCCAAGATGTCGATGACGAAGACCAGAGTGTCGGTTCCGCCGATGTTGGGCGGGCTGCCAGCGGCGCCATACCCCTGATCCGGCGGGATGATGACGATGACCTGCGAACCGACGGTCTGCCCGACGAGCGCGGCCGTGAACCCGGCGATGACCTGTCCGGTGTTGAAGGTGGCCGGCGAGCCAGTCGACCAGCTCTCGTCGAAGACGACCTTGGTGTTCCAGTTCACGCCCACGTAGTGCACGGTTACGTCGTCACCGTCGGCGACAGTGGCGCCCGTGCCCTTCTTAAGCAGGGCGATCTGTAGGTCGGTAGGTGGCGCTGCATCGGGAATCGTGACGGTGGGCACGCCCGAGGCATCCAGAACGACGGTGGGAAAGCCGGGGGTTGCGGGCTGGTCTGCACCGTCGGCCTTCGGCAACGGCGGAACGGCCGGGGGCGAGATCGACACGATGTCGACGACGAACACGATGTCATCGCCGGGCGCGACGCCGAGCTGGTCGTTGCCGGTGTCGCCGAATGAGTCAGCGGGCGGGATGACACCGACGACGCGCGATCCGATGGTGGAGCACTCCAGCGTCTTGACGATGCCCGAGAGGAACTGGGCCTCATCCACCGGGAATTCGACAGTCGACCCCTCGGCGTAGTCGGTCGCGGCAATCTCGACGCCGGTCTCACCGTTGAAAAGGGTGTAGTCGACGTTGACGTTGTCGCCGGCAACCACTGCGTCGCCGTCGCCGGCGATCACCACTGTGCGTTCGGTCGCCGGCGCTGAGGTCGGGAAGCTGATCGTGACATCCGGCTTAGAACCGAGGTCGCCTGAAACCTTCACGGCGTTCGAGACCGGCCCGGAGGCTGTCGCGGTGCAGCTAGCAGAGGGGGTGGGTGAAATGCCCCCACCGGAACAAGCTGCGAGCGACGCGACGAGCGCACTCGCGGCAATGAGGGAGAGTGCAGCGCGCACAAGGCACCTTTCGGGACGGGGACGAAAGCTCCATCATTCCGCACGAATGCTGTGCGAGGAGTGAACGTGGCCTTAGGAGACGGTAACGATAGTTGGCTCGTGAGTCAGAGGAAAGTTCACCGACGCGGCGATGAAGCACTTCTCGTGGGCTTGCTGGTGCAGCGCGAGCGCACGTTCCGGGTCTCCGATCGAGATCTCCACGACCGGCCGCAGCGTCACGCCGGTTATGTGTCCGCCGCCGTGGGCAGTCTGCTCGAGTGTTCCGGATGCGTCATCCCGATAGCTCTCGACGACGATCCCGTTTGCCGTCGCAACGTGCAGGTAGCTGAGCATGTGGCACTGACTGAGCGCGGCAATGAGGAGTTGCTCGGGGTTCCAGCGTTCGGCGTCGCCGTGAAAGACCCGAGCGCTCGAGCCCGAGATCGGTTCGGACGCCGACGAGGTGATGCTGTGGTCGCGGGTGTAGGCACGGTGGTCGCTGGTGCCCGAACCGAGGTTGCCCTGCCACCGCACTTGCACCTCGAAACGGTGCTCGATCTGCAATGCTCGCTCCGGTCGTGGGGCAGATAAACTTGGCTTCATTATGACTGACACTCTTGCCCCCACGTCGACCACTGTCGCTCAGGAACGCCGTATCGTCACGGCCATTCCGGGGCCGAAGTCCCAAGTCCTGCACGAGCGTCGACTCAAGGTCGTGCCCGTTGGGGTCACCGCTGCCTTGCCGGTGTACATCGAACGTGCGCACGGCGCGATCCTCGTCGATGTCGATGGCAACCAGTTCATCGATCTCGGAGCGGGCATCGGTGTCACCACGATCGGCCACACGGATGACGCGGTCGTCGCTGGTGCCACCGAACAACTCGAGCGGCTCACGCACACCCTGTTCACCGTCACTCCGTACGAGGGCTATGTGCGCGTCGCTGAACTGCTCGTCGCGCACACCCCGGGGGATTTCGCGAAGAAGACTGTGCTTGTCAACTCGGGCGCAGAAGCTGTCGAGAACGGCGTCAAGATCGCCCGCAAGTACACGGGCCGCAACGGGGTCGCGGTACTTGAGCACGCCTACCATGGCCGCACCAACCTCACGATGGCGATGAACTTCAAGGCATCGCCATACTCGCTGGGATTCGGGCCGTTCGCGGGCGACATCTATCGCGCACCGAGCTCGTACCCCTACCACGACGGGCTCAGTGGACCGGATGCCGCCGCGCGCACCATCTCTTACCTCGAGAAGACTGTCGGCGCCGCCGACCTGGCCTGCCTGGTGGTCGAGCCCATTCAAGGTGAGGGCGGCTTCCAAGTGCCCGCCGACGGATACCTCCCGGCGCTCCAAGCGTGGTGCACGGCGAACGGGATCGTGTTCATTGCGGACGAGATCCAGAGCGGCATGGCACGCACAGGCAAGTACTTCGCCAGCGAGCACTTCGGCCTCGTGCCCGACATGGTGCTGTGTGCGAAGGGGATCGCCGGCGGACTTCCGCTTGCGGGCGTAGTCGGTCGCGCCGAGATCATGGATGCATCCCAGCCGGGTGGCCTCGGCGGAACGTTCGGCGGCAACCCGGTTTCGGCGGCAGCGGCGATCGCGGTCTTCGAGCAGATCGAGGAGAGAAACCTCCTCGGCGAGGCCGTGCGAATCGAGAAGGCTCTCAAGACCGCGCTACTCGAGCTGCAGACGAAGTACCCCACTATCGGCGATGTGCGAGGAAAGGGTGCGATGATCGCGATTGAACTCGTTCAGCCCGGCACCATGGAGCCCAACGCGGCCGCAGTCTCGGCGATCGCGGCCTTTGCTGCTCAGAAGGGCGTGCTTCTTCTGACGGCAGGAACCTACGGAAACGTTCTGCGATTCCTCCCGAGCCTCGCCATCAGCAACGAACTAATCGCCGAGGCTGTAGGCGTGATCGACGAGGCGTTCGCTAGCCTGTGACCCTGATTGACGCGCCATTGACGCGCGTCAATCAGGGTGCGGCGACCAAGCCTTGCACCTTGTCGATGTACTCCTTGATT
>JBJXDR010000157.1:0-4271 GCA_046155245.1 Rhodoglobus sp. | reverse complement strand
CCCCCACGGACGCGGTCATCAGGGGAGACGTCACTGGTTGACGATCTCCGACTCGTACGATGCTTTAAGCTGAGCGACAGCATCCTCAGGCGTGATGCTGCCCAGGAACACTCCCGCGTTGACACGGTAGAACAGGTCGATCGTTGCCTGCGGCATGACGCTGTCGAACGCGAAGACCACCCCGTCAGTTGCCTGAGCGAGCTGCTCGAACTGCTGGCGCAGCAGCGGGTTCTCGATCTTCGAGGGATCGCCGTCGACGTGGTTGGAACCCTGCGTCTGGTACAGCGAAACGAAGATGTCCTGGTTGGCCGGCTCGGCGAGGAAACGGAGGAACTCGCCAGCGAGCTCCTTCTTCTCGCTGTACTCGGTCACGGAGATGGCGATCTCAGGACCGCCAGCACCCATGGCCGGGTACGGGGAGCCTTCGAGCGTCGGGATGAAGAACGAGCTCACGCCCTCTTCGCCGAAGGCGTCGAGCATGTTGTTGTTCTCCCAGCTGCCGACGAGGTAGTAGGCGCTGCTGCCGTTGACGAAGCCCGCGGTGGACTCCCCGTTGGAGACCTGACCTGCGTCAGGGTTGGTGAGGCCACTAGCTCCCCAGTCGGCGAAGGCCTGGTAGGCCTTGACCATGGCCGGGTCATCCACCGGAATCTTGCCGGAGTACATCTGCGTGAACGCTGTCTCACCCAACTCGCCACCGACGAGAGCGGAGATCATCCACGCCCCGACGTAGCCCTCGAGGTTGGCGACCCAGAAGCCGTTCTTGTCGGTGTTGTCGACAACCTGCTGACCGTTGGCGATGAGCTCCTCCCACGTGGTGGGCGGGTTCGCGGGGTCGAGCCCGGCTTCCTCGAGCACGGCGTGGTTCTGGAACACGGTGAACAAGTTGCCTGCGCCGTAAGGCATACCGAGCATGCGGCCGTCCGGCTTGAAGCCCTCGCGGTTGACGTTGAAGCCGGCCATCGAGTCGATGATTTCCGGTGTGAGGAGGGGTTCGAGATCGGTGAAGAAGTCCGCGTACGAGATGGTCGGTCCACCGGCGTACTGGATGCGCACGTCGGGTCCGTCGCCGGCGATGGATGCTGCCTGGAACTGGGCACCGTTGGCTGTGATGTCGCCGCCCTGCTCGACAACCTCGACGGTGACACCGGGGTTCTTCTCTTCGAATGCCGCCGCCATCTGGTGGATGAAGGAGTTTTCGATGTCGGGGTCGCCGTTCTCGAGTGTACGTCCGAGAATTCCGGTGTCCCACACGAGAAGGGTCTGAGAGTTTGACTCAGCTGCCGGGGCGCATGCGGCAAGACTCGCCACGATGCCTGCTGTGAGGAGGATGCCCCCCACTTTCCGCTTTTTCATTGCTTCTTCCTTCCTGGCTGGACACTCGCTGGGGGGATCCGGAGCGAGCGTTGGTTCGCGTCCGCTGAGCCCACGCTTAGCCGCGTCGAGCCTTCGGGAGCGAGCTTCGGGCGGGCAAGGGACCCAGCCGAAGACTTCAGTGGGCGCACAGCGGAGTGGGAGGGGGGCGCGAGCGCGCCGGGCTGATGATGAGCCCTGATCGACTGCGACATCCTTGTCCCATTCTGTGCGACATGGTCTAAACCACGTTTGTACGCCATTACATCATACGTAGAGCGCCACGGACAGAGCGATATCGAACCGATATACGGTAGATGCGCACCCCTGCGACCGTAACGTATGATCAATCACTTGCATTTCGTTGTGGAGATCGCGGTTCGCCGGATCACTTGAGCGCGGTGCATCCGGTGACACCATCGCGAAGGCGGGCGTATCTGCTCATGAAAATCGACACCGTCGACTTCTTCTACGCATCGATGCCCGAGATCACCCTGGAAGCCGATGGGAGTCAGGACGCGCTCTTGGTGCGAGTCACGGCAGACGGTCACGTCGGGTGGGGCGAGTGTGAGGCCTCGCCGCTCGCCTCGATCGCCGCGTTCGTCACCCCGCGATCCCACGGCGTGTGTCAGCCGGTGTCTGCGTCAGTGCTCGGCGAACGACTGGATGGGCCAGCCGACATCGCTCGCATCACTGGGCTCGTCGCCCGCAACAGCATGGATCTGCTTCAGGCGGCACACACCTGGTCCGGCATAGAGATCGCGCTGTGGGATCTCCTGGGCAAGGTAAAGGAGGAGCCGGTCTGGCGCCTTCTCGGGTACTCGCAGAGCTTTGCCAAGCGGCCATACGCATCCATGTTGATGGGCGACACCCCTCAAGCCACACTCGATCGCGCTCGCACCGCGCGCGGCAACGGATTTCTCGCGGTCAAGTTCGGGTGGGGAAGCTACGGTACCGGAAGCGTGGCCGACGACGCGGACCACGTCGCCGCGGCCCGTGAGGGGCTCGGAGACGACGCCGAGTTGCTGATCGATGCGGGGCAGATCTGGGGGGACGACCTCGAGGCGGCAGCCGCACGTCTCGACGCGCTTGAGCGAGCCAAGGCGACGTGGCTCGAGGAGCCCTTCCTCCCCCACGCCTATGTCGCCCATGCCGAGCTCGCTGCGCGCGCAAAGACGGTAGGCATCGCCGGCGGCGAGGGGGCCCACACGATGCACATGGCCACGAACCTGATCGACTTCGGTGGTGTGAGGTTCATCCAGGTCGATGCCGCGCGCATCGGTGGTATTGGGCCGTCGAAAGCGGTCGCAGACCACGCGATCGCTCGGGGTGTCACGTATGTCAATCACACGTTCACGTCGCACCTCGCTCTCTCGGCCTCGCTCCAGCCCTTCGCCGGGCTCGCCGACCACAGAATCTGCGAGTTCCCGGTGGAGCCGAAGCAGGTCGCCCTGGATCTCTCGACCAACCACATCCACCCCGACGAGAACGGCGAGATTCGAGCACCGGATGCGCCGGGCCTCGGTATCGACGTGAGTCTCGACGGCCTCGCGGAGTACTTGCGCACGGTGGAGATCCGCGTCGACGATGAGGCACTCTTCACTAGTACAACCCCGTACGACCGGCCCGGGCTGCAGAATAGGGTGAGTCAGACCCTCTCACGCGGCTAGTTGACGGGTCATGCGCACCGGTAGCAGTGCAACGAGGAGGTCGGCGGTGGCGGACGCACCCGGCGAGTCAGAGCGCGGCTCGGGGTACGCCATGCGCGGGCTTCAGGGCCGCGTCATCGACGGGGTTGGCCTTCAGATCATCGGCGGATTGTACGCACCGGGCCAGCTGTTGCCGCGGGAGGCGGAGCTGTCCGAGGAGTACGGCGTCAGCCGCACCTCAGTGCGCGAGGCCATGCGAGTGCTTGCCGCAAAGGGCCTTGTCGACATCCGCCAGAAGGTAGGCACGCGGGTGCGGCAGCCCGAGCTGTGGAACGTCTTCGACTCCGACCTGCTGCGCTGGCACAGCGAGGCGGGGAAGGGTGAGATTGTCATGCGCGATCTCGTCGAGCTGCGGCAGATTCTGGAGCCTGCCGCCGCGCGCTTGGCGGCGGGTCGAGCATCCATGGACGACCTGCGACGCATCGATGACGCGTTGCAGACCATGTCTCGCAACCCGACCAATCGTGAGGCGTACGCTCACGCGGACGTGGAGTTTCACCAAGCGGTTTACGCGGCCTCCCACAATGTGCTGCTCCGCCAGTTCGGCGCCGTGGTCGCGGACTTCATGTACCTCACCTTCAATGTGCAGCAGGAAGCAACGACCAAGCCAGACGAGCTGAGTCAGGATGCCGAGAGTCACGCCGCGGTGTTCCGAGCGATCGATCGGGGCAACGGCGAGGTCGCCGCTGACGCGATGCTGACCGTAGTTCTCGACGGCAAGAACGCGCTCGCGCGCGCGCTCTTGGGCATTCGCGGCGCCACGTCCGCTCCTCGCTCGTGACTCGAGCCGGCAGCGTGGCGCTGACGCTCGAAGGGGTGGATGCGGTCGTCCTGCCCGACGAGGGCGGCGTGCTCACCCACTTGCGGGTCGGCGGGCGCGCCGTTCTCGCGAGTACTCCCTGGGAGCACGACCTACCGAGGTGGGATGCCCCGGCTCAGTCCGAGTCCGAGTGGGTCGCGCGCTGGCGCGGCGGGTGGCAGCTCTGCTTCCCGAGCGCCGGGATGGTGGACTCGCTCTCGCGCTGGCCCCAGGCCTTTCACGGCGTCGCCTCGCAGGCTCGGTGGCACGTCGTGGCCGTCGGCGAGCACGACGTGAGCGTGGGCTGGGAGGACGAGTTTGGGCTTGCCGCGCTGCGTACGTGGACGTTGACCAGCAACGGCGTGCGAGTGCAGACCATAGCGACCAACGGGTCGGCGGTGACCCGGCCA
>JBJXDR010000156.1:0-14301 GCA_046155245.1 Rhodoglobus sp. | reverse complement strand
GTGTTGTTGGCCTTGGCGATCGCCTCCGCGGGGGTGCGGAAGGTCAGCACGCTGAGCACCGGTCCGAAGATCTCCTCGCGGGCAATCGTCGAACTGGTCGAGACGTTTGTGAAGATCGTGGGGGCGAACCAGAATCCCTTGTCCGGGATGACGCAGGGCGCCGTCCACCGCTCGGCACCCTCACTCTCGCCGATGTCGCTCAACTCACGAATCCGGTCGAGCTGGGCCCGGGAGTTGATCGCGCCGATGTCGGTGTTCTTGTCGAGTGGATCGCCGAGACGCAGTGTGGAGAGTCGGAGCTTCAGCCGGTCGACCACCTCGTCGTGCACATTCTCCTGAACGAGGAGGCGGGAGCCCGCGCAGCACACGTGGCCCTGATTGAAGAAGATGCCGTTGACGATTCCCTCGACCGCTTGGTCGATGGGGGCGTCGTCGAACACGATGTTCGCGGCCTTTCCGCCGAGTTCGAGGGTGAGCTTCTTGCCCGAACCGGCGATGGACTTCGCGATCGCACGCCCCACGGCGGTCGAGCCCGTGAAGGCGACCTTGTTGACGTCGGGGTGGTTGACCAGAGCCTGCCCCGTGTCGCCCGCGCCCGTGATGATGTTGACGACCCCCGCCGGTAACTCCGCCTGCTGGAGGATCTCCGCGAGGATCACCGCGCTGAGCGGGGTCGTCTCAGCGGGCTTGATGACTACGGTGTTGCCCGCGGCGAGCGCCGGGGCGATCTTCCACGCAAGCATCAGCAGCGGGAAGTTCCACGGGATCACCTGGGCCGCGACGCCGAGCGCGCGCGGGTTCGGACCGAGCCCCGCGTATTCGAGCTTGTCGGCCCAGCCCGCGTAGTAGAAGAACCACGCCGCGACCAATGGCACGTCGACGTCGCGAGACTCCTTGATCGGCTTGCCGTTATCGATACTCTCCGCGACGGCCAACTCACGAGCACGTTCCTGCACGAGCCGTGCAATGCGGAACAGGTACTTGCCGCGATCGGCGCCGGAGAGCTTCGACCACGTACGGTCGTAGGCGCGGCGGGCTGCGGCCACCGCGGCATCCACGTCCTTGGGCGTCGCGTTTGCGATCTCCGCGATCGGTTGCTCGGTCGACGGGGCGATGGTCAGAAACGGCTTGCCGTGGCCCTTGACGAACTCGCCATCGATGAAGAGCCCGTAGCTCTTCTTCAGCTGGAGGATGCTCGGCGACTCGGGCGCAGGCGCATAGTCGAGGAAACGGTGGGCTTTCACGATCTCGGTCATAGGTTTAGTCAATCGTCACGTAGTCGGGGCCTGAGTAGCGGCCGGTGGACAGCTTCTGCCGCTGGAGGAGCACGTCGTTGAGGAGGCTCGAGGCGCCGAAGCGAAACAGGTGCGGCTGAAGCCACTCCTCACCCACGGTCTCCGCGACGGTCACGAGGTACTTGATCGCGTCTTTCGAGGTGCGGATGCCGCCCGCGGGCTTGACCCCGATCCGCTCCCCGGTCAGTCGGTGCCAGTCGCGCACGACCTCCAGCATCAGCAGCGTGACCGGAAGGGTCGCCGCCGGGGACACCTTCCCGGTCGAGGTCTTGATGAAGTCACCGCCCGCGAGAATCGCGAGCCACGACGCTCTGCGCACGTTGTCGTAGGTGTTCAGCTCACCGGTCTCGAGGATCACCTTGAGGTGGGCGTAGCTGCCGTCATCGCGACGGCACGCCTCCTTGACCGCAACGATCTGGTCGAAGACTAGGCCGTAGCTGCCGGCGAGAAACGCTCCGCGGTCGATGACCATGTCGATCTCATCCGCCCCCGCTGCGACGGCCTCGGCGGTGTCAGCGGTCTTGACGGCAAGCGACGCCCGCCCGCTGGGGAACGCGGTGGCGACCGCAGCAACACTCACGGCTCCCGTGTCCGGATCCCCGTGGGACGAGCCCAGAGCCTCGACGGCGGTGGCGACCATGTCCCCATACACGCAGACGGCCGCAACGCGAGGAACCGTGGGGTCCGACGCGTCGGGGTTCATCGCCTTCGCGACCAGCGACCGCACCTTGCCGGGGGTATCCGCGCCCTCAAGCGTCGTCAGATCGATGAGTCGGATGATGGTGTCGAGTGCCCAGGCCTTCGACGTCGTCTTGATCGAGCGAGTACCGAGGGCAGCGGCGCGCTCTTCAAGCCCAACCGCGTCGATACCGGACAAACCCTCGAGGTGGAGCCTCAGCGACTTCTCGGTCAGATCGGCTCCGATAAGACCCAGGGCGCGCTCGGCCGGGGCCAGCGCGAGGCCGCGATTGACTGCATTCACCCCCCGAGTCTACCGGCGCGGGCGCGCTGGCGGTCCGGTCAGGTGCAGGAGATCAGTGCCGCGGATGCCCGTGCAGCAGTTCATCCAGAGCGTCGAGCCGATCGAGCCAGAGTGCCCGCAGCTCACCCACGTCCGTGCCGCCGGACACGGTCACCGTGACCCGGAGGCGAGTGCTCCACCCGCGCAGCCCACCCTCGATGGCCTCAAGTTCGAACTCGACGGGTTCGCTGTCGAGGTTGGCGCCGACCCACCCGACCGCGAGATCGGGGTCCACGAGGGCGTCCCGAACGATGACGGGTGGCAGTTCGAAGTCGGCAACGAGGACGAGGGGCTTGGTCATCGCCACACCATACGACCGGCCGACGACCACTAGGCTCGCGGCATGATCTCCCCCGTGAGCGCCTGGGCACTGGCCATCGACCTGGGTGGAACTAAAGTCGAGGCCGCTCTGGTCGACGATTCCGGAGCGTTGCTGCCCGGCAGCCGATTTCGGGCGCCCACGGGACGAGATGCGACAAGCGAGCAGCTCGCCCAGAGCGTCGACACCGTCGCTCGCCAGTCACTCGCGGCCCTGCCGCCGACCGGCACGGTGAGCGGAATCGGCGTTGGCACGGCCGGTCCAATCACGGTGTCCACCGGCCTTGTGTCGCCGCTCAATTTGCCCGCCTGGCGCGACTACCCACTGCTGGATCAGGTGCGAGCACTCGCGCCCGACGTGCCCGTGGCCCTGCGAATGGACGGCGAATGCATTACCCTTGCCGAGCATTGGGTGGGCGCCGCCCGGGGTTCCGAGAACCTCATGGGGATGGTCGTCTCAACCGGCATCGGCGGCGGGCTGATCCTCGGCGGGCGGGCGATCGTCGGCCCCACCGGCAATGCCGGCCACATCGGCCACGTTGAGGTCGGAGGATTCGACGACCGGTGCGACTGCGGCGGCACCGGCTGCATCGAAGCCATCGCGTCCGGTCCTCGCACAACAGCGTGGGCTCGGTCGCAGGGCTGGACGGGACTCACCGGAGAGGACCTCGCGGCGAGCTACGCGGCGGGCGACCCGATCGCGATCGCCGCGGTCACGCGGTCCGGCCGCGCGATCGGCCAGGCCATCGCCTCGGCCACCGCCCTCGTCGATCTCGAGCTCGTGGCCATCGGGGGCGGCTTTTCGCACGTGACTCCCGATCTCTTCGACTTCATCAGGCAGTCGATCGCTCAGCGCGCCCCGTTCCCGTTCGTCACGAAGGTGCGAGTCATCCCCTCGGCGCTCTCGGTTGATGGCCCACTCATCGGTGCGGCGGCGCTCGTGCACCGCGCGGAATTGGTGAGCTAAGAGGCCGAGCGGTCGCGCTGGGCCAGGTCGTCCTCGACCATGCGTGGATGCGCGAGCACCACGGCGGGAATGAGCGCAACGAGCACGAGGCCGATCAGGAAGATCAGCGGCGCGGTCCACGATCCGGTGAGGTCGTGGATGAATCCGATCGTCAGCGGACCGAGCGCGGCGCCGGCGTAGCCGACACTCTGCACGAAGCCGCTGAGCGCGACGGATGCCTCGGCGGTACGAGTGCGCAGGTTGATGAGGGTGAGCGTCAGAGGGAACACGATCGGTCCGCTGCCGATGAGGATGACCCACACCCACGTCGCGGCGCCCGGCGCCACAAGCAGGCCGAGGTAGCCGAGAACGAAGAACACCACACCAAGGCCCAGCAGCCACCCCACATTACGGATACGCACCGCGATCACCGGGACGATGAGCGCGAACGGCAATCCCATCACGGCAAACAGGGCGAGAAGCCCGCCAGCCTCTGCGGGCCCTAGGGTCGTCAGGTCGCCGATGATGGTCGGCAGCCACGCGAACATCGCGTAGACATTGAAACTGGGGATCGTGAACGCAACCATGATCGCCCAGGCGATCGGCGAGCGCCACATGCGTCCGACCCACTGCGGCGCGGGTTGCGGCACGATGCCATCGGCGCGGGAGCTCTGCACGTCGGCGCGGTGTCGCATCCACAGCACTGCCCACGGCAGCGCGGCTAGAAGTGCCACGACGCCCCAGACAGCCAACGACACTCGCCACGATGTCGCCTCGGCAAGCGGGGCTGCCACGAGCGGCGGGATTGCGGCCCCCACCGCCATGATGGTCGCGTAAGCCGCGGTCATGAGCCCGATCCGATCGGGGAAGTACTTTTTGATCACGGGAGGCAGAAGTATGTTGCCGAAGCCCATGCCCGCGAGAAGGATCACGCTGCCGAGAACGAGAATTCCGTAGTTGTCAGCCGCCGCACGCAGCAGACCGCCCGCTACCATCGCGAAACACGCGGCCGCCAGGGTGGCCTCGAGACCGATGCCGCGGGCGACGGGGGGCGCGAGGATGCCTGAGAGAGCGAATGCGAGCGGCGGGAGCATCCCGAGAAATCCGATGCCGATGCTCGACAGCGGAACATCCTCGGAGATCGCGCCGAGGATCGGCGAGAGTGCCGCGACCGCGGTGCGCAGGTTGAAAGCGAGCAACAGGATGCCCGCAAACGCCAGGGTGCGGCCCGCCCAGAGTGGTCGCACCGCGACCGGCGTCACGGCTCGTGTCTCGGGGCCACACCGAGGATCGTTCGGATGCGGTCCTCGTCTGCACCCATCTGCGCGGCGAGTCCGTCTGGCCCGGGGAATTTGCGCATGGGGCGCACGTACTCCACGAACGACACCTCCACGATGTCGTCGTAGAGGTCAAGGTGCGCGTCAATCGCGTGAGCCTCAATCTGCCGACCCACGACCCCCTCAAACGTCGGGTTGTAGCCAATCGAGACGGCCGCCGGGTAGCGGATGTCGCGAGCCGTGAGCCACGCCGCGTAGACGCCGTCGGCCGGCACGAAGCCTTCGACCTGCTGCGAGAGATTGGCGGTGGGATACCCCAGCAGACGCCCGCGCTGGTGGCCGTGCACGACCGTGCCGCGTACGGTGTGCGGCTCACCGAGGAGCCGGGCAGCGTCGGCGGCGTGACCCTCGCTCAGGAGATCCCGAATCCAGCTGGATGACACCCGCCGGTCGTCGATCGGGGTGACATCCTCGATCACCAGCACGTCGAAGCCGAATTCGGCTCCCCGCTCGCTGAGCATCCGCACGTCTCCCTCACCACGCGCTCCGAAGCGGAAGTCCGCGCCGACGAGGACGACTTCGGCATGAAGGGCATCGACGAGCACTGAGCGCACGAACTGGTCCGGGGTCTCGTTGGCGAACGCGCGATCGAAGGTGAGCAGCACCGTCGCGTCGGGGTCGGTCCCGGCCAGTAAGTCGAGCTTCTGCTCGACGCTGACCAGGGGCTCGGGGCACAGCTCCGGTTGCAACAGCGACAGCGGATTGCGGTCAAACGTCACCACGACCGACGTGAGGGCGCGTGCCGCAGCTGTGGTGCGCAGTCGCTGCACCATTGCCCGGTGTCCGACATGTACGCCGTCGAATTTGCCAATCGTGACCGCAGTCGGACCAAAGTCGGGCGGGATCTCGCCGAGTGAGCGGAAGACCTGCATTAGGCCGCCTCGACCTCGGAGCGCGTGCGATACAGCCAGAGGATACCGAAGATTGGCAAGACCAGCGGAATGAAGAGGTAACCGCGACCGAAGTACGACCACACCGTATCGGCAGGGAACAGCACGGGGTCGAGGAGGCTCAGGAGTCCGATCACAAGCACTCCGAGCAACTCGAAGCTGATGGCGATCCACGCGACGACGTACCACCGGCGCCCGCGACCCAGCAGCGCGACTGTCGCGAGGATGTACACGAGCCCGGCGAGGCCGGACAGGAGATAGGCGACGGGCGCTACGTCGAACTTGGTCGCGATCTGGAAGACCGAGCGCGCGGTTGCCCCCAGTGCCAATATCGCGTAGACGGCTATGAGCACCCGGCCGACACCGACCGCTCGCGTGGAACCCTTCTCAGTCATCGAGTCAACTGTAGGTGACAGCGAGGGTGCACCTGCTCCCCGTCACGCGAGCTGCACGAACCAGATCTGGCCCATCCGGTAGACCATCGCCGCGACAGCAAGGCACGCGACGCCGACAATGACGGTGCTCCAGCGATTGCGTTCGACGAGGGCCCAGAAGACCGCGAGAGGGGGCACGAATGCTGCGGACACAAGGTAAACCCAGAATTCAAGCCCGCTGCCGGTGGGCGTGTTGCCCACCACTGGCGCGGCGATCGCGACGACGATCTGGGCGAGAAGCAGCAGCTCGACGATCGCGGCACCACCCAGCACGAGGTCGTTGGGCTTGCGCCCGGCGAGGCCCAGCACGACGGCTAGCAGGCCCGCTGCCACGGCCACGACGAGCTGCGCTGTGGTGAACCACTCGATCATGCCTGTTCTCCTTGGGTTGAGCAGGTGGGTTCGGACGCGGCGGCTTGGGCATCTGCGGGGAAGTTTACGAGAACGACCGCCTTGCCCTCAACGGCGTCCACGAGCCCGACCAGATGTCCGTCGGGTGCGACAGCGGCACGGATTCCGCTACCGGCAAGGGCGATCCGCTTGCCGTGCGCGAGATCCACGGACTCCTGCGCGGTCAGGTTGAGTCTGGGATACAGGGATGCCGCGACCTCGGCGGGGGCGAGCATCCTCTCTGAGAGGGGCTCATCGAGCCCGACCGCGGCATTCACCCCGAAGGGGCCGATGCGCGTGCGGCGCAGAGCCGTGAGGTGACCGCCTACCCCGAGTCGCTCGCCCAGGTCGCGGGCCAGGGCACGGATGTAGGTTCCTGTACTGCACTCCACACGCACGTCGACGTCGATCCATCCGGACCGCCGAACGCCCAGCACCTCGAACTCGGAGACCGTCACGAGTCGGGGTGCGAGCTCGACCGCAGCCCCCTCCCGTGCCAGGGCGTAGGCCCGGCGGCCATCCACCTTGATCGCGCTGACGCTGCTGGGGCGTTGGAAGATCGACCCGGTGAAAGCGGCGGTGGCCTCGACGATGGCGGCATCCGAGACATCCGCAAGCCGTGCCGACGGGCGTTCGGAACTCAGTTCGCCCTCCGCGTCGTCGGTAGTGGAAGCCGCACCGAGCCGAATCGTTGCGGTGTACTGCTTGTCCAACCCGACGACGTAGGTCAGCAAGCGGGTGGATGCGTTGACCCCGAGAATGAGCAGCCCTGTGGCCATCGGATCCAGTGTGCCCGCGTGACCGACCCGGCGAGTGCCAATGGCCTTGCGGGCCCTCGCCACGACGTCGTGGCTCGTGATGCCTTGGGGCTTGTCGACGAGCAGGATGCCACTGGTCGGGTTCGAGGGCGGCCCGCTCACTCGGATTCCTGCAAAGCCTGACGGATGCACACGGTTGACACGGTATCAGTGAGCGCCACGCGCGCATCCCGGAACGAGGGGGTGCCCGCCCCTAGGATCTGAGCATGCGGATCGGCGTCATCGGAGCGGGAGCGGTCGGTGGCGCCATTGCCGCGTTGCTCGCGCGCGCCGGGCACGAGGTGGAGGTCACGGCACGGGGTGCGCATCTCGACGCGATTCGCGAGCGGGGCATCCATCTGACCGGGGGTTGGGGCGAGTACACCGCGACCGTGGCTGCGAACGAGGTGCTGACCCGCGGGCCTGAACTCGCGATCCTCGCGACCAAGGCTCAGGATGCGGTGGCCGCGATCCGCGAGAACGTTCCGTTTCTGAGGGGGGTTCCCCTCGTCGTCGTGCAGAACGGACTCGACGGCCTCGCGAACGCGCACGCCGCGACCCCGCGCTCCGACATCGTCGGTGCACTCGCGACCTTCGCGACCTCCTACCTCTCCCCCGGCGAAGTCACGATCACCACTCCGGGGCCCACCTACCTCGGAGTCCTGGGTGACAACGACCTTCCGGCCCGCTACGCGGCCAGAATCCTCGCGGAGGTCATGCCGACGACAGTGATCCCCAACTTTCGCGGAGCCCAATGGACGAAGCTCGTCATCAACCAGGTCAACGCACTACCCGCGATCACGGGTCTGAGCGTGCAGGAGGTCGTGGCCGTCGGGTCGCTGCGGCGGGTGATGACCGCGAGCATGCGGGAGTGCGTCCGCATCGGGTTCAGGAACAAGGTGCACTTCGAGAAGCTTCAGGGGCTCGGCAATCGGGGACTGCGGCTGTTCTCGATACTTCCGCTCTGGCTCGGGCAGGCGCTTCCCGCGCTCATGAGCGCCCGGATCGGGCGCACGCCCAACCCGGGGTCGACCCTGCAGAGCATTCGACGAGGTGAGGCCAGCGAGATCGACTACTTGAACGGGTCCGTGGTGCGGGCGGCGGCGGCTGGGCGGCGCGCACCCGTCAACGCGGCACTCGTCGAGCTGGTGCACGAAGTGGAAGCGTCAGGCGAGTTCTTCGATGCTGCGGGTGTGGTTGCTCGGGTGTGGGGGCGCTAGCAGCTGTCTACGCTGCACCTGCTGTTCGTAGACAGCTAGCAGCTGTCTACGAAGATCCTCCGGGGGTGGTCGAAGTCGGAGTTGTCGATGATCGCCGTGGCCCTGGCACGCGGGTCCGCCTCAGCGAGGTACAGCGCTTGCCCGCCGAGGGAGCGGGCGGAAGCTGGCGCACCATCGCGGGCCATGCGCCGGGCATCCGCCACGTCTGCGGGCACGTCGAGCCAGATCGAGTAGTTCCACAGTCCGCGGAGCTCGGAGCGGTTGAGAAAGACGCCGTCGATGACGAGAGTCGCGTCCTGCTGGGCCGTCTGCCAGGCGATCTCGACTGAGGTGTCGCGCGCGACATCCCACGCCGCGGTCACGAAGCCCGCGCTTCCGCCGAGACGGAACGGGTCGATGAGTATGCGACGCAACAGGTCGTAGTCGAAGGAGTCGTTGTAGAAGCCCTCGGCCGATTCGACGCCCTTGACGTAGCGCTCGGCGCGGGGTCGGTGGAACGAATCGATGGAGGCACGAAACACCGGGTGACTGCCTCGACCCAGTCGTTCGGCGAGCGCATCAGCAAAGTGTGTCTTGCCCGCTCCGTCGACGCCATCGACAGCGAGGATCGTGCGGCCCTTTCCGTAGTTGTGCAGAAACTCGTCGGCGAGCGAGTCGAGCACGTCGCGCTTGAGCGGGGTGAACCGGGCCATGGGGCCAGTCTAGGTTTGCGCGTCTAGGTTTGACTCGTGAGTATCGCGCCAGCCGTCAACGACTGGTTTCTGGCCAACCGGCGCGACCTGCCGTGGCGGCGCGAGGGGTTCGGCGCGTGGGGCATTCTCGTGAGCGAGATCATGTTGCAGCAGACGCCGGTCACGCGGGTCATCCCGCGGCTCGAGCAGTGGCTCGCGCGTTGGCCGACGCCCACCGCGCTTGCCGCTTCGCCCCCGGCCGAGGCGGTGCGAGCATGGGATCGACTCGGCTACCCGCGGCGCGCGCTCAACCTGCACGCGGCCGCCGTGCTCATCAGCTCACGGCACGGCGGCGTCGTTCCGTCATCGGTGGATGACCTGCTCGCCCTCCCCGGAATCGGTGACTACACCGCCCGCGCGGTCGCCGCGTTCGCGTACGGCGAGCGGCATCCGGTCGTCGATACCAATGTGCGGCGGGTGATCGCTCGGGCGGTGCTCGGCCAGGCGGTCGCTGGTCCACCGTCGACCCGGCGCGATCTCGCGGACATGGAGCGACTGCTGCCGGAGTCGCTGCCGGATGCCCGGCTGTTCAACGCCGCCATGATGGAGCTCGGCGCTCTCGTCTGCACCGCCGGGGTGCCTCGCTGCGACGCGTGTCCGATCGCATCTCTCTGCGCCTGGCGGGCGGCCGGGTATCCGGAGTATTTCGGGCCGCGTGCACTCGTGCAGAAGAAGTTCGAGGGCAGCGACCGTCAGGTGCGCGGGTTGATCATGGCCGAGCTTCGGGCCAGCAACATCCCGGTTACGGCCGTCGAGGTCGAGACAGTGTGGCCGGATGCGACGCAACGCTCCCGAGCGTTGGCGGGGTTGCTAGTGGACGGGCTGGTGGTCGCGGTCGACGGCGGGTATGAGTTGCCTCGGTAGGTTGGTCGAACATAGTTTCGGATGAATGTCGGTGGCATGGTGTGAAGTAAGAGCATGAGATTCGAGGTCGAGCAGTCTGCGGATAACGCGCCTGCGCTGCCTAGCCTGCACGGCGCGATGGCGAACACCCTCGGCGATCTCATCGACAGCATCGCGGCGCTCGATCGCATGGAGGCATCCCTCGCCGCCTACAAGGCCGAGCTGATCGAACAGGCCCGGCGCTGGAGCGAGGTCACGGAGCAGTCGTTGGGCGTCTCTGACGGCGGCTGGAACGCTGAGGTGCGCGCACGACGGGTGATCGCATCGGAGCTTGCCTGCGCGTTGCGAATCCCCGAGCGCACCGCCGAATCCTTGATCGCCGACAGTGCCGCACTCGCACAGTTGCCCGAGACCTTTGCCGCCCTCAGCGCCGGCACGATCAGCTGGCGTCACGCGCGCGCGATGGTCGATCACGCTGCCTCTCTGCCGCGCGATTCGTGGGGCGCGTTCGAGGCAGCCGCCGTGCCACTCGCCCAGACGCTCACTGTCGCGAAGTTCGACCGTCGTGCCCGCACCCTGCGCGAGCGCCTGAGCCCCGAGTCAATCGAGGTTCGATTCGCGGATGCCTCGTCACGGCGATCGCTGACCCTCGAGCCTGCGCGCGACGGCATGGCCGTGCTCACGGCGTACCTGCCGGCCGTGGTTGCCCACGGTGTCTACAACCGCATCACCGATCTGGCGACGGCACACCAGTCGCCCGCCGAGGAACGCACGCTCACCCAGCTGCGCGCCGATCTCTTCGCGGAGCTGTTGATCGATGGGCAACTCGGCGCGGGTCGCGATCGCGGCATCCGCCCTCGCGTTCTCGTAACTGTTCCGGTGCTGACGCTGCTGGGCCACAGCGACGAGCCAGCCGTGCTGGAGGGCTACGGCCCGATTGACCGCGACATGGCTCTCGAGCTCGCGGCGGCGGCCCCGAGTTTCACGCGGCTCCTCACCCACCCCGAGACCGGAGCGGTACTTTCTGTCGGGCGCGACCGCTACGGCGTTCCCTCCGACCTGCGCACCTGGCTCCGGGTTCGGGATGGCACGTGCCGCTTCCCCGGGTGCAGTCGCGCCGCGCGCATCTGCGAAATCGACCACACCAAAGACTGGGTCCACAACGGGCAGACTGCGCATGACAATCTCGCTCACCTCTGTCCGATGCATCACCGACTCAAACACCAGACCCGGTGGACGGTGACCCAATCCCAGGGCGGCGTCGTGAACTGGACTTCACCGAACGGGAGGGAGTACCGCACGGAACCCGAAACCAGCATGCAGCCTGCGTAAACCACCTACCGAGTAGCAGACTGTACCCGTGCCCGAGTTGCCCGAAGTCCACGCCTTGGTTACCGACCTGGGTGCGCGGCTGATCGGCCACACGGTGAAACGCCTTGATCTGGTCTCGTTCGCGGCGCTCAAGACCTTCGATCCACCGGCATCAGCTCTGTCGGGACGTGCGGTGACCGACGTGGCCCGCCACGGCAAGTACCTCGACCTCGTGTTCGACGGCGAGCCTGAGCTCCACCTCGTGATGCACCTCGCCCGAGCGGGATGGGTGCGCTGGCGCGACTCAGCACCCCCCGTCGGCAAGCGCCCCGGAGCAGGGCCGATCGCCGCCCGACTTCTCATGGCCGGCGACGCCGACCTCGCCGAGGGCGCGGGCATCGACATCTTCGAGTACGGCACCAAGAAGTCGCTCGCGATCTGGGTGGTTCGTCGACCGCACGACGTGCCGGGTCTCGCGACCCTCGGACCCGACCCGCTGGCCGACGGCTTCACCGTGGATCACTTTAAGGCCATCCTCGCGGCGCAAGGTCGCGCTCAGATTAAGGGCGTGCTGCGCAGCCAATCGCTTATTGCGGGCATCGGCAACGCGTACTCCGACGAGATCCTGCACGCCGCCAAGATGTCACCCTTCAAGCCCGCGGCCATGAGCCCGGATGACTCGGCCCGCCTCTACGACGCGATGCAGCAGACACTCCGGGCCGCCGTCGCCCGAGCCGACGGACTCGCCGCATCCGAACTCAAGGCCGAGAAGAAGTCGAACCTCCAAGTACACGGCCGCACCGGCGAACCGTGCCCGGTGTGCGGCGACACGGTGCGCCAGGTGATCTACGCCGACTCGACGTTTCAGTACTGCCCGACCTGCCAGACCGGCGGCAAGCCGCTTGCCGATCGCGTGCTCTCGCGGCTGCTGAAATGAGTGGCTAGGCTCGGCGCATGACGCAGACCGCTGCCCCTCAGGATGCGCCGGCGGCGCGCCGCCGCACGACGATCCCGAAGCTGATCGCGTTCGCTGGACTACTCGGGATCGTGGTGCTGTGGGGCTTCGAGCTGCAGGCGCTCACGTGGGAGTCGGGCGACCGGGTGCTCTATCCCAGCTATGTGGGCATTGCCGTGGCATCCGTCACGACGATCGCGGCCATCCTCTGGACCGTCTGGTCGACACGTAAAGGCGGCGCGATTGCCGTTCTCGTGATCAGCGTGCTCGTCAACCCGATCTGGTTGCTGCTGCTGATCCGCGCGTTCGGCTGATGAGCGGCGTGGATGTCGCAGAGCTCCTGACCTCCGCCGTCGCCGAATTGCGCGCCGCCGCCGTGGTCGACGAGGCCCTCGCCGAGCTAAGGCCCGCCCGAAAGCTCGGACCGGTATCTGTGCCGATGAAGCTCGTGCCCGCCGGGCGTGCGTGGCGGCTCGGCGAGATCCTCCTCGGCCTCAACGGCGACGCGGATGCTCGGCTCTACTCCACCGGATCGGTCACCCGCGCGCTCACCCCGACGGGCTTCGCCGCCAACAAGAGTCAGGCCGAGGAGGACCGACGCGAGCTGCAGCGCGCCGCGGTGCGGGGCAGGTTCCGCACCGGCGAGGCCGTGAACTTCGGTTACGCGCCGCTCGCCGTCGGCGACGACCGGCTGCCGATCGTCGACGGCACCCCCGTGCTGCGCCTGCAGCACACCGAGGTACCACTCGAGACCTACCTGGCCGACCGCATCCGTGTCGCGATCAACCCGGGCTGGGACTGATCAGTCAGCGCACCCAGCGGACAATGGTGACGGTCGTGCCGAGCATGGCGTACTCGTCGGTCGCACCATCCGGGGCAAATCCGTTGCGGCGGTAGAACGCTGCCGCTCGGGGATTGTCAGCGGCACTCCACAGGAACGCGGGTTCGGTTCCGATGCCCGCGTCGAGCAGCTGCTGCCCGAGGGCAGATCCGTGCACTTCGGCCAGGGTGTAAAGGCCGTTCAGCTCACGGGCGCGCGGATGCCGCCCGGGGTCACGGCCCGAGGTCGTGATCCAGCCGACGATGCGCCCATCGAGCTCGGCGACCCACGCCTCCTCGTCGTCGCCTTCGAGGATGCGTCGCCAGCCGTCGTTCCGATCCTCCGGCGCAAGCGCGGCGAGACGGTCCGCGGGGAGCAGGTGCGAGTAGGTCTCCTGCCACGCTCGCACGTGCACCGTTGCGATGCCCAGGGCGTCGGCCACGACCGCCCTACGCACGATGGGTGCACCCACGGGGACTACTCTTCCTCGTCGTCCTCGTGGATGACGCGCGGCTTGATGTACGGGTCCTCGTCGCCGGCGTACTGCGCGGTCTTGGCGAGCGACTCGACCTCGGCATCGCGGGCAGCGGCCTCGGTGAGCAGCGAGTCGATGAGGGCCGCATTCTCCGGGATGCCGTCGGCGATGAATTCGAGACTCGGTGTCAGCCGGGCGGTGATGTTCTTTCCGACCTCGCTGCGCAGCATCCCGGTAGCGGACTTCAGGGCCGCGGCCGTGTCGGCGCGCTCCTCGTCGCTGCCGTACACGGTGTAGAAGATCGAGGCGTGCTGGAGATCGCCCGTGACGCGCACGTCGGTGATCGTGACGAATCCCATGCGCGGATCTTTCACCCCGCGCTCCAACGTCTTCGCGACAATGACCTTAATGCGGTCGGCCATCTTCGCCGCGCGTGCTGCATCAGCCATGTTGTCTTCCTCTCCCTCACCCACGAGATGAACGGAGGCGAGGTGTCGGCGTCCCGCCTCGGGGCTCGT
>JBJXDR010000155.1:0-37795 GCA_046155245.1 Rhodoglobus sp. | reverse complement strand
GCGGCCCAACCGGAGGCGAGGGCGGCGTCGACGGAGATACCTCACCGTTCTCCGGGATCACCCCAGGCCCGCTCCATTGCGTATCGTCCGTGCTCGCCCCAGGGGTATGGAACCCCTACTCAGAGCAGGACACCGGCGACGGACAGACTCCGACGGACCGATGGGTGGACGACTATTTTGTCGTTCCGGTGGCTCCGACGATTAGCGCGGCCACGGTGGACAGCCTAGGCAGCGTGACGGTGTCAGGCACCACGGTGCCCGGCAACCGGGTCTACGTGCTCAACGGCAGCATCCAGATCCTCTGCACCGCGGTAGCGACCGAGACCGGCTCGTGGTCGTGCGCGACTCCTGCCCTCGCCAATGGCGGGTACACCCTTCGGGCCTATTCAGAAGACCTGGGCGCTGGCGAGAACGTCGCGGTGCCCTATTCCCGCTATGTAAGCGGGGGCCTGTCTTCCCTAAGTGCGGGCCGCGACGTGTCGGTGGCCCTCGCCGCCCTGCCCGAAACCGGTGGCACGACCCCACCCCCACCGACCCTGATCACGCCGAACTGGTTCTTCTCGCTCGGCGGCGTCGACCTCAACAACCTTCACCCGGGCGACAAGTTCACCATCACGGGCAGCGGGCTGCCCGCCGGTTCGAAGGTCGACGCTGAACTGCACACCACCCCCATGGCGCTCGGAACAGCCACGGTACGTCCCGACGGCACGTTCTCGCTGAACGCAGTCGTCCCTGAGAGTGTGGAGCCGGGCGACCACACAGTCGTGGTGACGGTCAGTGGACCTGAGATCGAGACCAGCACAAAGGAACAGCCAGTTCGGGTGGTCCCGGCAAGCGCCACGTCAGGAGAGTCCACCGAGGGCAGCGGAACCGCTGCCGAGGGCGAGGCCAGCGGCGAAGCTCAGGGCGGGGCCGAGGGTGAACTCTCCGCGACCGCGCCGAACATCCTGACCAACTCGATGAACCCGATCATCGAAGTGCTGAACGACCCGGGTCGCATCCCGGCGGCGTTCGCGGCTGGTCTGGTGCTGATCATCTTCGCCATCCTCCCAGCTCATCTGCTCAACTCGACGGTTGGCGAGCAGTACGAGCGTTTCGCGCGGCGGATCCCGGCGTTGCGCACCGCGCCGAAGTGGTACACGTCGCTCTCGGCGGCCGTTGCCAAGGCACCGGCGCTCGGCGGGGTTTTGCTCATGGCCGCGACGGGCTTCCTGTTCGCGTTCGCCGATCCGAAGTTCGGCTTCAACCTGCCCTCGCTGAGGCTTATCATCGCTCTGTCGGCGGCCCTATTCGTCGTCTTCTTCGTGGCCAACTGGATCACCGCGACGATCATGCGCCGCGTGTGGAACGTGGACGTGGTGGTGCGGCTACGACCTCTCGGGCTCATCCTGACGGTTGTCGGCGTGATCATCTCGCGGGTGCTCGAGTTCTCGCCGGGCTTCCTCGTCGGCGTGGTGCTCGGCCTCTCGATCGCCTCCAGCGCGGCTGTCGAGCACGCCTGGAAGGCAGTGTTGATACGCGCATCGGTAGTCACGACGTTCGCTATCGCCTCGTGGATGATCTACAGCTCAATCGCGGAGGGCGTGCACGAGAACCCAACACTTCTGAACGAGGTTGTGCTCGAATTCTTCGTCGCAATCGCAACCGAAGGCATCGTTCTGCTCCTGGTCGAGCTTCTTCCCCTGCACATGCTCGAGGGTGAGCGGCTGTACCGCCGGTCAAAGGCTCTCTGGGGTTCGGTCTACATCGTCGTGCTGGTCGTGTTCATCCTCGCCGTGGTGCCGTGGGAAGGAAACTGGCGCGAATTGGGCGAATCGTTCTGGCCGTGGTTCACGGTGGTGGCCATCTTCGGCAGTGTGTGCGTCGCGATCTACCTCTACTTCCGCTTCATCGCGGAACCACTGGAACATGACGAGCACCGCGACGGATCGGGCCCCGAGCTTGAGGATGACGAGCGCGTAGCGGTCGGCAACGACAGCTGAGCAGTCGCGCCTCGGTGCCCGCGCGCCACCCGAATTGGGGTGGACGATTCTTCGTTTTTCCGTAAGGTTTCCCAGCTTCGCGGGTCTTAATGTCACAACCCGATCCGCGCTACCCAGACCCCACGGACATCATGCTCGCACCGCACGGCCGCCCCACCGACTTCACCATCCTCTCTGACGACGACCTTGTCGACCTCGCCCGGAACGGCGTCTCGGCTGCCTATGGCGAGCTCTGGCGGCGCCATTCCGGCATCGGCAGATCGATCGCGCGTCGGTACTACGAGATCGCCGATCCGGATGATCTCGTGTCAGAAGCTTTCGCGCGCATCCTGTCCACGATCCAACGCGGTGGCGGCCCCCGATCGGGCTTCCGCCCCTACCTCATCACCACGATCGGCAATGTCGCGCGGCGCTGGGCGACTCGATCCCGCGACTCGGCGAGCGAGGATCTCGATCTTCTAGAAGACCCGAAGACCATCAATGATCCGTTGGTCGCGGCCGCCGACCAGCAGCTGGCGCTACGGGCCTTTCAGTCGCTGCCTTCGCGTTGGCAGTCGGTGCTGTGGTACAGCGCAGTCGAGGGCATGGGCCCAACCGAGCTCGCAGGGTATCTGGGCATGACACCGAACGCGGCCGCCGTGCTGACCCATCGTGCGCGCGCGGGACTCCGCACCGCCTGGGTTCAGGAACACCTCAACGACGAGACCCTCAGCGAGGACTGCCGCTGGACGGCGGGTCGCCTGGGTCGGCACGCAGCTGGCACGCTCAGCGCGCGCGAATTCGCGCGGGTGAAGGAGCACCTTCGCTCCTGCCTCGGCTGCCGCAAACGCGCGCGCGAACTCGATTACGTCACGTCCAAGCTTGCGGTGCTTCTCGTGCCCGCTCTTCTGGGTCTCGCTGGGACGCTCGCTGACTCCGACGCGACCGCAGAGGCGGCTATTCCGCCGAGCGAACTCGCCGCGCCGCTCCTTGCCCCAGCTCACGCCTGGCTCGCGGGTGTCGCGGTCGCGGTCGTGACAGTGACAGCCCTCCTGACCGCCGGCGCCCCGCCGGAGAGCGCAAGTTCTGATTCAGCGCCCAGCCAGACGCAGTCCCCGGACCGCCCGGCTCCGCAGACCTTCCCCGCTTCTGACGCCAACTTGACGGTCCCCACCCTCTCCGACGCGGCGACCGACGTTGCGGATGAATCGACGCCAGTCAATTACGAGGGTGGCGTGACCGCCGGGGACACGGCACCAGTGGCGCCTCCGGTTGGTCCGCCAGCCCCATCGGTTTCTGCGTCGGTCGACCCCGACAGCGTCACCCCGCCCAGCCTCTCGGGCTCGGCGCTCCCGGGGGCGCAGGTGCTCATCACCGACGAGCTGGGTGCGTCGATCGCCACTGTCGTCGCGGATGCCGCGGGCACATGGTCGACTGGCGCGCTGGCATCCCTCTCCCCCGCCGCCGCCGCCATCGTCATCCGTCAGGTGGATGCCGCCGGGCTCGTCTCAGTGCCGACGACTGTCCCCCTAGCCGTGCGTCCTTCGATCACCGGGCCACTCGTCGACCCCGACTCACCGTGGCAGCTCGGTCTCATGTTCCCCGTGACCGGCTGGCCGGGCTCGACGGCTTACGTCGACTTCGCGCCCACCACATCCCCATACTTTCCGGCCGGCGCGAGCTACGCCGACGTGTCAGTCGTGCTCGACGCCCAAGGTCAGGGCATGGTGCGAATCGACCCGAGCATCCCCGATCAGCACCACATGGATGTGACCTACGTCGACGGGTCCCGGCAGTCCTCCCTCGTGCGCGGGTACGACTTCTACTTGTATTGGCCCGACTGACCGAGGGCTGTTCTGTGGCGACAGAAATTCAGGTGTCCGCTACCATGCAATCAAGAAACTCTCTTGAAGATGGGACGAACCGTGACCCGACCGCATCGCGCCCTCTCGCGCACCGCAGCCTCCGTCGTGGTTGCAGCACTGGCGTTGGCGGGGGTCGGCCTAAGCGCCGCACCCGCTAGCGCCGCGAGCTTCGAGGTAACCAGTACAGCGGATTCGGGTGCGGGTAGCCTGCGTGCCGCGATCACCGCGGCCAATGGCAGTGCCGGTCCCGACACCATTACGTTCCAGGCCGGGCTGGGCGACATCCTCATCACGAGTGGCCCCCTCGTCGTGACAGAGGGCGTCACGTTCGACGGGCCGGGCTCGGCCGACCTGAGCATCGTGCGCCAAGGGTCCTTCCCGGTCGTCACGGTCGACATCGACCCTGCCGCGACCGCCTTCGATGTCGAGTTCAACGGCCTTGACTTCATCGGCAACTCGATTCTCGACACGGGCCTCGCCATCGAGTTCATCGCGAACGACCCCGAGGTCGATGACATCACGCTGAGCGACACGACGTTCGGCGGATTCGCCAACGACTATGAGGGTGGCGCGGTGTCGGTGTTCGGGGCTACCGGCAATCTGACTATCTCGGACTCGACTTTTGTGGCCAACAGCACCCCCTTCCCCGGCGGCGCTCTCTACGTCGAGACGCTCGTGGGCACCGTGCGCATCACGGGCACGACGTTTGAGAGCAACGAATCGTTCTACGGCGGGGACGGCAGCGCCCCGGAGGGCGGCGCGATCTACATCGATTCGGCGGCGGGCATCGACTTCACCGACTCTGTGTTCACCGACAACAGAACCGACGGCGTCGGCGGAGCAATCGCGATCGACACGATCGGAACCAACAGCTTCATCGACCTCGTGACGTTCTCCGGCAACTCGGCAGGGTTGAGCGGCAGCATCGGAAACTACGGCGGCGCGATCTACCTGGGCGAGATCGTGACCGGGGCAGAGCTCGTCATCTCCCGCACGTCCATCCTCGGCAGCACTCTCGTCGAGGGAACCCTCGAGAGCTACGGCGCTGGGCTCTACGTCACCGAAATCGGCGGCACCCTCACAATCGACTCCTCGACCTTCGCAGGCGGCGACTTCACGGGCGACGCGACGCCGTTGGGGGCGGGTCTGAGCATCGCGCTCTGCAGCATCGAGGAGGGCGGCGAGCTGACGGTGATCGACTCCACCTTCGACGAGGCATCCGAGAACGGTGAGTACGCGATACATGCGTGCAACATGAACGGTGAGCTGAACATCCTGTACTCGACCCTCGTCGCACCCGGGGTGCTGTTCGTGAACAACAACAACGGCAGCACATTCGTCACCTCGAGCATCCTCGACGCCGAGACCGAACCCGACGCCATTATCGTGATCGACGGCAATTTGGTGGATGTCAGCTGGAGCCTGTTCTCGACCCCCAACAACCCCTTCCAGATCAACAATCTCGCGGGCAACCGGTTCTCGGTTGCCGACCCCAAGCTCGGTCCGTTGCAGAACAACGGAGGCCCGACCCCCACGCGTCTGCCGCTACCCGGAAGCCCCGCCCTCGACCAAGGCGACCCGGCCGTGAGCGGTCAGCCGCTCTGGGATCAGCGCGGCGCGGGCTTCCCCCGTGTCGACGGTCGGATCGACATCGGCGCCATCGAGGTTCCGCGGGTGCTGCCCAACACCGGGCAAGCCTGGAGCCCGGAGATCCTGCTCGCCGGTGTGCTGCTCATTGTGGCCGGCTTGGGCCTTGCCCTCCAGGCACGCGGTGCGATTCGGCGGCGTCGCACGACTTGACCATCGGGGCGTAAGAAAACCATCGCGGTGGGGTGTTACCGGTGTGGTGCGCGTCTGCAACCCCGGATCGGGTAGTCCGAGGCAGCGTGGCACTCGCCGGACGGGCCATCCCCCACGGGCTCGCGCCCGGGTCATCCGGACAGCAGGGCCCTCTCCGCGGCGCCACGGGGAGGGCCCCAGCTCTCTCCCTAACGAAGCCACCCCGCTGACAGCGAGTGTGCCTTCGAGTCGTCGTGTTACCCTCCGCCGCCGAGCCGACATGCTCGATTCTGTAGCCTGAGGGAATGGCTGAGAGCGATTCCCTCGACGGCGCTGACCGCGAATACGGCTTCCGAACGCGCGCGATCCATGCGGGCAACATTCCCGACTCGGTCACGGGGGCGCGGGCCCTCCCGATTTACCAGACGAGCGCATTCGTGTTTGACGACACGGCGGATGCCGCTGCCCGCTTCGCCCTTCAGAAGTACGGCAACATCTACTCCCGACTCGCCAACCCGACCGTAGCGAGCTTCGAGGAGCGCGTCGCCTCCCTCGAGGGTGGACTCGGAGCCGTCGCCACGGCGAGCGGTCTATCGGCGCAATTCATCACCTTCGCCTCATTGGCCGGCGCCGGCGACCACATCGTATCCTCGGCCAACCTGTACGGGGGCTCCGTCACGCAGCTCGACGTCACGCTGCGGCGTTTCGGTGTGGAGACGACGTTCGTGCGCAGCTCCGATCCGGCCGACTACGCGGCCGCGATCACCGACAAGACCAAGCTGATCTTCGCGGAGACGATCGCCAACCCCTCCGGTGAGATCGCCGACATTGAGGGCCTCGCCGACGTCGCACACGCGCACCATCTGCCGCTCATCATTGACTCCACCGTGGCGACCCCGTACCTGAACCGCCCGATCGAGTGGGGCGCCGACGTCGTCGTGCACTCGGCGACAAAGTTCCTGGGCGGGTCGGGTACGACTCTCGGCGGGGTCGTCGTCGAGTCCGGGCGGTTCCACTGGGCCAACGAGCACTTCCCGCTGTTCGACCAGCCCGTTCCCACCTACGGGGGGCTCAACTGGCACGGCAACTTCGGCGAGTACGCCTTCCTCACGCGCCTGCGCGCAGAGCAGCTGCGCGACATTGGTCCCGCTCTCGCACCCCACTCGGCCTGGCTGCTCGCCCAGGGTGTCGAGACTCTCCCGTTCCGCATGAAGGCCCACGTCGAGAACGCGCGCGTTGTTGCGCAGTGGCTCGAGGCCGACCCTCGCATCGAGTTTGTCAACTGGGCCGGGCTGAGCGCGCATCCGCACAACGAACGCGCGAAGAAGTATCTGCCCGAGGGCCCCGGATCGGTGTTTAGCTTCGGCGTGCGTGCATCCGAGACAAACAGCAGCCGCGAGGCTGGCCAGCGCTTCATCGAGAGCCTCAACCTCGCAAGCCACCTCGCCAATATCGGTGACGCCAAGACTCTCGTCATCCATCCCGCGTCAACGACTCACGCCCAACTCTCTGAGCAGCAACTGGTCGACGCCGGCGTGCTGCCCGGCGTCGTGCGCATCAGCGTTGGAATAGAGGACCCCGAAGACATCGTTGATGATCTTGACCAGGCACTTGCCCGGGCGACGAAGGGCTAAGCGATGAGCACAGCAACCCAGACAGTCACCTCGCAGTTGGCCAATGGCCTCACGTGCGAGCTGCCCGCCGACTCACCCCTCGCCAAGCTGCTGAAGTCCCAGCGCACCTGGATCGGCCCTAGTGCGAAGCAGAGGCTCGCGATTTTGCGGAACGCGAAGTCGATCGCGATCGTTGGCGCATCCCCAAATCCCGCCAGGTCGAGCTACTTCGTGGGCACCTACCTGCTGCAATCCAGCGACTACCGCGTGTACTTCGTCAACCCCAACGCCGACGAGATCCTCGGCCAGAAGGCCTACAAGTCACTCGCCGATCTGCCCGAGGTGCCCGACATCGTGGATGTGTTCCGCAAAGGCAGCGACATCCCCGCGGTAATCGACGAGGTCGTCGCAATCGGAGCGAAGACCCTCTGGGTGCAGCTCGGAATCTGGAATCAGGATGCCGCGATCTACGGCGAGAGCAAGGGGCTCACCGTGATCATGGACCGCTGCATCAAGATCGAGCACGCCCGCTTCCATGGCGGACTGCACCTGCTCGGCTTCGACACCGGGGTGATCACCGCTCGCAAGACGGTGCGCTAGTTACATGTCCTCCCCCGTGGTTTCGACCCAGTGGCTCGCAGACCACCTTGGTGCGGAACAGCTAGTGGTTCTGGATGCCACGGTGCACGTTCCGACGCTGCCACCGGCCGCGTGGGCTACGTGAGCGGTCACGAGAGCGACGTAAGTGACGACCCGACCTGTGGGCAGACAAGGCCGAGGTCGAGGCGATCGCTGGCACCATTGCCGGTGGCTTGGTCTGCGGCATCCTGCCGACCGACCACCTGCGCGCGGTCATTGCACCGGTGCTCGCTCATTATCGGATGGTGACCTACTGCAACGGGGGCATCGCTGCGGCGGCAGACGACGCTCGCGTAATACTCGAGCACGCTCGACGATCAGTCGAGAGCGGCTGCGAGTTCGTCGGCACCGGTGAGCGGCAGGCGACAGAGGAAGTCCTCGCAGAGGTAAGCGGTCGCCACACCCGGGGTCGTGGCGCGTCCCTCGAACAGCTCGAACCCGGCCTCGGCCCACGCGGCAGCCTGGTCACCCGTCACGACGACGGACAGTCCGCGCCGCCAGCGACGGGCGAGACCGACGGCGGGGGCATCCCGATCGTCGGAAACGACGACGAGTTGGCGCACGGGCTCGCTGAGACGAGCGATGACCGACAGGGCAGCGCCGAAGGAGATGGGTTGGGTCGAGGCAGGCGCCGAGACACGCTCGGCCGCGGCGGTGGCCGCCGCGAGGTACCAGGCTCGTGCCGTTAGGTGGTGCAGTGTGAGCGCGGCGGAGGCGAGTGCGGCGGTCCCGGACGGGTAGGCGCCGTCGCTGTCGTCAGCCTCAACGACAAGCCCCTGCGCGCGGAGCACGGGGTCGGCACCGCCCGGCACACCGAATGGGTCGCCCGCGGCGATGGCGGCATCGACGAGCGCGCGCGCGGCAACCGCGTACTTCACTTGGCCCGTGGCCAGCGCGAGTTCGAGCAACCCGCCGGCGAGCATCCCATAGTCCTCGAGGGTCGGCCGCGCGGTCGAGGTCATCCCGTCGATTGACGCCCGCACCAGTTCGGTGCCGGCCACGTGGTTCGCGAGCACGAAGTCGGCACAGCGGCGGGCCGTTTCGATCCAGTCCGGGCGTGCAAGGCGTGACCCGGCCAGCGCGAGCGCACCGATGGCCAGACCGTTCCAGCCGGTCAGTACCTTTTCATCGAGTGCAGGTGGCGTTTCGGACGCCCGCTCGGCCGGCCCGAGCGCGTAGTACGCCCCCTCGAGCCGCTGTCCCGCGATGACGCTCTCGCTGTCCTGCGCCGACGCGAATCCGCCGGACGGCAACTGAAGGGTCCGCACAAGGAAGTCGGCTACCCCGGACGCGACGCCCTCGCGGTCTGCGAGAGCGTAGGCGGCCAGCAACTGCGCGTTGTCGTAGAGCATTCGTTCGTAGTGCGGTTCGGTCCAGTCGCGGCGGGTCGAGTAGCGGAAGAAGCCGCCGTCGTGGTCGCGGAGGTCAGAGGCGGCCATGGCGTCGAGCGTGCGGGAGGCGAGGGCCTGCGCCGCGGCATCCCCCTGTGCACCGCGATCCACGAGGAATCGGATCACCGGCGACACCGGGAACTTGGGCGCGCTACCGAAACCGCCGAACTGACGGTCCTCGTCGCGCTCAAGGTGCGCGACCGCGGCCGCGAGATCGACGGGCACTGACGCACGGGGGCCGCGAGCGGCGAGAGCCTGCACGATCAGCTCACCGTTGGATTCGACCTCCTGGCGCCGCACCTTCCACGCGTCAATCACCGCCTCGAGCACCTGGCGAAACGCGGGATGACCCTGCACGGGCTCGGGAGGCCAGTAGGTGCCCGCGAAGAAAGCACGCCCCTGTGGTGTCACGAAGACGTTCAGCGGCCAACCAAGGTTCTGCGTGAACGCCCCAGCGGCGGCAAGGTAGGTGGAGTCGACTTCGGCGTGCTCCTCGCGGTCGACCTTGATGGCTACGAAGTTGTCGTTGAGCAACGCCGCCAAGCCCGGGTCGCTGAAACTCTCCCTCGCCATGACGTGACACCAGTGGCAGGTCGAGTATCCGATCGACACGAGCACGGGAACGTCACGTCGGGCTGCCTCGGCGAACGGTTCGGGGCCCCACGCCCACCAGTCAACGGGGTTGTCCGCGTGCGAGCGCAGGTAGGGGCTGGAAGCGTGCTCGAGCCGATTGGGCAATCTCCGCTCCGCGCCCTAGAACCTAGCGGTGTCAGGGTCGGCTCCGACGCGCATGCCTTGGTCGAGACCGTCGATCGCGGCCATCTCCTCGGCCGTGAGTTCGAACCCGAACACGTCAAAGTTCTCCGCGATGCGCTCCCGCGAGTTGGACTTCGGGAACACGATGAGTCCGTGCTGCAGGTGCCATCGGATCACGGCCTGCGCAGGCGTGACCCCGTGCGCTTGTGCGGCGGAGGCGACTGGAGGCATCCCGAACAGGTCGTACTTGCCCTGACCGAGGGGGCCCCACGCTTCGATAGCGATTCCTCTCGACGCCGCGAACTCGCGAATCGGCCGCTGGGCGAAGGCGGGGTGCAGTTCGATCTGGTTGACCACCGGTACCGTGCTGCTGCCGCTGAGTATGCGCTCGAGGTGAGGGACGTGGAAGTTCGAAACGCCGATCGAGGTCGTCTTGCCGTCGGCCTTAAGCTGCTCCATCGTGAGCCAGCTCTCGAGGTACAGGTCGAGGTCAGGTCGCGGCCAATGGATCAGGTACAGGTCGACGTGGTCGAGACCGAGCTTCTCGAGGCTGAGATCCATCGCGTCGATCGCCGACTGCGAACCCTGATCGCTGTTCCAGAGCTTCGTGGTGATGTAGAGCTCCTCGCGTGGAATCCCCGACGCCGCAATCGCGCGCCCCACGCCGACCTCATTACCATAGACCGCCGCGGTGTCGATATGCCGGTATCCGACCTCGAGCGCATCGGAGACAATCCTCTCGGTCGCATCCGGGTCGACCTGGAAGACGCCGAAGCCAAGTTGCGGGATGCTCGTGCCGTCGTTGAGCGTGATGCGGGGGGTCGTCATTCCCTCGAGTTTACGGCCCTAAACTGTAAGGCTGATGTCTGCGCCCAGGTCAGATGACCTCCCCACGATCACCTATCCCCCCGAGCTGCCGGTCAGCCAGCGGCGGGATGACATCGCTGACGCTCTGCGCACCAACCAGGTCATTATCGTCGCTGGCGCGACCGGCTCCGGCAAGACGACCCAGTTGCCGAAGGTGCTGCTTGAGCTCGGCAAGCGCAGCATCGGGCACACCCAACCCCGCAGGCTCGCCGCGCGCACCATTGCCGAACGCGTGGCCGAGGAGTTGGGGCAGGAGGTGGGAGCGCTGGTCGGCTACCAGGTCAGATTCACCGACCGGGTGGGCCCGGCGACGCGCATCAAACTCATGACCGACGGCATCCTCCTTAACGAGATTCACCGGGATCGTGACCTGACCAAGTACGACGCGATCATCATCGACGAGGCACACGAGCGGAGCCTCACCGTGGACTTCCTGCTCGGTTACCTCAAGCAGTTGCTCCCCCGCCGTCCCGACCTGACCGTCGTGATCACAAGCGCCACTATCGATCCGGAGAGCTTCGCGCGCCACTTCGCGGCAGCGGACGGCACTCCCGTGCCGATCATCGAGGTCTCCGGTCGTACCTACCCGGTCGAGATCAGGTACCGCCCGCTCGTCGCCGAGGCTCTCGAGGCCGAGGACGCCGAGGAGGCCGCCGCCAATGCGGTCGACCGCGACTACCTCGAGGGCATCAACGACGCTCTCGACGAGCTCGCGCACGAGGGCGACGGCGACGTGCTCGTGTTCCTCTCGGGCGAGAACGAGATCCGGGATGCGGAGGACGCCATCCGCGGACGAAACCTTCCCGGCACCGAGGTTCTGCCCCTCTACGGGCGACTCAGCGCGGCCGAGCAGCACCGGGTGTTCGAGAACTCGCGCACCCCGGGAACTCGCCGCCGCATCGTGCTGGCGACGAACGTCGCCGAGACGTCATTGACCGTGCCGGGCATCCGCTATGTCATCGATGCTGGCACCGCCCGCATCAGCCGGTACAGCGTGCGGTCGAAGATTCAGCGGCTGCCGATCGAGGCGATCAGCCAGGCCAGCGCGAACCAGCGGTCGGGCAGGTCGGGGCGTACGAGTGACGGCATCGCGATCAGGCTCTACAGCGAGGAGGACTTCGCACGGCGGCCCGAGTACACGGAACCCGAGATTCTGCGCACGAACCTCGCCGCGGTCATCCTGCAGATGATCTCGCTGGGTCTCGGTGACATCGCGAGTTTTCCCTTCCTGCAGCCCCCTGACTCGCGGGGCATCAAGGACGGACTCGACCTGCTTAAAGAACTTGGCGCGGTGGAGTCGGGCACCGACGTCGGGCCGCACATCACCCGCATCGGCAAGCAACTCGCCCAGTTGCCCATCGACCCACGCCTGGCCCGCATGGTGGTCGAATCGAAGCAGCACGGCACGACCCGCGAGGTCATGGCCATCGTCGCGGGGCTGAGCATCCAAGACCCTCGCGAGCGCCCGCTTGAGCGCCGCGCCCAGGCGGATCAGCAGCACTCGCGATTTGTCGACCCGACGAGCGACTTCCTCACCCTGCTGAACCTCTGGAACTATCTCGAGGACAAACAGCGGAAACTGTCCGGCAGCGCCTTCCGCCGCCTCGTCAAGTCGGAGTACCTCAACTACCTGCGGGTGCGGGAGTGGCAGGACGTGTTCCGCCAGCTCAGCCGCACGACGAAGTCGCTGGGATTGCATCTCGGCGAGCCCCACGCCAATCCGGACGGCATCCACCGGTCCCTCCTCGCTGGGCTGCTCAGCCAGATCGGTCTGCGTGATCTCGCGAAGAAGGACTACGTAGGGGCTCGCCAGAGCCGTTTTGTGATCTTCCCGGGCTCGGCCCTCGCCAAGAAGCAGCCCGCGGCGATCATGAGCGCGGAACTCGTCGAGACCAGCCGCCTCTTCGCACGCACCAACGGGGCGATTGACCCCGCCTGGGCGGAGAAGATTGCGGGCGACCTCGCCAAGCGCACCTACTCCGAACCACACTGGGAGAAGAAGCAGGGGGCGGTAGTCGCGTACGAGCGCGTCACGCTGTACGGGGTGCCGATCGTCCCGAAGCGTCGGGTGCAGTTCTCCCGGGTCGACGCTGCGTATGCCCGGGAGCTGTTCATCCGTCACGCCTTGGTCGAGGGCGAGTGGGAGTCGCAGCAGGCCTTCGACCGCGAGAATCGTGCCCTTCGCGCAGAGCTTGCCGAGCTCGAAGAGCGCACCCGACGGCGCGACATCCTCTACGACGACGAGGCCATCTTCGACTTTTACCAGCGTCGCATTCCCGCGGATGTCGCATCCACGCGTGACTTCGAGGGGTGGTGGAGGAAGGCCCGCGTCGAGACCCCCGACCTCCTGACCATGACCCCCGAGAACCTCGCGCCCGACGACGCGCCAGCCGTGGACGAGGATGCATTCCCGAGCTCGTGGACTCAGGGCGATCAGACTCTCGCGCTCACCTACCGTTTCGAGCCGGGCGCCGACGACGACGGGGTGACCGTCGCCGTGCCCCTGCCCCTCCTCGCGGGCCTGCGCGCCGATGGATTCGACTGGCAGGTTCCCGGGCTGCGGGAGGAACTCGTGACCGCCCTGATTCGCAGCCTGCCCAAGCAGATCCGCAAGAGCGTCGTGCCCGCCGCCGACTGGGCCCGCAGGCTGCTGGCCGCCCTGCCCGTCGCGAGCACCGCGACGCTCACCGACGCCCTCGCCCGAGAGATCACCGCGCAGACCTACACCCCGGTGGCGGCCGCCGACTTCGATCTCGACCGCGTGCCCGCCCACCTCAGGGTGACCTTTGGGGTGATCGACGAGAACGGGAAGCGGGTCGCCGCGGGAAAGACATTGAGTGCCCTGCAGGCGAGCCTCAAGCCGGTCGCGCGCGCGAGCGTAGCGCGCGCGGTGGAGCTGCCCCGCGACACCCTCGAACGAGCGGGGCTGACGACGTGGGACTTCGAAGCCCTCGATCGCGTGCGCGATACCCGCCACGGCGAGAACACCATTCGCGCCTATCCCGCCCTCGTCGACGACGGCACCACCGCGTCCATCCGCCTGTTTGGCACCCCGCACGACCAGGCCGCCGCTCACCGTGGCGGCGTGCGTCGTCTGTTGCTGCTCGCCATCCACTCCCCGACCGGGTACGTGCAGCAACACCTCACGACTCAAGAAAAACTCGTGCTCGCGCAGAGCCCGTACCGCACGACCGCCGAGCTGTTCGCAGACTGCATGCGCGCGTGCATCGACGCCGTCGTCGGCGACGCACAGCCCTGGACCCGCGAGGAGTTCGAGACCCTGAGGGATGCCGCCTCGGCGACGATTGTCGACTCACTTTTCGAGACCGTCGCGCTTGTCACCCGCATCATCGCGCGGGGCCGGGACGCCGACAAGGCGATCCGCGAGGCCACAAGTATCGCCCTCATCTCCCCGCTCGCCGACGCGCGCACCCAGCTCGAGGCATTGATCAGCCCCGGATTCGTCAGCACGACCGGTCTGCGGCAGTTGCGGCGGCTGCCGGTCTACCTGGACGGCCTGGTACATCGGGTGGGCAAGCTCGCGGAGAACCCGTCCCGCGACCGTGTGTGGATGGCCGAGGTGCAGGCAGCGAGTGACCGGTATCGCACGGCTGGCGGAACGCTGCCGCTGCAGGCCGAGGCCGAGAGCTGCGTCATCCACGCCCGTTGGATGCTCGAGGAGTTTCGACTCAGCCTGTTCGCTCAGCACCTGAGCACCGCCGAGCCGGTGAGCCTCAAGCGCATCACCGCCGTGCTGGCCGAGGCCTGACACACGCTAGCCTGATGGGCGGACATCCACCAACTGCAGAGAGGCATCCGACGTGGCCAACCCCTCCCACCGAGACGTCTCACCCGACATCGCGAGATCGTGGCTGCTGGTGAACGCGACCCGGCCGGAGACATTCGACGCGGCCGAGAAGTCGCGGGCCGACCAGATCATCCTCGATGTCGAGGATGCCGTTGACCCGCGAATGAAGCCACAGGCGCTTGCCGACGTGGCGACCTGGCTCGCGTCGGGGGGAACCGGGTGGGTTCGCATCAACGACCGCACGAGTGATTTTTGGTCCAACGACGTGGATGCTCTCGCGGGCCTCCCGGGACTGCGGGGCGTCATGCTCGCCAAAGCGGAGGCCGCGGCACACGTCTCGGAGACGTTCGATCGCCTGCGGGGTAGCACCCCCGTGATCGCGCTCGTCGAGTCCGCGCTCGGCATCGAGGAGGCCGCGTCGATCGCCCGTGCTCGCGGTGCGTATCGGCTGGCCTTCGGCAGCGGCGACTACCGTCGCGACACGGGCACCAGCTCCGATGATCTGGCGATGGCCTACCCGCGGTCACGGCTCGTCGTCGCGAGCCGAGTCGGCAAACTGCCCGGCCCGATCGACGGACCCACCGTGGGCAGTAGCCACCCCGTGCTGCGCGAACAGGGCGAGATGGCCGTGGCTCTCGGCATGACCGGCAAGCTGTGCCTCGACACCGAGCAGCTGCCGATCATCAACGAGGTCATCAGCCCGACCCGCTCCGACGTCGCGTGGGCGCGCGAGTTCTTGGAGGACTTCGAGGCGCGCGGCCGTGTCATCCGCGACGGGAGCGACCTACCGCGGCTTGGACGCGCGGAGAAGATCGACAAGCTCGCGCGGGCCTTCGGAGTCGAGCCCTCCTGAGCCTGCGCCCGGTGCCCGGCTCGATCGACCCCTCGCCTTGACGCCCGCGCAGGCATAGCCTGAGACCATGTCAACGGTCGTCATCGTGGATGCCCTGCGCACCCCTTCGGGCCGGGGCAAGCCGGGCGGCGCGCTGTCTGGTGAGCATCCGGTCGATCTTCTCGGAACGGTACTCGCGACCCTCGTCGCGCGGAATGATCTTGACCCGGCGCTCATCGACGACGTGATTGCGGGATGCCTCTCCCAGGTGGGCGAGCAGTCGGTGAACATCGCGCGCAACGCCGCCCTCGCGGCCGGCTTCCCGTTCTCGGTGCCCGGCACCACCATCGACCGTCAGTGCGGCTCGAGCCAGCAGGCCGCCGCGTTTGCAGTTCACGGCGTCATCGCCGGGGCGTACGACATCGTGATCGCCTGTGGGGTCGAACTGATGAGCAAGAATCCCATCAACTCAGCCACACTTGGGCTCGACAACTGGGGCCCTCTGGTACAGGCCCGATTCCCCGACGGTCTGGTCGGGCAGGGAATCTCGGCGGAACTGATCGCGGCGCGGTGGGACCTGAGCCGCGAGGCGCTCGACGAATTCGCCGCCGGGTCGCACGCCAAGGCGGCCGCGGCATCCTTTGATTCGGAAATCATGCCGGTGGGGGATGTCGACACCGACGAGACAATCCGGCCCGGCACTACGGTCGAGTCACTGGCTTCCTTGAAGGCCGCGTTCGAGGATGACGCGATGGGCGCCAGATTCCCCGAGATCCAGTGGCGTATCACCGCCGGCAACTCGTCACCGTTGACCGACGGCGCATCCGCCGTACTCATCATGAGCGAGGATCGTGCCAACCAACTCGGGCTCCGGCCTCGGGCGCGATTCCACTCGTCGGTCGTCGTGGGAAGCGACCCGATTGAGATGCTCACCGGCGTGATCCCGGCGACCCACAAGGTGCTCGACCGCAGCGGCTTCTCGATCGACGACTTCGACACCGTTGAGATCAACGAGGCGTTCGCCTCGGTGCCGCTCGCCTGGCAACACGAGTTCGAAATCGATCATGTGCGGCTCAATCCTCGCGGGGGTGCTATCGCGCTCGGTCACGCCCTCGGCTCGTCGGGCACCCGCATCCTGACCAGCATGGTGAACCAGCTCGAACAGTCCGGGGGGCGCTACGGCCTGCAGGTCATGTGCGAGGGCGCGGGCATGGCCAACGCGACGATCATCGAGAGGCTGTAAGTGCAGGTCAGCGGATGCTCGGCGCTCGTCACCGGCGGGGCCTCGGGCCTCGGGCTCGCCACTGCACTCGCCCTCGTCGTGCGCGGAGCTCACGTCGTCATCGCCGATCTCCCTTCCTCGCGCGGGCCCGAACTGGCTGCCGAACACGGCCTCACCTTCGTCGCTGTGGACGTGACCGACGAGCACACTGTGGCCCACGCGGTCGGGGTCGCGACCGAGCTCGGCCCGCTTCGGGTCGCGGTGTGCTGCGCGGGCGTGGCGACCGCCGAACGCGCGGTAGGGCGGGAGGGGCCCCTTCCGCTCGAGCGATTCGAACGGGTGATCGCCATCAACCTCACCGGAACGTTCGCCACTGTGAAGCTCGCCGCGGCGGCCATGATGGCCACCGAGCCCGACGACGGCGAGCGCGGCGTGATCGTGATGACGGCCTCGGTGGCGGCATTCGACGGCCAGATCGGACAACCCGCCTACGCTGCATCCAAGGCCGGGGTCGCGGGGATGGCGCTGCCGCTGGCACGCGAGTTTGCTCAGAGCCTCATCCGCGTCGTGTCGATCGCGCCCGGAATCTTCCAGACGCCGATGATGGCGGGGCTGCCCCTGGCCGCGCAGGATTCCCTCGCGGCTCAGGTGCCGCATCCGTCACGCCTGGGTCGCCCGGAGGAGTTCGCGGCGCTCGCCCTGCACGTCGTCGAGAACGCCATGCTCAACGGCGAAACCATTCGCCTTGACGGGGCGATCCGGATGGCGCCGAAGTAGGTCAGCGCGCGCTCGGGGGCGGGAGCAGCTTCTCGAAGCACAGGGCGTTTGGTATCGCCCGGTATTTTCCGTAGGCGACAATCGGCACGTAGCCGATGTCGCGGTACAACCCGATCGCGGGCTCCTGCAGGCTGCCCGTCTGCAGGACGAGGGATGCTACGCCGCGGCCTCGCGCGACCATCTCGAGTTCGCCCATCAGCAGCCGCGCCACCCCGCGTCCGCGCGCCAGGCGGGACACGAACACTTTCTTCACCTCGAGGCTCTGCTCGTACGGGCGCAGGGCCGCGTGCCCCACGGGCACCTCACCATCGAGCGCGAGGATCGTCGTGTCGATAGTGTCGGGGTCGACCGTGAGGGCATCGTCGATCGCGACCCTGACCTCAAGCGGTTGACCCACTGTGAACGCTCGATACATGGCGCTGGTTTCGGCGTCCATGGCGGCGCGAAGGGCGACGGCCCGCGGGTCGAGCCACGCGACCGTGTCGATGCGGAGAGGGTTTCGATCCGCCGCTTCGCGGCTACTCAACCGCCACCGCCGCTTCGCGGCTACTCAACCCGCGCTGGCACCTTCGCGCCCACCGTTGCGCTCGCGTTCGACTCGTACGACGTGTTCGTCGACTCGAAGAAGTTCACGAGCTGGAGGGTGTCGTTGGCTGCGGCCATCCACTTAGCGGGGTTGGAGACGTTGTAGTGGGCCTCGAATCCGAGCTCCTCGAGCCGACGGTCGGCCAAGTACTTGACGTACTGATTGATGTAGGTCGCGTTGAGTCCAAGGATTCCGTTGGGGAGGAGGTCGTGGTTGTACGCCTCCTCCATCTCCACAGCATCCAGAATCATCTGCTTGATCTCGGAAGCGAACTCCTCGGTCTGGAGATCGGGGTTCTCCTCGAGCACCGTGAGGATCAGGTTGATGCCGAACTTGAGGTGCAGGCTTTCGTCCCGCACCACCCAGTCCATAAGCGAACCGAAGTTACGCAGCAAGTTGCGCTGGCGGAAACTCAACGCAACCATAAAGCCGGAGTAGAACCAGAGGCCCTCGAGGATCACGTTGTACGCGACGAGGTTGCGGATGAAGTCCTTCTTGCCCTCCGTCGTCGTGATGTCGAGGGTCTGCTCCGTCATGCGACGAATGAACTTGACCTCGAACTCCTCTTTGCGAGCCATTGACGGCACGGTGACGTGGGAGCCGTAGGCTGCCTCGCGGTCGATTGGGAAGGTCTCAAGCACGTACTCGAAGCTCATGCAGTGGTTCGCCTCTTCCCACATCTGCTTGGCGAGGTAGAGGCTGCACTCTGCGGCGTTGACGTAGGGGTACACGCCGAAGGCGAGTGCCTTGTTGACGAGCAACTCGTTGGGGTTGAAGTAGCTCATGAGGAAGGTGACTGCGTGCCGTTCCTCGTCGGTCATCTTCTTGAAGTCCGCGATGTCTTCGCCGAGCTGGATTTCGTTCGGAAACCACGTGTTCGCGACGGCCTGGTCGTACAGGTCCATAGCCCACTGGTAGCGGATCGGCTTGAGCAGGAGGCCCTCTTGAAGGCCGGTTCCTAGAATTCCCATGATCTTATTGTTCCCTTTGCGTCTGAAGTCTTACTGGCAGCGGCCTTACTGGCAGCTGTCGCACTGAAGGTCATCCATCGGGTCGACCGGTACTTCGTACTGGGTGGTGATGTCGAGGGTCGCGCGGTCCATCGTCTACGCCTTCGGCGCGAGTCCGCCGAAACCTCGGCGGGCCGGAGCTGCAGGGGCAGGGGCATCCGCGACGACAGGAGCTGCGACCGCGGCAACGATGTCCTCGGCCTTGTTCACCTTGACGGTGGACTGCTCGGCGGTGTGCCGCGGCTTCATGTGCAGGTAGTAGGTCGTCTTCACGCCCCGCTCCCATGCGGCGTAGTAGATGTCCATCATGTCGCCGAGGTCTCGCGTCTCGAGGTACATGTTGCGGCTGATGGCCTGGTCGATCCACTTCTGAGCCCGGGCCGCAACCTCGAGGAAGGCGTACGGCGAGAGCTGGAAGCTCGTCTTGTAGACCTCCTTGAGGTGGTCCGGGATCGCAGCGATGCCCTGAATGTCACCCTGGCTCCGCAGGATCGCCTCGCGCGTCGACTCCCAGATGCCGAGCTTCTGCAGGTCGCGCACGAGGTTCGAGTTGACCTCGAGAAACTTGCCGTTCGAGGTCGCGCGGCTGAAGATCTGCGCGAACTGCGGGTCGAGTCCGGGAGTGGTGCCTGCAACCAGACCGATGGATGCCGTCGGCGCGATGGCCATGAGCGTCGCGTTGCGCATGCCCCCCTTGACCTTCGCGCGCAGGGCGTCCCAGTCGAGACGCGTGGTGCGGTTGACCTTGATGGCCAGGCCACGGTCGGCCTCGGTGAGGGCGATCGAATCCAGCGGAACAAGCCCCTGCGACCAGCGGCTGCCCTCGAAGTTCGCGTAGGCGCCGCGCTCCTTGGCGAGCTCCGCCGAAGCGTCGATCGCTGCGTACGAGACGTGCTCGAGAATCTCGTCGATGAGGTCGTAGGCCTCTTCGCTCTCATAGCTGATGCCGAGCCGTTCGATCACGTCGGTGAAGCCCATGACACCCAAGCCGACGGCGCGGTTCTGCTGGTTGGAGAAGTCCGCTTCCTTCACACTCGAGCGCGTGATGTCGATGAGGTTGTCGAGCTGGCGAACGGCTAGGCGAGCCGACTCCTCGATCTTCGCGAAGTCGACGACGAGCGCACCCGAATCACCGGTACGCATGTGCTGCGACAGGTTGATCGAGGCGAGGTTGCAGACCGATACGTTGTCCTCGTCCTGCGGGAGAGTGATCTCGGTGCAGAGGTTGGAGAGGTGGATCGTGCCGGTGTTGTTGTTCAGCGCTCGGTTGTTGATCGTGTCCTTCCAGGTGAGCCACGGGTGGCTCGTGGTCTGGAGGGAGATCAGAATCGCCTTGAATTGCTCGCGAGCGGTGATCTTCTTGAACAGCCGCATCTCGCCGGCCTCGGCCTTGGCGACGTACTCGTTGTAGCGCGCGGAGAAGGCTTTGCCGTACAGCTCGTTGAGGTCGGATACCTCGAGCGGGTCGAAGAGGTACCAGTCATCGTCGTTCTGTACGCGCTTCATGAACTCGTCGCTGATCCAGACAGCCGTGTTGGCGGTGCGGGTGCGACGATACGGGTCGCCCGAGTTCTGGCGCAGGTCGAGGAACTCGGGGAAGTCGAGGTGCCAGTTCTCCATGTAGAAACACAGCGCGCCGAACTTCTTGCCGCCGCGGCTGACCGCACGCAGGATCGAGTCGATCGTGTGCATGAACGGGATCGGGCCAGTCGACGTTGTGTTGTTCGAACGGATCGGCGAGCCCTGAGCACGCAACTTGGTCACGGAGAGCCCGATGCCGCCCGTGCCCTTGGTGAGCCACATGACATCACGGGTGGTCTTCGCGATGTGCTCCATGTCATCCTGCATCTCCATGACGAAGCAGTTCGCGAGCTGCGGGTAGATGGTGCCCGCGTTGACGAGGGTCGAGCCCGCCGCGAGGTACTCGAGCGAGCTCATCTTGCGGTAGAAGCCGAGCGCCGCCCCGGTCGGGTTCGCCTCGTTGAGGGAGAGGCCCATTGCGATGCGCATCCAGAAGTACTGGGGCACCTCGAGCGCGTCGCCGTTGCGGCCCTTGATGCCGTAGCGGTTGTTGAGGGTGACGACACCGATGTACTTGAGCAACTCGTCGTAGGCCGGCTCGAGTTGGCTCGCGAGCAGCTCAAGATCGAAGAGCTGGGTCAGGCGCGGGTCGAGGAGACCCTCCTCGACGCCTCGCACAACGTTCGGCGCGAAGTGCTCTCGGTGGAGCTCCCTGAGTTCCGCTGCGGTCTCATAGTCGCCGAGCACGCGCTTGTAGATCGTCTTGAGCAGCAGCCGGGCCGCTACGACATCGAAGGCCGGGTCATCCTTGACGTTCTGGAGGGCCACCTGAATGACTGCTTCGTCGAGTTGCTGGGTGGTGATTCCGTCGAAGAGAGTGAGTTCGAGCTCCGAGGCGATCTGAGTCACCCAGGTGATGTTGTCGTCGAGCCCCGTGGTCGCCGCCTCGATTGCGAGGTTGATCTTGTTGGCGTCGTACGGCTCTCGGCGACCGCTGCGCTTGACGACTGTGATTGACACGAAATCTCCCTCTTGTAAAGCGCTGACGCTGACCTCGAGCGGGGCAACTCATCCCCGAATTCCCCATCCGGCGGATTCCCCCGGCCTGACGGTCTGATCACTATATATCGGGCTACCGACACGATGCGAACCCCACATATAGTGGGCGTGTCGTCCACAGCTGTGCATAAGTTCACCGACTTCTCCACAGGCTAAGCGGCCCCTGCGACACCCCTGCGCCCGCGGATCGACCGGGAAAGCGCGGGTCTAAGCTGGTGATCTTGTGAAGAGTTACATCAGCCTGTTGACAACCCCGGGAGTAGCGCGAATCATCTCAGCGCAACTGCTCGCGCGCTTTCCGGGCGGGATGCTCTCACTCGCGTACCTCCTTCACATCGAGCACATCTTCTCCTCGTACGGCGCGGCCGGACTCGTACTGGCTGCGACCAGCGTGGGTCAAGGAATCTCCGGGCCGGTCACGAGCCGGTGGATGGGCGTCTGGGCCATCCGTCCGGTCCTGATTCTCACGACGATCGTTTGCGCCCTTTCCATGGCCACGGTCGCGTTCGTGTCGATGCCACTCGTCGGCTACATCCTCGTCGGCTTCATCGGCGGTCTGAGTTATCCGCCGGTCCAGCCCGCGGTGCGCACGATCTACCCGAAGATGGTCAATTCGAAGCAACTCACCCCGTTGTTTTCGCTGGATGCGTCGGCTCAAGAGATCATCTGGATCGCCGGCCCCGTGCTGGTGACCTTCATCTCCATCCAGCTCTCCACCGTGCTCGGAATCGTGACGGCCATAGCGTTCCTCGTGTTCGGCGGCGCGTGGTTCATCTCGAGTCCCGAGGTCGGGCGGGTGCGCATCCCCCGTTCGAAGCGCCGACTCGGGGTCGTGCTCGCCCGCCCTCCGGTGCTCCTGGCGACGGTCGTCGGCTTTCTACTCGTCGGCTCAGCCGCTGCCGTGGAGGCCGGGGTTGTGGCGACGTTCGGTGAGGGGGGGCCTACCGCTGGCACGGTGCTGGCGCTGTGGGCCATCTCTTCTCTTGTGGGTGGCTTGCTGCTTGGCCATATCCCGGTGGGGCCTTGGGCGCTAGCGCGACGGATGCTCGTGGTCGCCGTGGGCTGCGCCCTCGCGATCTTCGCGTGGGACTTCTGGTCACTCTCCGCGGCCCTCTTGATCGCAGGACTGTGCATCGCCCCCGCGCTCGCAGTGATGTTCGCGATCGTCTCCTCAAGCGTCAAATTCAGTGACACGGCTGAGGCCTACGGCTGGGTCGGCACCGGCCAACTAATCGGGGCGGCCATCGGCTCGGCCTTAGCCGGATTTCTCATCGACTCCGCGGGGGCAGCAGGCGCGTTCTGGACGGCGGCGGGGTTCGCCGCGCTCGGTGCGCTGGTGCCAATCGTGTTCCGTCGCGCCCATCCTGACCTTCGCGGTCGCGACGCCAGCCCGATCCCCGACACTCACCCTGTGCCGATCCAGGCGAGCTAAGGGGCTGATCGCAGTGTACGACGCCGTTGACGCTCGCTCCGGAAGTCGAGCTCCTCTCCGATGACGACGCCGATCAACACAAGGTTGGCGATCCAGGAGTGAATGAGGGCCGGAACCGCCCAGCCGGTCGCGATCACTCCGCCGCCGAGCACAACCAGGAGCGCGACACCCGCGATGTGTGAGCGCAGCCACGGGGCCCCGATCGACTTCTTGAACACGAGGTTGCCGATGAGGTACAGCGCGGGCGCGCCGTACACGAGCGCGACCGTCAGGCGCCGAGGAACATCCGCGGGGTGAGCGAGCACGAGCTCATCGGCAACCGCGACAAAGACGATGCCCGCCACGAGTACGACGTGCAGGTAGGTGTAACTGTTGGCGGCGACCTGGCTTGGGTTGTTGTGCCGACGGATAAAGCGGGAGCCGCCCGACTCCGCCCGGCTGAAGTAGAGCAGCCAGAGCAGGATGCTCCCGACGATCGACGCGAAGAAGGCGAGAGTGTTGGCTGTATCGACGGGATGGCTGGCGAAGGCAGTTCCCGTGACGAGCACTGACTCGCCGATCGCGATGATCACGAAGAGTCCCGCGCGCTCCGACATGTGGCCGCCCCGGATGGGGATCTCGCTGATGAAGGTACTGCGAAGCCCGGGCACCCAGTACCGGGATACCGGGCCCAGATACTCGATCACGATCGCGACGCCCCAGAGCACTAGCCGCAGGGTCAGGTCATCGGTCAGTGCTCCGGTGAACCAGAACACGGCACTGACGCAGAACCAGATCGTCAGGCGCGTGACGTTGAGAGCGTTGTCCGGCACAAACCGCACCATGCTGAGAATCGTGAATATCGCCCTACCGATCTGCATGGCGACATAGGCCGAGACGAACAGCAGTGCCCGGTCGCCGAATGCCTCCGGGATCGAAGTGCTCATGACAAGGCCGAGAACGAGGAGCACGAGGAGCATCCATCGCACCGCCGGCTTGTCGGGGTCCAGCCAATTCGTGACCCAGGCGGTGTACACCCACACCCACCACACCGCGAGGATGATGACCACAGCCTGTAGTCCACCGTCGAGGATGTGCCCGTCGTTGATGGAGTATACGAGTGTGCGGGAGACCTCTGTGACCGCGAAGACGAAGACGAGGTCGAAGAACAGCTCGAGGAAACTCACACGATCGGAGTGCTCGCCCTCCTCCCGCAGCAGGGTCGTGCGAAAGCCGGGCCATTTCACGTCGGACACCATAGCGCAGTGGGTAGCCGTGCTTGCTAGCGCAAGGTGCCGAGGGCCCGGGCGAGCTCGGTGAGGTCGTCGAGCTGGTGGTTGAGCAGGGCGGCGTGCTTCTCGTCCGGCGTGAACACTCCGTCGGCGATCTGACGGCTGACATAGTCGATCTCGACGCTGTGCGAGGTCTTCACCAGACCGACCGTCGCGAGCACGGGATCGAGGGCCGCGACCGCGCGGGTTCCGCCGGAAACGCCGCCGTAGCTGACGAGACCGACGGGCTTGTGCTTCCACTCGGCGGCGAGAAAGTCGAGGGCGTTCTTGAGCGCGGGCGCGTAGCTGTGGTTGTACTCGGGGCTAACGAAGATGAAGGCCTCCGCGGCATCCACTCGCTGACTCCAGGCGATCGTGTGGGGCTGCGTGTACGCGCGCTTGGCAGGATGCTCCGGCTCGTCCATGAACGGAAGCGCGAGTTGCTTGAGATCGACGAAGTCGACGTCGAATTGCCCGTGGTGCGCCGCGACGACACCCCGCACCCAGTCGGCAACCGCTTCGCCCGCGCGCTTCGGTCGCACGCTACCGACAATGATCATGAGTTTGGTCATGTGACAAGTCAACCATTCCCGGGGGCGCGGTATGCCCGTGCCTCACCAGCGCGGGTGAATGGCCTCGCGGAACGTGCGGTCGTACAGGCTCGTGACCTGCTCGGTGAACTCGGGAGTCAGCGGTGGCACGTCGCCCGCCGACGCATTGGAGATCGCCTGGCGCACGGTACGCGCTCCGGGGATCACGGTCGTGACACCCGGCAGCTGTGACACCCACGCCAGCGCGGCGACCGGTGGGGTGAGCCCCTGCGAGTCCGCGAACTCTGCGACCTCGTGGGCCGCAGCGACCCCCTTGTCGAAGTCGACGCCCGAGAAGGTCTCCCCCACGTCGAACGATCCGCCGTCGCGGTTGTAGTTTCGGTGGTCGTTAGCGGCGAACACAGTGTCTTTCGTGTATCGACCGCTCAGCAGTCCCGACGCGAGCGGAACTCGCGCGATGATCGCAACTCCCGCCTCCTGCGCCGCCGGCAACACCTCATCGAGTGGCTTGAGCCGGAAGGCGTTCAATACGATCTGCACGCTCGCGACTCCGGGGCGGGCGATCGCGGTCAGCGCCTCGGCGACGGTCTCGACGCTCACCCCGTAGCGGGCGATCGCACCCTCGGCGACGAGTGTGTCGAGATCATCGAAGACCCGGTCCGTCGAGAACACGGGCGTGGGCGGGCAGTGCAGCTGCACCAGATCCAGAGTGTCGGTCCGCAGGTTCTGCCGGGAACGGTCGGTCCACGCACGGAAGTTCTCCATGGTGAAGAGCGCGGGGTCCTGCTCGACGCGCCGACCAATCTTGGTTGCCACGAAGATGTCGAGCTGCGGGTTGTCGGCAAGGAACGACCCGATGATGCTTTCACTGCGCCCATCACCATAGGCGTCGGCGGTGTCAAAGAAGGTCACGCCGTTGTCGACGGATGCCTGGAGTACGGCACGCGCATCCGCCTCACTGACCTCGCCCCAGTCGGCCCCGAGCTGCCAGGTTCCGAGGCCGATCACTGAGACGGGGCGGCCAAGACGTTCAGCGGTACGTGTGTGCATTGCTCCAGCCTAGGTCTCTGCGTGTGCGCCGCAGCGACGCCGGCGATCTGCCCGTCGGGCCTGGGCTCAGCCGATCACCGACACGACTTCGCGCGCGAGCTTCGGTCGGATCAGATGGTGATTGCCGTCGACACGGTGGATCATGACCTGACGCATCTGCTCGATGATGGCCATGGTGCCGGGCGCGATGAACTCATCAAGCGAGCCGTAGATCACATGGATGGGCACCCGCACAGCGGCGATATCAGCCACCGTCGTCTGCGACTCGATGCAATTCTTCAGGCTCAGGATGAACGGATTCCAGTTGCGCTCGGTCACCTCGAGAGCGGTGCCGAGCCTGAGCAGACGTGAGATGGTTGACGCGGTGGCCATGGTGAAGTCCTTGTTGGTGCGCAGAAACTCGTAGGCCCGCAGATACAGCCCCACCTGCGCGCGCACCCGCGGATCGCCGATCTCGCTCGGCGCGAGATAGATCGGCGGGCTCACGAGAACGAGGCGGGAGACGTGCTCGGGATGCTGCGCCGCATACCGCGCAGACAGCAGGCTCCCGAGTGAGTGGCCCACCAACACGAAGGGTGCCCGGAGCTTCAACGAACGGATCGTCGCGTGCAGGGCGGCGACGTGTTCCTCGATCGTGTACGTGGCATCCGGGGGCGCGGGCGACTGGCCGAAGCCGAGCAGGTCGATCGCGATGCACCGGTACCGCTTCGACAGCGAGGGTACGACGTTCTTGAACGTTGCGGCGGAGGAGGCGATGCCGTGCACGAGGATGACCACAGGGCCCTCGCCCTCGTCGTCGGCAATGTGGAGAACCGGAGTGCGCCCTTGTGCCAACCGGGCTGTGAGGGTGTCCCACCAGGTCATGGTGCCAGCTTAACGACGAAACGGGAGCACCGCTCATGGATGCTCCCGTTCGGTCTGGTCCGATCAGGCGGTCGTGGGCGGCGTGGTCGACGAGTCTGACGAGCTCGCGTCATCCTCGCCATCGAACGCGTCCTTCACGAACTCGGTCGCGTCCTCCGCCTTGCCCTTCACGAACTCGGCGGCCTCGCCCGCCTTGTCCTTGACTACTCCGGCCGCGTCGCCCACCGCGTCCTTGGCCTTGTCGAAGCCTTCGGAGATGTTCTCCTTGGCGTCATCGATGAATGCCATAATTTGCCCTTTCCATGATTGATGTTCACTCGTCAGCCACGAGCGTAACTGACGCTCGAATTGTGAGAAACGTTGGGTAGCGATTGTTTCTCACCGAAAGTAGCGTGACAACCATGAGGCGCACACTGGTTCTTCCCACGGCACTACTGCTCTCGGCGCTCGCCCTTACGGGCTGCTCCGCAGGGGCCGATTCGTCGACCTACGATTCGGGCGGGGTCGCCGCCCCCATGCCCGCGACCGACACCCTTCAGGAGGGTGGCAGCGCCGGAGTTTCCGACTCCGCGAGCACGATCGACCGATCCGTCATCACGACCGGGTGGGTCACCATCACAGTGAGCGACCCGATGGATGCCGCGGCCGAGGCCGCCCGCATCACCGAGTCGGTCGGCGGGCGCATTGACTCACGCAGCGAGTACGCCCCCCGGGGTGGCGACGGCGGCAGCGCGACGCTCACCCTGCGCATCCCCTCGAAAGACCTGACCGCGACCCTCGACAAGCTCAAGAAGCTCGGCGAGGTGCAGGAGGTGTCGCTGTCGGCGGCCGACGTGACGATGGAATCCCAGGACCTCGACGCGCGCATCACCTCGATGCGGGCATCCATCGATCGGCTGACGGCCCTTCTGGCCGGCGCGACCGACACGGATTCGCTCATCGCGCTCGAGACGGCGATCTCCGACCGGCAGGGTCAGCTCGAGAGCATGGAGGCGCAGCAGCGATTCCTTGCCGACCAGGTGAGCATGTCGACCGTGACGCTCAACCTCGTGACCGAGCAGATCGTGGCCGATCCGGCACCGGAGACGTTCTTTGACGGACTTGTCACCGGATGGTACGCGTTCCTCGGATTCTTCGCTGGCCTGCTTATCGTGCTCGGTGTGCTCGTGCCCTGGATCGTTCTCGCAGGCATCATCACCGCGATCGTGATCGTGGTGATCAGGCGCCGCAAGCCGAAGGCGGCGCAGCCAGTCGAAGAGCGGCGTTAGGCGACGATGTCCTTCACCATCGGGATGACCTTCGACCCGTAGAGCTCGATCGAGTGCATCGACTTCTCGTGCGGCAGGGTTCCCGCGCTGTACTTGAGGTCGAAGCGCTGGATGCCCAAGGTCGAGATCGTGGCGGCAAGCTTCTTTGCCACGGTCTCGGGCGATCCGAGGTACAGCGAGCCGTGCTCGATCTCGTTGCGATACTCGGCCTCATTCGATGGCGGCCAGCCGCGCTCGGCGCCGATCCGGTCGCGCATGACGCGGTGGTGCGGCCAGTACTCCTCTGCCGCCTGCTCGTCGGTGTCGGCGAGGTACCCAGGAGAGTGCACGGCGATGGGCAGGTCGGGCTGTTCGAGCTGCGCGAGCGCGCGGTGGAACAGGTCGACGTAGGGCGCGAATCGCGCGGGGTCGCCGCCAATGATCGCGAGCACGAGCGGCATGTTGTACCTAGCCGCGCGCACAACCGACTCGGGGCTTCCGCCGACGCCGATCCAGGTCTTCAGGTGGCCGCTCTCGGTGCGCGGGTACACGTTCTGGTCGATCAGCGGCGAGCGAAGCTTGCCCTCCCACGTGACCGGTTGCTCGGCGAGTAGCGCCGAGAACAGGTCGAGTTTCTCCTCGAAGAGCTGCTCGTAGTTGCTGAGGTCGAAACCGAACAGGGGAAACGACTCGGTGAATGATCCCCGGCCGAGGATCACCTCGGCCCGTCCATTGCTGAGCGCGTCGACAGTGGCGAAGCGCTGGAACACCCGGATCGGGTCATCCGAGCTCAGAACCGTCACGGCGGAGCCGAGCTTGATCCGCTTGGTCGCCGTCGCGAGCCCGGCGAGCACGGTCTCGGGGGCGGAGACCGCGAAGTCGACCCTGTGGTGTTCGCCCACTCCGATGAAGTCGATGCCCAAGTCGTCGGCGAGAACGCCTTCGGCCACGATGTTGCGGATGACCTGAGCCTGACTGACGGCTGCACCATCCAACCCCACCGTGACGTCGCCGAATGTGTCGAGTCCGAACTCGATGTTCTGTGCCATGACCGCCCCTTCGATTTCAATGCGTTTGCATCGACGTTACCAACCGAGTGGGTGGTTCAGACATTCCCAGCAGGCGCCACGAGTTTACCGAGACGCGAGAGAGCCCCGACCCGCTGAGCGCAGGTCGGGGCTCTCCAGTCTGTGCCGTCTAGTAGATGACGGTCAGGGTGTTGGACACAGCGATTAGCGTCACAACTGCCGCGCTGATAAATCCACCGATGTACGGGTTACCCGTAATGCGGTAGAGCTTGCGTGACAGCACAGCGGTCGCCGCGACAATCACGATTACCGGGAACAACCAGATGCTGAAGATCCCACCGAATCCGGGAATCGTTTCGCCGGTGACGAAGAACGTCACGTACTGCGCGACAACCAGAATGATCAGCGGTAGCGCGTTGATGAACGCTAGCGTCGCCGTGTTCAGCCACTCTTTGCCCCGGAAGGTGAAGCGATTGAACACGTTGATCGCGACCGAGTTCGCAACGAAGTAGAGCAGGAAGAACGGCACATAGAGCAGTGCGATCCACAGCTTGTCGGCTCCGAAGTCCTTGACCGCGATGGTCCAGAATCGGAAGTCCGTGTTCAGCAGCCAGCTAAAGAAGAACACGATCCCGTACGCCGCGGCCACCGTGACGACGGCCAGACCGGCCGCAAGACCGACCTTGCGCCACCCCGGCAGCAGCCCGAGTGCGCGCGGGCTCATCCCGTTCTTGCGAGCGAAGAGCAGGTACGAGATCGCCATGATCAGGATCGCCGCCAGACCGTTGATCGCCGCCCAGAACGCGATGAAGAACACCGCTCCCTGAGTGAAGATCGTCGGCAGGAAGTTGAATGCGATTCCCTGAACCCACGGTGTGTTGCTTAAGATCACGTACGAAATGCCCGACACCAGTGTCGAGACGAGCATCGCGCCCCAGAACCAACCAAGACCGGCGCGTGTGTTGGCCGCGATCGGCAGGGGGCTCTCGAGCTTGAGGCCAGCAAAAGCCCTGGTGCCCAAGAGCGTGCGAGCGAAGGCAAGCAGGAAGATCGCGAACCCGATCATGCCGAGGGTGGTGAAGAGCTCCTTGATCTGCCAGACCTGCGAACCGGGCTCAATTGCAGTCGGAGCGCCGAACGCTTCCTCCCAGAACTCGACCTGGCTGGCAACCGTGGTTTTCGAGATCGTTCCCCACGGGTGGGTCTCGGCCGGCGTGTAAGTCACGCGGATGGCTCCGCCCGGACCGTCGGTGTAGAAGGTGCCAGCCTCGCGCACATCGGTAATGTCCGCCGGGTCGGCCCCGTAGTGCAGGAACGACTGTGCGTTCGGCGTTCCGATGTAGTCACGCGGCGGCGTCAAAACGGCACCCTCGGCGCTGTAGCTGCGGAAGAAAAACTCGTCGTACTGGTCGGCGACTAGGCCCGTGTCTCTCGTGCCATACAGGTCAAAGTACGCGTTGTCGTTTGCGGCATCCGTGTAGACCGGATCGTTATCCACGAGGAAGACCGCGGCGATCAGAGGCTTCTCCGCAGCGTTGTCGATGGCAACCGAGAAGTTGGCCGCCCGGGCACCGTTGGAGTGGCCCGAGACACCGATCTTCGACTGGTCGACATAGGGCAAGTCGGCGAGCAGCTTGACCGCGTCGTACATGCCCGTTCCGCCGAGCGTCACGTCGGAGGTGAGGTAGTCGGAGTCGCCGTGACCGTACATATCGATCGACATCACCACGTAGCCGCGGCGCGCCAGTTCGACAAAGTTCGCGTCTTGCATCTCCTTGTTGTTCCACCACCCGTGCGCAACGACAATCGCCGGAGCCTTCTGGTCGGCCGAAACGCCGTTGGGCTTGTAGAGCAGGGCACTCATCGACTCGCCAGAGGCGGTCTCCCAGCTCATGTTCTTGACAGTAACTGTGTAGCCCGCGGTCTGAACGACGGACGCCACGAGCGACGACGCCACCATCAGTACCAGCGAGAGCGCCAGCCAGAAGCTGTTTCGCTTCATCATTGTGGGTTTCATGATTCCCTACTCCTTTGTGTGGGTTGTGGTTTCTTGTAGATCCGGCGGTTGTTCGAACGGGGCCATCGGCACGATGTCGGGAGCCTGCTCGCGCACCCGGGCGGCGGACACATCGTCGGGTTTCGTGGCGGCCGTGGCGTCGGCTGTCACGCCTGCCCGATACACCGCGAGCTCGTGGTCCGCCGTCTTCTTGTCCCACCGCAACAGCGGTCCCGCGATCTCGATGACTTCGTCAAGGGCCGCGGATGCCTCGTTCGGATACTCGTACACCATGCGCGTGCGACGCATCATGATGTCGTCGAGGTGTAGAGCGCCCTCGTGGGTCACTGCGTAGGCGATCTCTGCCCGGAGGTAGGCCGGTGCGTGGGCGAGCCTGTTACCAAGTTCGGGAGTTGCCCTGACGATCTCGAGGATGTCGAGAACATGCGCGCCGTATCGGTGCAGCAGGTGCTCAACGAGCGGCTCACTCCAGCCCAGCTCCGTGCTTGCGCTGCGCACCTGGCTTTCGGCCGCCACCAGGTCGGCGGCACCGGTCAGCGGGAGCGACTTGGTCACGGAGGGCGTGGCCCGCGCCGACGGCCCCAGTGCGAAGTCGACGGCATCCTTCGCCATGATTCGATAGGTCGTGAACTTGCCGCCCGCAATCACCGTCAAGCCGGGTGCGGGAGACGCGACCGTGTGCTCACGGGACACCTTGGCAGACGATGTTCCCTCGATCGTTCCCGGTTGAAGAAGCGGGCGTAGCCCCGCCCAGGTGCCGATGACATCGGACTGGTCGATCGGGTTCGCCAGCACCGAGTTGGCCTGACCGATCACGTAGGCAATGTCCGTCGCGGTTGCTGTCGGGTGCGTGAACTCCTCGGTCCACGGAGTATCCGTGGTGCCGATGACCCAGTAGCGCGACCACGGAATGACGAACAGTACACTCGTCGCGGTCTGAAGGATGAGGCCGACTTCGCCCTTGATGCGGGCGCGCGGAACAACGATGTGGATGCCCTTGGAGGCGAGCACTCGTAGCCCGCCGTCCGTTCCCGCGAGGGCCTGGGACTTCTCGGTCCACACCCCCGTGGAACTGATGACGGACCTTGACCGAACGGTGATCGTCTCGCCTGTCTCCAAAACCTGAAGTACGGCGCCGTCAATCGCGCCCTGCTCGTTCTTCGTGAGTTCGACCACCTGCGTGCGCGATGCCGCGAATGCACCGTGCTCCTTGGCGGTGCGCAGCACCGTGACGACATATCTCGCATCGTCGACATTGGCGTCCCAATACTCGATGGCACCGACCGCGGCGCACTGCGCGAGATCGGGGAATACCGCAGTCAGGGCGCGCCGGGTGAGGTGCCGGTGCCACGGTAGAGCCCGTCGACCGCGACGAAGGCTGGCCAGAATGTCGTACAGCATGATTCCCGCACCCACGAAAGCGCGTTCCCACACTCGATGGCGAAGGGGGTACAAGAACGGAATCGGGCGCACGAGGTGAGGAGCAAGCTCCGTGAGCAGCAGATCGCGCTCTGAGAGCGCCTCCGTCACCAGCTTGAAGTCCAACATTTGCAGGTACCGCAACCCGCCGTGCACCAGTTTGCTCGATCGGCTGGAGGTTCCCGCGGCCCAGTCCTGCGCCTCGACTACGGCAGTTGTGAGGCCGCGGCTCGCTGCATCCAGAGCGATCCCGGCGCCCGTGATCCCACCGCCGATCACCAAAACGTCGAGTTCACTGCCAGGCTCGGTCGAACGTCGCAGTCGGTCGAGCGCCTCTGCGCGGGATGTTGCGGTGAGCCGGGTGTCGGTCATCGTCGCTCGCTTCAACTCGTTCGATCCCCCACACCGGGGGCTACGGTCAGCAGCGTATTACCATGGAAGAGTCCGATGGCAATCTGAGCAGGCAATGTGCACAAACGTGCAAGGGAGCGTTATGGATCGCGAAGAGACCGTGCTGTCAGCGTCATCCATGTACTACCTGCAGGACATGAAGATGGAGACGATCGCCAACCGATTGCACATGTCGCGGTCGAGCGTGTCGAGATTGCTCAAGCGGGCCCGCGACACCGGGCTCGTCGAGATCACCCTCCGCCCCACGCCCACGTTGGCTCCCGCCGTGGGCCTTCGCATCTCTGAGCGCTTCAAAGTCGAGACCCACGTGATCCCCGTCAGCGACACTGCAGACGAGGCGGAGCGCCTGGAGCAAGTCGCGAAAGCTACCGGACGAATGGTAAGCGGCTGGTTCGACTCCGATATGGTCTTGGGGGTCGCGTGGGGTACAACACTCGCAGCCATTTCCCAGCATCTGAACCGAAAGCCCACTCGCGGCAGCGCCATTGTTCAACTCAACGGAGCCGCGAACACCCGCACCTCCGGCGTCGACTACGCCGGCAACCTCATCTCGCGGTTTGCAGACGCATTCGATGCGCGCGTGCATCACTTTCCCGTACCCGCCTTCTTCGACTACGCAGAAACCCGCCGCGCGATGTGGCGTGAGAGGTCGATCGCGCGAGTGCTCGACATGCAACGACGCGCCGACATCGCCCTGTTCTCGGTGGGCGCTCTCGGCGGCGACGTTCCGAGTCATGTCTACTCGGCTGGCTATCTCGAACGTGGAGACATCGAAACTCTCGAGTCGGAGGGTGTTGTCGGCGATGTGTGCACGGTCTTCTTGCGCGCCGATGGCAGCTATCGTGACCTCAGCCTGAACGAACGTGCAACGGGGCCGACCCCCGACGAGTTGCAGAGCGTGCCGCGCCGAATGTGTGCGGTGGCCGGCGAGAGCAAGGTGGTTCCGCTGCTCGCGGCCCTGCACTCCGGCGTTGTCACTCATCTCGTCGTGGACGAGCAGACCGCGCTGAGTCTCGTGCGAGCAATGGAACTCGACGACACCTCCGTGAACTCGAGACCGGTCGGACTGTGAGCGCACGATGAGCACACAACATCCGCCCCGACTGAGCGCGTGGCGCTTCGTCATAACCTTCGGAACCGTCAGCCTATTGGCGGATTTCGTCTACGAGGGGGCGCGCTCCGTCACCGGTCCGATCCTTGCGCTGCTTGGCGCGACCGGCCTCGTGGTCGGGATCGTGACAGGGGTCGGTGAGGCGGCCGCACTGTTGCTGCGGCTCGTCTCCGGACCCCTCGCCGACCGCACCCAGCGCTTCTGGGCGTGGACCATCGCCGGCTACGCCCTGACCGTGATCAGCGTTCCCTTGCTTGGCTACACCGCGATCCTGTGGGTCGCATCCGGGCTCGTCATCCTCGAACGGTTCGGCAAAGCCATCCGAAGCCCCGCGAAGGATGCCCTGCTCTCCTACGCCACGGCCGCAACGGGACGCGGCCGCGGCTTCGCCGTGCACGAGGCGATCGACCAGTTCGGCGCCGTGATTGGACCACTGGTGGTCGCCGCCGTGCTTGCACTCACCAACACCGACTACGGTCCCGCGCTCGCGGTGCTCGCGCTGCCCGGCGTGCTCGCCCTCGGGCTCGTGGTGTGGCTGCGCGCGCGGGTGCCGCATCCACTCGACTACGAGGTCGACCCGAAACCTCACGTGTCGCTGACCTTGCCGACCGCACGGGTGCGTCTGCCGCGGCCGTTCTGGCTGTATGCCGCGTTTACCGCGACCACCGTTGTCGGGTTCGCGACGTTTGGAGTGATTTCGTTCCACATCGTGGAGGCGGGGCTTCTTGAGCCTGTGTGGGTTCCGGTGTTGTACGCGGGAGTGATGGTCGTCGACGCACTCGCGGCACTCGCGACCGGGTGGGCGTACGACCGGTACGGAGCGCGGGTGCTATTCGCGCTGCCCCTGGTCGCGGCATCCGTGCCCGTGTTCGCCTTCGGCAGCACGACGTCTGCGGTGATTGTAGGCTCGCTGCTCTGGGGCATGGCCCTCGGAATCCAGGAGTCCACGCTGCGGGCGACGGTCGCCGACCTCATCCCGACCCACCGGCGCAGTACCGCGTACGGGGTGTTCGCCGCGGTGGTCGGCGTGACTACGGCGGGAGGTGGCGCGCTTGCGGGTGCCCTCTACGACGTTTCGCTGCCGCTGCTCGTCGGGTTGACAGTCGGCATTCAGGTCGTCGCTGCTCTGCTACTGCTCGTCGTGACGCGCAGCGTGCGGCACTCGGCCGAAGAACCCGCGCACGAGCAGTAGCCCGACTGCACCGCCCACGATTTGGGCGGCGATGTAGCCGGGGGCCGAGCCGGGCGCGATCCCCGCGAACGTGTCGCTGATGGTGCGTCCGATGGTAATCGCGGGGTTGGCGAAGCTCGTCGAACTCGTGAAGAAGTAGGCGGCGCCGATGTATGCGCCGACCGCCCACGGGATGACGGCCCCGCGGTCGGTGCGCGCGAGGGCGAAGATCACGAGCACGAGTCCGGCCGTGGCCACCACCTCCGCGAGCAGGTGCGGCCACGAGAATCGGTCCGTGGTGCTTACTGTGACGGCCGGGAGACTGAACATGAGGTTGGCGAGGATGGCGCCGGCGAGGCATCCGAGAATCTGGGCGGGCACGTAGGCCGCTATGTCGCGCCACGAACGGTGGCCTAGCGTCGCATCGACGAGCGAGACCACCGGGTTGAAGTGCGACCCGCTTACCGTTGCGAAGATCAGGATCAGCACCGGGAGGCCAAGCGCGGTCGCGAAGGCGTTCTCAAGCAGTTGCAGCCCGGTGTCGCCGGGCGACAGGCGCTGAGCTGCGATTCCCGAGCCGATGACGAGAGCGGCGAGGAGGGCGCTGCCGATGAACTCGGCCGCGGCGCGGCGGATCATGTCGTGACGAGAAGGCGCGACAGGGCGTCGAGCGAGCCCGGAACCAGCGAATAGTACGCCCAGGTGCCCCGCTTCGAGCGCGTGAGAAAACCGGCGTCTGCCAACACCTTGAGGTGATGCGAGACGGTGGGCTGCCCGACCTCAAGCAGGTCGGTGAGGTCGCACACGCAGGCTTCACTGCCCTCGGATGCCGCGATCAACGAGATCAGCCGCAGTCGCGCCGGGTCAGCTATCGCCTTGAGGGAGCGTGCGAGATCCTCGGCCTGATCCGCGGCGAGCGGTTCGCGAGACAGCGGTGAGCAGCACGCCGCGGCGTCTATCACAGCAAGGGGCAGAAGGGTCGAGGTGGACATGCATCGATCATAGTCGATATTGACATCCATCGATATAGGCGCGCATACTCGCTATATCGACATTCATCGATGAAGGAGAAACCGTGTTGAACCTTAACGCCCAGGGCTGGCTTCGGGTATTTGCGCTCGATCATGAGCAGCTCATGCATCGGGCCGCCGCGCGCCGCCCAATCGTCGGGGCCGCCCGCAGCAGCACCGCGGTGCCGGCCGCGACAACCGCGCCCAGCAGGGCACTCGTTGCGGCCCCCTGCTGCTGATCCACACTCACCGAAGGGAGGAACCATGGAGACAGACACCGACTGCGAGCTCGAACTCGCCGCTACCGGCAGCTGCACCCCGACCGGATGCTGCTAAGCCGCGCATAGACTCCTGTCTATGCATCAGGGGCCTTCGCGCCACGGGCGCGCAGAACCGTTGCTGGGGCGTGCAGACGCCGAGCGCATCGCTCGCAGTCTGCGCGCCCTGGCCGATCCCACCCGGGTGCAGTTGCTCGCCCTCATCGTCGAGAGTCCGGATGCCCGGCGCAGCGTCACCGACCTCGCTGACGAGCTCGGTCTCACCCAACCGACCGTGAGTCATCACCTTCGCGTCATGGCGGCGGAGGGACTCGTCGAGCGCCGTCAACAGGGGCGCCTCGCTTGGTACTCCATCGCCCCGACCCGCATGGCTGACGTGGTCGATGCGATGCGGGATGACCCGGTGGCCGCGGTCGTCGCGCCACCGGTTCTCGACCGCATTGCCTCCGATCTCGCCGAGCGATTCTCGGGCACCCTCTCCCCCGAGACTGTCGATCGATACGTCCGCGAGAGCTACCAGCTGCTGGCCGAGCGGGCCGGCATCACCCGCTACCTGCCCTCGCTGACCGCGCGTTTTGCCGCCGATCGCCTGCGCGCGCTGACCAGCGTCGACTCCCCCGAGGATGCCCCGATCGTGCTCTTTGTCTGCGTGCAGAACGCAGGGCGGTCGCAGTTGGCTGCAGCGATCCTGCGGTCGCTCGCCGGCGACCAGGTGCGCGTGCTAACCGCTGGGTCCGAGCCAGCGGGAGCGGTGCACCCCCTCGTCATCGCGGCGCTCGACGAGATCGGCGTTCCCGTGGTCGGCGAGTTTCCCAAGCCCCTCACGGACGAAGTCGTGCGCGCCGCTGATGTCGTGGTGACGATGGGGTGCGGGGACGCGTGCCCCGTCTACCCGGGCCGACGGTATCTGGATTGGGAGTTGGCTGACCCCGCGGCGCTGTCCATGGACGGTGTTCGCGAGGTGCGTGACCAGATCGAGGTGCGGGTGCGGGATCTGCTCACGCAGTTGATGGTGAACAGTGCGTGAACCGGGCGGCTGGGGCATCCTGAACCCATAGATCATCATCTATGCTTTGACCATGACTGCCCCAACCAAGCCGACCGTGCTGTTCGTCTGCGTGCACAACGCGGGCCGATCCCAGATGGCGGCCGGCTATCTCACGGCGCTCGCGGGTGACCGAGTTGAGGTGCTCTCGGCTGGCTCCGAGCCCAAAGACCAGATCAATCCCGTCGCGGTCGCCGCGATGGCCGAGGAAGGAATCGACATCGC
>JBJXDR010000154.1:0-11171 GCA_046155245.1 Rhodoglobus sp. | reverse complement strand
GGGTAGACGATCGACACGTCACCGAGCCGGTAAGCCCGCTGCAGCAGAAGGAAGTAGCCCACCTGGAGCAGACCGCTGACGAAAGCCAGAGGCAGCCACCGGGCGAGATCGACGCCCTGAAGTGATGCAATGCCGAACGGAGCGAACACGATGGCGCCGACGACGACGGTCAGCCAGAGAAAGCCCGCGCCACTCGTGCCCGCGCGCTTGATCGCGACGTTCCAGGTCGCGTGCGCGAGTGCTGCGCCCGCGACGAGGGCGACGACGACCACCTTTGGGGCGCCCGGCTAGTTGGAGACGAGCGTGCCGATGCGGTCGCCGCGGATCGCCTTTGTGACATTGCCGGCGGGCTCCATGCCGAACACCACCATGGGCATCGAGTTGTCCATGCACAGGCTGAAGGCGGTCGAGTCGACGACCTTGAGCCCCTGCACGAGGGCTTCCTGGTACGTGACGTGCTCGAGCTTCGAGGCATCCGAATTCTGGCGCGGGTCGGCGTCGTACACACCGTCGACGCCGTTCTTGGCGACGAGCACGACGTCGGCACCGATCTCGAGCGCCCGTTGCGCGGCGACGGTGTCGGTCGAGAAATAGGGCAGGCCGGCACCGGCCCCGAAGATGACCACTCGACCCTTTTCAAGGTGACGCTCGGCCCGCCGGGGGATGTACGGCTCGGCCACCTGGGTCATCGCAATTGCGGACTGCACCCGAGTGGCAGCGCCCGCCTGCTCGAGAAAGTCCTGGAGCGCGAGCGCGTTCATGACCGTACCGAGCATGCCCATGTAGTCAGCGCGGCCGCGGTCCATGCCACGCTGGCTGAGCTCCGCGCCGCGGAAGAAGTTGCCGCCACCGACTACGATCGCGACCTCGATCCCTTCAGCGGATGCCGCAGCAATCTCCCGCGCGAGGGAGGCGACAACATCGGGGTTGACGCCCAATGAGCCTCCGCCGAACGCTTCGCCCGAAAGCTTGAGGAGAACCCGTCTCTTCTTCTCGTCCGTCATGGGGCTCCTTGGATCGTGGGCGCTTCCTACAGAGTATTCCGTGAACGGCTCTGGCGACGTGCGCGACCCCGCGCGCCCAGCTCGCCGCGGGCTGCAGCGGCCCCGAGCATCCGCACATGACGAACGCCCCGGTTCTGTCACAGATCCGGGGCGTTCGACTGACAGCAGTTAGGCGCCGACCTTGAAGCGGGCGAAGCCCGTGACCTTCAGTCCGGCATCCGACAGCACCTTGCCGACCGAGAGCTTGTTGTCCTTGGCGTAGTCCTGGTCGAGCAGGGCGACCTGCTTGAAGAACGCCGCAACCCGGCCTTCGACGATCTTGGGCAGTGCGGCCTCGGGCTTGCCCTCGCCGCGGCTGATCTCCTCGACGATGCGACGCTCGTTCTCGACGGTCTCCGAGGGGATCTCGTCGCGTGTGAGGTACTGCGGGTCGGCAAACGAGATGTGCTGCGCGACTGAGCGGATGGTCTCCGCGTCGTCACCGTCGAATGCGACGACGACGCCGACCTGCGGGGGCAGATCCTTGCTCGTGCGGTGCAGGTAGATCGCGAACTTGTTGCCCGGAATGCGGGCGAGACGGCGCAGCTCGATCTTCTCTCCGAGGATTGCGGCCTCGTCAGAGATGAGCGACTCGACCGTGCCGGAGCCGGCCTTCGACGCGAGAGCGGCATCGACCGTCTCGGCGCCCGAGTCGGCGAGGGCCTGAAGCACTGCATTACCGAGCGCGATGAACTTGTCGCTCTTGGCAACGAAGTCGGTCTCGCAGGCGAGCTCGATCAGGGTGGTAGCGGTCGCAGACTCAACCGCACCGACCAGACCCTCGCTCGTGGAGCGATCGCTGCGCTTGGCGTTGGACTTGGCACCCTTGAGGCGGAGGATTTCGGTGGCCTTCTCGAGGTCACCACCCGCCTCAACGAGCGCGTTCTTGCTGTCGACCATGCCGGTGCCGAGGCGCTCGCGCAGGGTCTTGAGATCTTCGAGGCTGAAGTCTGCCATCGGGTCGGTCCTTTACTTCTCGTCAGTCTTTGCGGCGGCCGGCTTGGCTGCCGCAGGCTTGTCGGCTGCCGGCTTGGCTGCCGCCGGCTTGGCTGCCGCCTTAGCGGCGGGGGCCTTCTCAGCAGCTGGCTTGGTCGCGGCGGGCGTCTTCGGAGCCTTGGCGGCGGCGGACGGCATCTTCTCGGCGTCGGTGGCGTCGGCCTCGATCTTGGCCTTGGTCTCCTCGTCCGACTCGACGTGGTGCTCGGGAATGACCGTGGGGTCGGCAGCAGCCTCGTGCTCGGCAACGAGCGCGTCAGCGTCGTTCTCCTCCACGGGAACCTCCGCGGCGATGACCTCAGCGACAGCCGCGGCATCCGGGGTGCCCGACACCGCGCCGTCAACGGATTCGATTCGCTCGGCCTCTGACAACTGAGTCTCGGATGCCTGAAGCAGTTCGGCCTCCCAGGCTGCGAGCGGCTCGACCTCTCCACCCTCCTCGGGCTTCTGGTGACGCTGGATCAAGCCCTCGGCGGCGGCGTCGGCGATAATGCGGGTGAGCAGGCCCACCGAACGAATCGCGTCGTCGTTGCCCGGGATCGGGTACTGCACCTCGTCGGGGTCGCAGTTGGAGTCGAGAATCGCGATGACCGGGATGCCGAGCTTGTGCGCCTCGTCGATCGCGAGGTGCTCCTTCTTGGTGTCGACCACCCAGATCGCCGACGGGGTCTTCGTGAGGTTGCGGATACCACCAAGCGACTTGTGAAGCTTGTCGAGCTCGCGCTTCTTGATGAGCAGTTCCTTCTTGGTGAAGCCACTCTTGGCGCTGTCTTCGAAGTCGAGCTCCTCGAGCTCCTTCATGCGGGCGAGGCGCTTCGACACCGTCTGGAAGTTGGTGAGGAGTCCGCCGAGCCAGCGCTGGTTGACATAGGGCTGGCCAACCCGCGTGGCCTGCTCGGAGATCGTGTTCTGGGCCTGCTTCTTCGTGCCGACGAACAGGATGGTTCCGCCGTGCGCGACGGTCTCCTTCACGTAGTCGTACGTCTTGTCGATGTAGGCAAGCGACTGCTGCAGGTCGATGATGTGGCTGCCCGAGCGCTCGGTCAGGATGAATCGCTTCATCTTCGGGTTCCAGCGACGGGTCTGGTGTCCGAAGTGAACGCCGCTGTCGAGCAGCTGGCGGATTGTGACGACGGCCATGGCCGTGCTCCTTCTCGGCGCAGCTGTGTACTTCACCCAGCAGTGCGCCTATTCTCAGTTGTTTTCGTGACCGGCCGGCCACGAACCTGGTGCCTGCTCAGAGCTCCACCCCGGTTTCCCGAGGACTGATGGAGGTCTGGCCACATGCTCTGTCGAGCGGCGCTCTAAGAAGAGCTGAAGGCACGCGTAGTCACGCGGTTGCCCGAGTGCTGTGCAGAATACTACCACCCCTCCCTCTCCGCACTGGCATCGCAACGTTCTCCCCTGGTGCGGTGCTGCCGAACGATGCCGGTTCGTCGCTCGGCAACGATCAATGGATGCCACGCCTTCTCGCGATCGTCGCCGCACTGTTGCTCGGCCTCGCCGGCCCGCCCGCTGCTGCGGCGATGGCCGCGGTACCGTGGCGCTGGCCGGTGGACCCGCCGCGGTCGATCGTGCGCCCCTACCTCGCGCCCGCAACGCCCTACGCAGCCGGACATCGCGGGGTCGACATCCGCGCGCCGACCGGTGTGCTCTACGCTCCGGCTGACGGCATCGTCCACTTCGCGGGCTTGGTCGTCGATCGCCCGGTGCTGTCAATCGGCCACGGCGACGGCGTGATATCGAGCTTCGAGCCGGTCGTCGCAGCGGTCAGGGAGGGCGACGTGGTCGCTCGAGGGCAGGTGATCGGCACCGTCATGCCGGGACACTGCTCGATGCTCTGCGTGCACGTCGGCGTGCGCGTGCACGGTCAGTATGTATCGCCGCTCGCGTTCTTCGGCTCGATACCCGCTTCAGTACTGCTGCCTACCCGGCGGGCATAGACCCGGAGGCTTTGCGCCCCGGGCCGGCCCAAGCCTCAGGGCGTGGAGCGCACCTCGGCGCCGACCGACATCGCGCGGCCCGGCCACCAGAACTTCTCCCGGGTGATGAAGGCGAGCGAGGGAACGATCACCGTACGCACGAGCAGCGTGTCGAGCAGCACACCGATGCAGACGATGATGCCGATCTGCGTGAGCGTGATGAGCGGCAGCACTCCGAGCACAGCGAATACGGCCGCGAGCAGGATGCCCGCGCTCGTTATCACCCCGCCGGTGGCCGACAGCGCCCGGACCATACCCGTGCGGGTGCCGTACTCGTGTGCCTCCTCACGCGCTCTAGTGGTGAGGAAAATGTTGTAGTCCACACCGAGAGCGACGAGGAAGAGGAAGCTGAAGAGAACGACATTCGTGTCGATGGCCGGGAACCCGAACACCGACTGGAAGAGCAGCCAACTGGCGCCCAGGCTCGCGAAGAACGACGCGACCACCGTCGCGAGCAGCAATACCGGGGCGACAAACGCCCGCAGCAGGAGCACGAGCACGATAAACACGAGCACCAGGATGAGGGGGATCACCAGATTTTGGTCCGCCACTTGCGCGCGGGTGACGTCGAGGCTCTGGGCGTCTAGTCCCCCCACCAGCGCATCGGCGCCCTCGATGTCGCGCACGGCGGTGCGCAGGGCCTCGATAGCTGCGAACGACTCGGGGGTCTCGGCCGCGGCATCCAGCACCACATCGACCTGCGTGATCGTGCCGTTGGTCTCGCCGACCGTCGCGGAGTCGACCCCGTCGACGGTCTCGGCGACCGAGGCGACCTTGTCGGCGTAGTCGGCGTTCGAGATCACGGCGGCCGGGGAACCACTGCCCGCGGAGAACGCGTCGGCGATGATGTTCTGGCCCACGACCGCCTCGGGAACCGATGTAAAGCGCTCGGTCTGCGAGAGACCCACCTTGATCTGGGTCGCCCCGAGGGCGAGTGAGCCGAGGATGACAGCACCGACGATCGCAACAACCACGGGCTTCTTGGAGACGAGTACGCCCAGCCGGTGCCAGACGCCGCGCTCCATACTGCCCTCGCTACCGAAACGTGGAACGTAAGGCCAGAACAGGCCGCGTCCGAACAACACGAGTGCGGCCGGTAGCACGAAGAGCGCGAAGAGCATGGCGATCACGACACCCACCGCGCACGCGATTCCAAGAGCCCGGTTGCCCTCGAGCTGAGCGAACACGAGGGTAAGGAGCGCAAGCGTCACAGTGCTGCCGCTCGCGATGATCGCCGGTCCCGCTCCGCGCAGGGCACGAGCCATCGCGTCACGCCGATCCTCGTGTACGCGCAGCTCGTCCCGATAGCGTGCGATCAGGAGCAGGGCGTAGTTGGTTCCGGCGCCGAAGACCAGCACCGAGAGGATGCCCGTGACCGACGCATCGAGGGTGATACCGGCCAGAGCCGCCACTCGCGTGGCGACGATGCTCGCGAGCCCGTCCGCAACACCGACGACGACCAGCGGCAACAGCCACAGCCACGGGGAACGGTAGGTGATGAGCAGAAGGATGGCGACCACCACCACCGTCGTCAGCAGAAGAGTGAAGTCTGCGCCCTCGAAGACCGCGGCAATGTCGACCTCGAAGCCCTCGGCACCGGTGAGCAGCGCCGTCAATCCATTCGGAAGGTCGGCGTTGGCCGTGGTGCGGATCTCGGCTGCACGCTCGGCCTGCACTGCGACATCCGCCTCAATCGTCAGCGGAACGACGAGAAGGGCCGCCGTGCCGTCGTCGGAGACCGTGGGCGGGGGAACGAAGTCGTCTTTCGAGACGCTAGCCAGATCGGCAGCGGCCGCAGTAACTGCTGCGATGTCGTCGTCGGTGAGTTTCGCGCCGTCGCGGCTGAATACGACCAGGGCGCTCGTGCTGTCGGCGCTCGGCAGCTCATCCTGCAGGGCAGCGACCTGGGCGGACTCTGCGGTGTCGGGCAGCCCCACTCCCGGTGAGGTGTCGCCGGTGGAGCCCGAGCCGATGGCGAAGATTGCACCCGTGGCGAGCAGGAACGTGACGAGCACGATCCACGAGGTGCGGCGGGCGGTGATGAAGGTCGTCAAACGGTGCACTTTTATCTCTAACTTGTCTAATTACTAACCGATGGAGAGAACATAGCGCTAAACTGGTCTTCATGACAACTGAGCCCCTGGTACCGCGATTCCCGTCGCGCAAGCCCACGGTTCTGCTGCGGGAAATTCTCGAGGTGACCGATGAATTTTCCGCGCACCTGGGGCGCGAACTCACCGTCAACCCCACCGACCTGCAAGCCATGCAGCATCTCATCTCGAGCGGGCCGCTGTCGCCGACCGAACTGGCACGCCGGCTGGGCATCAGCACTGCGGCGGTTACTGCGGTGGTCGATCGGCTCGTGGCAGTCGACCATGTCAGCCGCGAAGAGAATCCCGCCGACCGGCGGGGCGTGCTCGTGGTGCCGGCCCCCGAGTCGGTCGCGCGCGCGATGAGCGCCCTCATGCCAATGATCATCGGGATCGATGCGGTGCTCGACGAGTTCAGCCCCCTTGAGCAGAAGACCATCGCGGCCTATCTCGAGCGAGTGCTGGAGACCTACCGGTCCCAGCTGCCGAAGGAGTAGGCCCCTTTTCACGCCCGAGGATGCGCGGTGCGGTAGCTCTCCTTGAGCCGCTCCGTCGAGACGTGTGTATAGAGCTGGGTCGTTGCGAGACTCGCGTGACCGAGCATCTCCTGCACGCTGCGCAGATCCGCTCCCCCATCGAGCAGGTGGGTCGCCGCCGTGTGGCGCAACGTGTGGGGGCCGGAGGGTCCGGTGCCGGGCACGGTTTCAAGCAGCGTCGACACGAGCGCGTAGACGGTGCGACTCGTGAGCCGCTGTCCTTTCGCCCCCACGAAGAAGGCGGTCGGATGCTCGGCAAGCGCATCACGCACCCGCAGCCACTGCGCCAGGGCGTGCTTCGCAGGCACGCCGAACGGCACCACCCGTTCCTTCGAGCCTTTGCCCAGCACGCGGACCGTGAGCCGCCCGAGGTCCACGTTGCCCAGGCTCAGGCCCGTAAGTTCACTGACGCGCAGGGCCGACGCATAGAGCAACTCGATGATCGCACGATCCCGGATTGCGACGGGATCGCCCGTGTCGGCACGTTCGGCGACCCGGTCGAGGATGCCCTCCATCTGCTGGCGCGTGAGTACCCGCGGGAGGTGGTGGTCGCTCTTGGGCGCGCGAAGGCGGGTCGCGGCATCCGTCGGCGCGGCGTTGGTGCGCGAGAGCCAGGCCGAAAAGCTGCGGGCCGCCGCGGCCCTGCGAGCCAGGCTTGACTTGGCGAGTCCCGCCTGGGACGAGCGCCATAGCCAGTCGCGCAGCAGTTCGAGGTCGAGATGCTCGGGGCGCTCGGCACCCCGGTGCGACGCAAAGTCGGCGAGCTGCACGAGATCGCTGCGGTAGGAGCGCACGGTGTGGGGGCTGAACCCGCGATCGGCCGCGAGGTAACTCGCGAAGTCATCGACGGCACGAGCGAGGTCCACCCGATCATGGTTGCGCATGTTCGGCGACGCGGCGGCGACCGCGCTAGCGTTTCCCCATGACGATTCCCCCCGGTGCTGCACTGATCACGGGCGCCACAGCCGGAATCGGTGCGGAATTCGCGCGCCAACTGGCGGCGCGGGGTCACGATCTGGTGATAGTCGCGCGCGACCGTGAGCGACTGGATGCCCTCGCCACCGAACTGGCCAACGAGCACGCCGTGCGGGTCGAGGTGCTCGCCGCCGACCTACTCGACGAAGCGCAGTGCGCACTGGTCGAACAGCGCCTCGCCAGCCCGGAGCATCCGATCACGGTGCTCGTGAACAACGCGGGCTTCGGTCTGGGGCAGAACTTCGACAAGAATCCCCTGGAGGATGAGCAGCGAATGGTCGACCTGCTCGTGACGGTGCCCCTCCGGCTTTCGCACATCGCGCTCGGGGTGATGGTGCCACGCCGCGCAGGAACCATCCTCAATGTGTCGAGCGTCGCCGCGTTCGCGCCGCTCGGCAGCTACTCGGCGGCCAAGGCCTGGCTCATGACCTTCGGCCGCTGGGCGAACGCCTACTATCGGCCGGCGGGCGTCACTGTCACCACGCTGGCGCCGGGTTTCGTGCGAACCGAATTCCATGCCCGCATGAATATCAGCCGTGCCGCGCTGGCGCCGCGCTGGATGTGGCTCGATGTCACACCCCTGGTGCGAACCGCGCTGAAGGCGGCCGATCGCGGCCGTGCGGTGTCTGTGCCCAGCATTCGCTATCGGGTCATCTCGGTGATCTCGAGGCTGCTGCCGATGTCGATCGTGTCTGTCGCCGCGAAACGTGGACGGTGGCGCAACCGGAGCTAGCCGCCGTCCGCTCACCTCTGACCGCGCGGCCCATCCGGCGACCTCTCAGCGTCAGCCGTTGCTCGCGACCTCGGTCGAATTGAAGGGGGACGCCTTCTTCGAGAACGTCTCGATGCGCTCCTCGGGGGTCATCGCCTCGATCTGCGCCCAGGCTCCCGCCGGGAATCCGGACACCTCGGTCGTCGCGCCGATGGGCACGATCGAGTGCACGAGCTGCTTCTCGTAGACGTGCACGATGTTCACCGACTGCCCGAAGTCGACGCCCGAGAGCAGCCGGTCCTCAGCGCTCAAGTCGAGCGTGTAGCAGGTCGCCGACGCGACCGACACCGGGATGCCCGCGAAGGTCGAGTGCGTCGAGTAGTGCAGGTGCCCCGCCAGTATGCCGCGCACGTCGGACCCCTCAAGGACCGCCGCCAGCTTGTGCTGGTCGAACAGCTCGAGCATGCCCATAGCCTCGAGCAGCGGCGTGGGGATCGGCGGGTGGTGCACCGCGAGCAGGGTGCCGTGCGGGGCCGGGCTGGAGAGCACGTCGGCGAGCCAGTCGAGCTGATCGTCGGTGACCTCACCGTGGTGATAGCCGGGAACGGTGGTGTCGAAGGAGACGATGCGAAGGCCGTTGATGTCGTAGACCCGGTCCTGCGGCGCATCCGACTCCTCGTCGAAGAGCAGGCGCGAGTAGTCGCCTCGTTCGTCGTGGTTGCCCATCACCCAGATCACCTGGGCGTTCATGCGCGCGGCGGCGGGTTCGACGAGTTCGCGCAGGCGCACGTAGGCGTCCGGCTCGCCGAGATCGGCCAAGTCACCGGTGAAGACGATCGCCTCGGGTTTGGCGATGGATCGCTCCAGCTGGGCGAGCGCCTGGGCCAGGTGGTCGATGGTGTTGACCTTGCCGTACAGCGGGCGTCCGCCGGCCAGCAGGTGGGTGTCGCTGAAGTGAGCGATCGTGTGGGACGGGGCAGGGTACTGGCCGAGTTGGATCACTCGGCCAGCCTACGGCCGGGCCATGGTCGCGGGCTAGGACTCCGACCGGGTGCGACGGCGCGAGACCGCGAACAGCGTCGCGCCGAGGGCAGCGAGCACTGCGCCGACGCCGAGCGGGGCGATGGCGTCAGTCCCCGTCGCTGCTAGCGCGCCCACCGTGTAGCGCAGGATGACGCGGCCGCTACCGGCCGTCTCGTTGAAGTCTGGAATGCTGCTCGGGTCACCTGACACGTAGAACACGCTCGCACCCTGCCCTGTACCGGCAAGATCGACATCCGGCGTGAGAGCGTCTGGCGTCTCGAGCACGCGGCCGCCCGCACCGAGGGCCGCGTTCAGGGATGCGAAGATCGACGGCACCGCCATGCCGTAGGTGTCTAGATCACCATCGAACGGATTGACTCCCGGTCCGAGGTCAACCGAGCAATCGCCGCCCAAGTCTGCGGCACCACCGGAGCCGTCGCCGTTGCCCACGTAGACACTGAAGTCCCCGTTGATGATGCAGTAATTGCCGATGAAGCCGCCAGCGAATCCACCCGGGGCGGTAGTGGTAGACCCGGCGGTCACCGAGCTGTTCTCCCCGTCGGTGGGCTCATCACCCGAAGCGCCGGCGTCACCTGCCACGATCGTCGCAGTCGAGCCTGCAGCAGCCGCAGTCAGATCGGCGTAGAGCACTGCGCCACCGTCGCCGGAGTAGCCGGCTGAGCTGCCGTCGGCATACGCGCCACCACCGCCGCCAACAATCACCGCGAAGAGGCTGGTCAGCCCCGCGGGAACAGTCCAGTTGTAGGTGCCAACCGGGAAGTCGAGCTGGCAGACGCCGTCGGTCTTGGTGAGAGTCGCGCCCGCGGGAGCGTCGCCGCAACCCTCGACCGGGGGTAGCGCGCTCGCCGGAGAGACCACGCCCATGGCGGCCAGCCCCAGTGCGCCGACACCGGCGAATCCCCACACACGAGCAGTCATTGCTTGTCCCCAGTCATCAGTTCGGCGAGCGACGTTCGCACCACCTTACCAAGGTGATTGCGCGGGATGCCATCGACCCTCAGCAGCGCCTTGATCTCCAGATTGGGCAGGAGTGCGCGCACCCGTTCCAGAACGATGGCGGGGTCGGCGGGGTGCCGGGACTGGAAGGCGATTCCGATCGAGGTTGCGCCAGTGGCATCCCGAAACTGGAAGCTCGCGCAGTCGGTGAACAGGTCGAGCTCGCGCATCCAGAGGTCGAGTTCAGCCAGGTTGAACTTGGCGCCCCCGGCGTTGACGAGGTCGTCGGCGCGACCGGAGATGAGCAGGCGACCGTCAGCGTCGAGCACCCCGAGGTCGCCCGGGTAGAACCAGCCGTGACGGAAGGAACTGTTGGCTTCGGGGCCCGCCCGCCAGTAGTGATCGGGCGTGAACGGTGCTCTGTACCGGATCGTCCCCAACTCGCCCGCCGGAGTGGGCGCACCGGTCTCGTCGACGACCTGCACCTCGGAGCCGTCGACGACGCTACCCACGGCGTTCGGTGCCAACCTGTCGAAGACGCCCCGGGTGACGGTGCCGACTTCGGTGGACCCGTAGAGGTACAGAGGCGTGCACCCGAACACGCCCTCAGCACGGCGGGCCACGCTGGGTGTCAACAGGCTGCCCGCGACCTGCACGACCTCGACGGCGAGGTCGCCGGGCACCACGCCCTCCGCCTCCGCAGCATCGACCAGGTTCTCGAGGCGTGCGGGCGAGGTCTTGATCGCGCGGATGCCGTGCTCGCGCAGCACAGCAAGGTTGGCCGGGCCGTCTCCGGGCACGAAGTACGGGCGACCGTTCATCACGGTCCACGCGAAGGTCTGGAACCCGGACACCGT
>JBJXDR010000153.1:0-2589 GCA_046155245.1 Rhodoglobus sp. | reverse complement strand
TTGCCGCGCACGATCGGCGTCGTGTCGATGCGAACGAACTCGCCGGGGCGGCAGAGCTTCCGCGTGAGCTCCGACTCCCACGCGGTAGCCCATGCCGCAATCGCACCGTCCGCGTAGGCGCGGGCAGTCTCGCTTTGGCTTGAAAGTGCACCACCGCCCTGCTGGAACAGCATCTCCGGCGGGACGCCGAATGCGCGGGCGATTTCCTGCACGCTGAAGCGCCGGGATTCAAGCATGGTGGCGCTCGTCTCCTGGGAGATCTTCTCGGCCTTCATTCCCTCGCGCAGGATCAGCGGGCGGCTTGCGCCGTCGGCAGTCGCGTGCATGGTGCTCCACGCATCGCGAATTGCCTGGACGGTCTGGTCACTCATTGCGCCCGGGTGAGAAATAACGACCTTCCCCATGGAACCCGTCAAGACCAACGAGGCATGAGCTCCATTCTCGTTAGCTGCCAGCTGCATCGCCTGGCGGGCCACGTCAAGCGGCGAGCGGTACCAGCACGGCTGGAGGTGATCCGGGTATGCACCGATATGCAGCATCTGGTCGGACGCCATCACGATGTTGCCGATGCGGTAGCTGACGCCTTCCTCGGTGATCTCGGCGCTCATCGCGTCCGCTGGCACCGGCTGGAGCTCGGCGATCGCACCGTCATTTCCTCGGCGGATCAGGGCGATTCCGTTGCCGTGCGTCAGCGCGACGGACGTCGTGTAGCGGCGGAACTCGTAGCCCGACTGCCAGCGGCTCGCGTCGCCGTTCAGCAACATCTCGACCGGATGGTCTTCGATCTCCTGGCCTTCGCTGTCGTAGACCGACACGGGAAGGCGGGCGATGTCCGCCGAGATGAGCTGCGTGGCGCGTACCACGGCGGGGATCGCATCGACCGGGGAGGCGACGATAGGCTCGGGTCGCGTGTAGATCGCGACGCCGGACTTGAAGCCGAAGAACCGTGAGAAGATGCCCACGGAGCGGATGGAACAAGTGTGCCCCGAATCGTCAAGCCGGATTTCTTGTAACCGTGTCTATCCGATGGGGCATGACGAAGTCGATAGCCCGGTGGCCTCGCGTACCTGGTGGTGCTCCATCAGCAGCGCGGCCATGTTGCCAGCAACCACCGCGTCGGTGTTGCCGTTGCTTCGACCCTTCACGGGGCGCGTGTTGCCGACGTTGTCGCGAATTAATCGCACCGCGTTGAGCGCGGAACGCAGCACCGGGTCCGGCTCGTAGATCAATTGCTTTGACTTGAGCAGGTCGCCCCACAACTTCCAGGCGGGCGCCATCGTGCGGATGGACTGATCGACCGGAACGATCGGCCAGCCGCGATCTGCCCACCGTTTGATGTCTCGCGCCTGGGCTGGATGCGGGTCCACGCCGATCTTGCGGATGTCGTACCGGGCCATGAGCGACTCGATCTCGGCTTCGACCACGGCCATGTCGTGCCATTCCCCAGGCATCCGGCGCAGGAATCCCTGCTCCACCCAAGCGCCCAGCGGGTTCTTGCAGCGCCGTTCGTCGAGCTGGATGTCCGTCCCGGCCCACCATGAGACGTTGCGGGCGCGGATCACGTTGCCGTCGACAACCATCAGGCATATCGAGGTGAGATCGAGCTGGGCGCCGTAACCACCTCGGGAAAGGTCAAGGCCGATCACCGCGGGCGCACCGGCAAGGCGGTCCCAGTCGGTCTTCTGCATCTGGCGCTCAAGCACTCCTAGATCCACGTCGGTGGTCGCGAGTTCGTGGTAACGGCAAGCCAACTGCGTCTCGAACTCGGCTATCTGCGCCGGGTCTCCGCTTTCCAGCATCGTGCGAGCGGCCAGTTCGAGCTGCGCCGGGTCGACGATCACCCCGAGCGACGGGTTCGCCTTGGGCCATGCCTTCGGGTCCGCGGCCTGATCGTCCTGGTCGAGCCCGTACAGGAGCGGCCACCAGCCCGGCGGGTAGGGCGTTCCGTCGTTGATTGCCCGCTCACAAGCGTCCCAATAGCCCCAGATGGGACGGGTCTTCTGCTCGGGGTCCGGCGTGGTGATGAGCAGCGTCTGGCTGGTGGCGAATTTCGCCAAGCCGGTGAGCAGTCGACCGAATGCGGACTCCATGCGGGCGACCTCGTCGGCCACGACTAGGCGGGTGGTCAAACCATCGAGCGCCTTGTCGGTGCACGGGAGCGAGATGTACCGATTGCCGCCGTGCTTCACTCTGCCAGGGTGCGCGGGGGTGCTGCCGCCCGTCGCCTTCCATTCCTTCGCGTCAAGTGTCTGCGACATGGTCTGCATTCGCTCGAAGGTCTTCTGCGCGAGACGACCATCCGGAGCAACCGAGGCGAACTCCAGCCGCGTCTCGGGGTCGCGCATCGCTGCCATGATCATCGACGCGGCGAACTCGGTCTTCCCCGCGCCGCGTGACACAACCAGCAGCAGGGCTTTGGTGGCAGGGGTATCCGTCTTCGTGCCGTTCACCACCCGCCGCCGGGCGAGGAGGATCATCGCGACGAGGCACTGCCAGGGCAACCAGACGAGCGGTTCCCCTGCCCCGGCCTCTGCGCCCTGGCCGCACTTCAAGGCAAAGTCGCAGGCGCTGTCGGCGAGCGCCTCGTCC
>JBJXDR010000152.1:0-21316 GCA_046155245.1 Rhodoglobus sp. | reverse complement strand
CGGTGCCGTTCGAAGCGGTGCAGTTGATCGGGGTCGCCAACGAGCCGCAGCGGGACCGGGTGCGAGAAATTCTGGCGGGTGCAGGTCTGCGCACCAAGGTTGCGGTGTACCCACCGTGGTTCGCTCCGCCGGCGTAGGGTCGCTCGTGCCGCGCCGGCCCTTGGGACCGGGCCGCGGCCTACACTCGTGCGCATGACGTTTCAGGCCTATCTCGACTCCATCAAGCAGAAGACCGGGCTCGAGGCAGCGGACTTCCGTCGGCTTGCCGCTGATAAAGGGCTTCTCGACGCGAAAGCGAGTGAGGTCGTCGCCTGGCTGAAGGAGGAGTACGGGCTGGGACAGGGGCACGCAATGGCGCTCTTCGCCACGTTCAAGGATCGGCCCGCGGCTTCCGACCGCATTGACAAGCTGTTTTCGGGCGCCAAGGCGCGCTGGCGCCCGGCCGTCGACGAGCTGATCGTGACGCTGGCCGAGCACGGTGCAGTCGGCACCGCGCCGACAGACACCTATCTCAGCCTGCTCAAGGGAAAGGCGAAGTTCGCCGTTCTCGCCACCACCGCAGACCGCCTCGACGTGGGAATCAAGCTGCGGGATGCCTCGGTGGCCGCCACCTCACCGCGTGTCGAGCAGAGCGGCTCCTGGAACGCAATGGTCACTCACCGCGTGAGGGTGACGGACCCCGCCCAGATCGACGACGAACTCGTCGGCTGGCTCCGCGCGGCCTACGATCAGGCCTGAGCCCCGACCTCGCGAAGTTTCGCCTCGAGCTCGGCATTGCTCGGCTCGACTTGGTGGCTCCCATCGGGAAACGTGATGACCGGGATGTTCGTGCGCCCACTAATGGCCTGTGCCGCATCCGCCTGCTCGGGCTGCGCGACGAGGTCGATGTACTTGTAGGCCACCCCACTGAGGTCGAGCACCTTCTTGGCGCGCCGGCAGTCGGAACACCAATCGGCGCCGTACATCGTGATTGCAGGTGTAGTCATGACCCAATCGTACGCCGCTCCTCGGGGGGCGCGTACTGGGTCATGTCGTTGGCACTACAGCGCTTCGAAGACGATCCACAGATCGAGCGCTACGCGGCCTGTCGCGGAGCTCGCCCTTCACACTCGGGGAATGACCGAAACCCTGCACTTCGATGACGTGAGCGCAGTCGCGCTCGACACTGACGACGAGATCGTGGCGCGCGTGCGCGATCTGCTGCGCAACGCGATCCGCCACCAGGTGTGGCTGATGTTTCTCGACGCTCACCGCCAGCAACTGCCCGTGATCATGCCAACGGATGTTCCGCCCGCCCCCAGCGACGACGACCCCGAGCGCATCGGTGCCTTCATCTGTGAACTGGCTGGCGAGCTCGAGGCGAGCACGGTGATCGTTACCTACGAGCGCGTCGGTGCGGCTGAGTTGAGCGACGTGGATCGGGTGTGGCTGCGGGCGCTGCACGAGGCCTGCGAGAACTCGCAAGTCGCGTTCAGCGGTCCACACCTGTGCCACCGGCGCGGTGTCCGGGCGGTAGAGCCGGCGGACTACTTGTTATGAGCGTGGTTGGTCATCTACCCTTGGTCAACATGACCGAGCAAGTGAATGTTCAGGATGCCAAGACTCGACTTTCCGAGCTTCTCGCGCGCGTGGAGAAGGGAGAGCAGATAATCATCGCCCGCGGCGGCAAGCCGATCGTAAAGATGGTCGCTGTCGGGGCGCCCGATCCCCGAGAGTTGGGGACCGTACCGGGGCTAGACATCCCCGACTCCTTCTTTTTCGACCCGCTTCCCGAAGAAGAACTTCGACTCTGGGAAGGACGATGAGGCTGCTTCTCGACACACACGTCCTGATCTGGATGCTCGGACATCCGAACCGCGTGCCTGCAACCGCAACAGCGCTGCTGCGAGACCAGGGGAACGAGCTCGTGGTATCCGCGGTGACCGCATTTGAGCTGGCCACCAAGTACCGAATCGGTAGATTACCGCAAGCACACCGGGTTGTGATGGCGTACCGCGACATGCTCCGCTCGGTCGGGGCGACGGAGTTGTCCATCAGCAGTCATCATGGGCTCGTGGCGGGCCAACTCACCTGGGGGCACCATGATCCGTTCGATCGGCTCCTTGCGGCGCAGAGCATCACTGAGCACCTGCCGCTGGTGACCTCCGACCCGGTCTTCGCAACGGTTGGGGGAGTCCGTACGGTCTGGGAATAGGTCGAGAGCCGGTTCGGACCGATGCTCTACGGGCCTAGTCGGCCGCTCGCGCCTCGTCGAGGGTCTCGCCCGTAGGGTCTTCTGCGGTGTCATCCGCGAACTCGGATCCGCCGACCGGGGTGCCCTGCCATGACAGCAGGGTGAATCCAGCGTCAAGAGAGCCATCGAGCTCGACGACCCCCGTGTTCTGGATGTCGTGCTCGCCCGCGAAGGTCGGCGGCACGTTGGTCGCGCGTCCGGCAACCCACACGCGGATCGCCGCACCGTGACTGAACACGACGGCATGTTCGGTATCGATCATCGCAATCGACTTGTCGAAGCGGCCGAAGAACGCGTGCCCGTCCGTACCGCCCGGCATCATCCGCGCCAGGTCGCCTAGCCCCCAGGCGAAGGCGGTCTCAAGGTAGATCCGGTAGGCCTCGTGATCGTGGCGCATCTCGAGGTCCCCTGCCTCGATCTCATGGATGCCCGGCAACTCCACCGCGTCAAGCCCCCGATCCGCGGCAAGGGGTGCCGCGGTGAGAAGGGTGCGACGCAGAGTCGACACGTAGACGCCGCCTACCCGCTCCTGCCGCAGGGCGTCGGGAATCTCGGCGGCTTGGCGCGCACCCAACTCGGTGAGGCCCGGTCCCGGGCGTGCGGTATCGAGCAGGCCGTCTACGTTTGACGGGGTCTGGCCGTGGCGGATGAGCAGCAGTCGCATCAGATAAGAGCCTACGGCTCTCGGCCAGAGGGTGCGACGGCGGGCGGCTGTAGCCGCGGCCGGTCAGCCCTTTCGGTGCGCATCGCCAAGGCCTGCGGAGACGGTTGGACGTCATCGCCCAACTCAAGACCGCAGTGTCACCGAACAAGTCAATACAATTCCGGAGGCAGCACTCTGCTCTATGGCACACGCAGTTCCTTGAGCGGGTCGCGTCTTGCTGCGGCCACGGCGGGCAGGAGAGCCGCGACGAGTCCCACCGCCACGGCGAGCACGCCCACGGCGACGAAGAAGAGGATGCCGGGCAACGGGTCCCCAGTGACGGCGAGCCCGACGGCGGCCCCCACGCTGCCGACCACAGCACCGGTCACGCTGAGTCCCGCCATCTGGGTGAGGAGCAACGCGACGATGAGCCCCTGAGATGCGCCGAGGGCGCGGCGGCGGCCAAAGTCTTTGCGCCTGAGCATCACGAGCCCGTAGAGAATCGCGGCGACGAGGACAGCGGTAAGCCCGAAGATGACGATCGCGAGATTGCGCCCGAAGCTGCCGAGCTGCCCCTCTACCAAGGCTCGGAGTGCCGCGAGCGACTCGCTCGTGGAGAGCTTGACCTTGGTGATGTCGTCAACGGCGAGCAGGGATTGCACGGCCTGCGACACCGGCGAGACCAGGTCGGGTCGGGCGGCGATAACCACCAGCACGTTCACGGGTTCGGGAGCCGCGGCATCCGTTTCCTGGGGGACGACAACTAGAGGCTCGAGAAACTGCAGGTAGTCGGGTACGTCGAGCGGGCCGCCCACAGCATAGTCCGCGCCTTCATCCGAGGTCAGCCCACCAACACCATCGGGCATCCCCAGTTGCTTAAGCGCCGACGCGGATGCCCACGCCGTGCGATTCTCGAGCGGTTGCACCTCAGGGATGCCGAGGCCACCGAGGTGGGCGCCCCAGGCCAAGCGCACGGGAACCTTTGTGCCATCGGGCACTGCGGCGTTGGTGACGTCGCTTACCGGGCCGAAGGCACCGACCCACTCGATTCCCTCGATGTGCGCCAACCGTCCGAGGACGTTCGTGTTCAACCCGGCGTCAGCGTCGGCGCGCACGACGATCGAGCGTGTGCCCGCGGAGTCGATGGAGCCGAGCACGGCCTGCTCCGCGCCCACAGTGCGACCAGTTGTCAACAGCACACTCGCACACATCCCAGCGACCATAACAATCGAGACGATGGATGCCACAGGCTGAGCTCGAGCGGACGCCAGAGCTTCCCGAATCACCGCGAGGACGGAGCTCACAGTTCGATCTTCCGGTCGCAGCGCGTAACGAGTGTTGGGTCGTGGGTCACGACAACGACCGTCGCCCCCAAGTGGGCCTGCCTGTGAAGCGCCTGCACCACGACAGCGGCCGAGGCAGGATCGAGGTTGCCGGTGGGCTCGTCGGCCAAGAGTATACGCGGGTCGTTCAAGAGCGCCCGACACAGGGCGATACGCTGAGCCTGTCCGCCGGAGACCTGCCCGGGCTTCGCCGAAGCCTGCAGATCCACACCAAACTGGGCCATCAGGTCCTGCGCGCGCCGCACGGCCTGCGCGCGTGGTTCGCCGCGGTAAAGGGCGGTCTCGACCACGTTGTCCAGGACTGTGCGGGTGGCGTCGAGTGCGGCATCCTGGAACACGAACCCGAACAGACGGGCCCGCAGGTGGGCACGATTGCGGTCGCTCAGTTGTGCCACATCCTGTTCGTCGACAATGATCTCGCCATTTGTCGGCCTCAGCATCAGGCCGAGCAGGTACAGGAGCGTCGACTTGCCGCGGCCGGAAGGGCCGGTCACAGCGACCACCTCACCCGCGTTGAACCGGGCAGACCATCCGTCAAGCAAGGGCGACGCCGGGTCATAGCCAAAAGTCAGGGCCTGGACGTCGAGCACGCCTACTGCTCCGTTGCAGGGACACGCACCATTGTGCCTTCGGGCACCCCGTTGATGACAGACATGCCGCGCGCACTCGTCACCACCGTCACCGGGTGCTCCTCACCCTCATCGTCGATGACGGACAGGCTGCCGTCGGCCCTGCTCAACAGCGCCGCGCTCGGAACGGTCAAGCCACTGACCATCTCCACCGTCACGATCTGAGACCGCAGGAACGCCTCACCGGTAACGGGGATCGAACCACAGGCGTCGCCACAGATGGGCGCGCCATCCTTACCTTCGAGAATAACGTCGATGCCGGACACCTCGTTGGTCTTCTGCTCGAGCACATAGGCCTCCCAGGTCTCGCCCGCAGGACCCGTGATCTCCACGCGCGTGCCGGTCGGCATCAGGCTGGCCTGCGTTTCAGTCACTGGAATCCTAAATGTCGGCGCTGACGGTAGGCCCCGCACGACCGGCTCCCCACCCGAGAGCGATGCACCGCGCTTGACCTTCTCGGTGTCCAGAGCAACGCGCGTCGGTAGCGACGGGACGAACACGATATCGCCCGCCTGCACCACACCATCGCCGTCGATGCCCAGGCTCCTCTGCCAGGCTTTCACCGCAGACGCGGTGCCGCCGCCGAACCCCCCGTCCACTGGACCCATATAGAAACCTAGCGACGCCAGCATGCCCTGCAACTGTGCGACATCCGTGCCCTTCGAACCATCCGACAGACTTTGGAAAGCTGGGATGCTCCCCTGCGCGATCACAACCGGTCGCAGGTTCACCGTGTAAAGCGTCGCACCCGCACCGACCTCTTGACCGGCTTCGATGTTGACCGTCGTGACCGTCCCCGACGCGAGATTCGACCCAACCGGCACAGGCGTCCATCCAGCCGCAGTGTTCAGGTTCATGCTGGACCCAACCTCCCCGTTGACGACCTCGACGTAGGAATAGGCGGTCGAATCGAGTACATCTTGTGCGGGAGTCAGGACGGTGGATGCGGCCCAACCGACGCCGCCACCGACCACAAAGATTGCGAGACCTGCTCCCGCCCAGCGCAGCCACAGTCGCACCCCGGTGGTCTCCTTCTCAACGGTAATTACGCACCTCCTCCTCTGACCGTGCGACTCTACTCGACAGATCTCGATCGACACTCGGCTCTATTGGTCGCCAACCCCAGGATCTCGACTCGATCCATGGCACTGCAGCTTTCCAAGCACCGGCGTTTAGACGAACGCGGATGCCTCGGACCTTTGCGATGGACGACTGTTGTACGCCAGAAGAACAACGACGCATACCCGCACCGGCGGCTAGAACGGTGATTGTGGGCATACGTCGTTGAGCTTGTCCCAAACGTCTTCGTTGCTCCCGGACACATAGTCGTACGGGGTCCAAAAGACGTCCGCAAGGTAGTCGTCTGTGAACTGTTGTTTGCTCGGCGGATCCGGGATTGCAAATCCCTCCGCCTCAAGGCAGGGAGTCAAACTGTTGACGTAGTAGTGGTAGAGGTAGCTGATCTCAGGGTCGCCCAAGGGTGCCTCAGGGCGAACGGGGTATTTCGCCTGGCACACGTAGTAGGCGACCGCCTGCGGCTCCTCTTGCCCGGCCGCTATTCTCACATTCAAGCTATCGCCCTGCACCGTTGCTGGGAAGCCTGCGTCTGTCAAACACTGTGCATACACATCGAGCCACTCACTGTCCTCGACTACCCGCACCAACGCCACGGCCGGTATCGCCGCGCTTGGGTACCGTGCAAGGAGTTCAGACTCGGCCTGAGCGCGTGCATCTTCGATCAGGTCTTGTTGTTCCGACTCTGTCAAGACCGTTCGCGGAGGTGGGGTCTGAGGGGAACTGCATCCGACCAAACCGGACAGAAGTGTCGCGGCAACGGCGAAGATCAATGCATGACGTGGCATATTAGGCCCCAAGCTCGAATGGGGGCGCTAGCCCGCCCCCGGGAATGGGTAGGAATAGCAGGCTTCGTTGGCGGAGGTAATCTGCGTCCCCGTTACCTGGGCGGAGTACAGCGTGCGGTAGATGGAGTAGGCCCTGACGGTCTTGGGCGACCCGCTACCGTGCTGGGTGTAGTTGATCTCGGAGCCAACACCTGTGCCCCACGTGTGAGTGGCGGTGCCCAGGCGGCTTGCGGACGTATAGACCTTGTAGCCCACCGCGCACTGGAAATAGCCGTAGTTCCACGTTCCAGCGTGGGCCGCGATGCCGCCACTCACCGCCAGTGCGAGCGCCGCGCTCGCCGCGATAGCGGCCATGGATAGTTTCTTCATGATCTTCCGTTTCTGTTGAGTAATTGAAATCACCCCGGTCCCTAGCCGCTACAGCCGGGATCGGTGCGGAAGCACCTGCCAAGAAGCTATATCCCCGGACGGGGGTAGAACAGTCGGTACTAATGAGGACTAGTCAGACAGAGGTAGATGTGCGCGCTGGCGCCAAGGGCCGTTGCTGGTGCGGAACTCGCTACCGACCTACTGATTGGCCCCTCCGCTATTCGTAAAAGTCTGCCTGAATCTGCTTGTAGCTCAGCGCGCGAGCAGCCCGGCCCGCTCCGGGTGGTCGTCGAACCACTGCGCCACGTACCAGCACATGGGCACGACGCGGCGGGTCGAGTTCGCCTCAACGTCATTCATTGCGAAGTCCACGACCTCGGCTGCGAGCCCCTGGCCGCGGTGCGAGGGCTGAGTAAAGGTGTGGTTGAACGAAATAGAGTTGCCGTTGATTCGGTAGTCCGCGAGCGCGAGAACCTGGCCATCCACAATAAGTGTGTAGCGACTGGCATCCGGTTCATGCGCGACGACATTCGTCATGGGTTCAGAGTACTCGCGCGGCGCTAGGCTCGACCCGATGCGACGGATTTTGGCTGCCCTGATCGTGCTGTTATTTGTTGCGGCCCCAACGGCCGCGCGCGCAGACACGAGCGACTTCACTTTCGATTCCTTTCGCGCCGATTACACGCTGAGCCGCGACGGGGACGGCACCTCGCGCCTCGCGGTGGTCGAGACAATCGTCGCGCGTTTTCCCGACTTCGATCAGAATCGTGGCATCCTTCGCGCCATCCCCGACGACTACGACGGCGTTGCCCTGGGCACGATCGTCGAGTCAGTGACGGATGCCGCGGGCGCCCCCGTGCCGTACGAGACCAACTACACCGGCCAGTTCGTCGAGCTCGCGCTGGGCACCGACGAGTTCGTACGGGGCGTGCAGACCTATGTGATTACCTACCGCCAGTCAAACGTGGTGCGCTACTTCGCCAACACCGATGATGACGAGTTCTACTGGGACGTCAACGGCACAGGGTGGGATCAGCCCTTCGGCGAGGTGTCGACGGCGCTGCACCTCGATCCCGCGCTGGAACCCTTTGTCAGCGGCGCGGCATCCTGCTATCAGGGTGCGTTCGGCGAGAACAACTCGTGCACAATCGAGGGCGGGCCGCTGGAATTTACGGCCGCGGTCACCGACCTCGCGCCGGGCGAGACACTCACTATCGCAGTCGGGTTCACCGCCGACACTTTCCTGACGCCCGAGCCGACCTACTCCGGACCACAGCCGTTGCCGCTCTGGGCTCACCTCGTTTCGGGCGGCCTACTCGCTGCTGTGATCGGTGGGGTGGTGCTGGCAATCGTGCTTCGCGTGCGGTCGGGGCGCGGCGCACCGGGGCGCGGAACGATCATCGCCCAGTACAGCGAGCCGGAGAACCTTTCGATTCTGCAGGCGGCACACCTCGTGAGTCGTGGGTCGTCAGCACTGCCCGCGGCGCTCGTACGTTTGGCAGTGCGACACAACCTCCGCATTCTTGCCTATCCGGTGGATGCCGCCACGGGCGAGCCCTACACACTCCAGTACCTGACGAGCGATCGCGCCGACACCTACGATCTCGAACTGCTCGCCGATCTGTTCGGTCCCAACCCTCAGCCCGGTGCCCTCAAAGGGTTCGGCCATCGCGACCAGTTGCTCATGGCCCGCTTGGACGCGGTTTCCTCGAAAGCCAACGCATCCCTCCTTACCGCGGGCTACCAACTACCGCCGCGGAGCATCGCCGCGGGCATCCTGATTCCCTTGGCTGAGTTTCTGCTCATCTTCGCCGGCCTGGGTGTGCTGATCCTCACGGCGGTGCTGTTCTCCAACGTCAGCCCGCTCGTAGTCGTTGCGATGGTGTTCGCGTTCCTCGCCGTGTTCATCACCCTGCCGCTGGCGTGGCGCACGCGCACCGTGACGGCGACGGGTGCGGATGCTCGTGACTACCTCAAGGGCATGAAGGTGTATCTCGACCTAGCCGAGAAGGATCGACTTCAGTTGCTTCAGAGCGCGACCGGTGCCGACCGCGTGGACGTCACGGACAACCTTCAAGTCGTCAAGCTCTACGAGAAGCTGCTGCCCTGGGCCGTCATGTGGGGCGTGGAGACCACTTGGCTGAAGGAACTTGAGGTGCGGGTGGACTCATTGGACGAGAAGCCAGACTGGTTCGTGGGGTCACGGGGCTTCGAGGCGGCCGCATTCTCGAGCACGCTCAGTGGTTTCCGTACGACGATCACTCCGCCGAGCACGAGTTCATCTGGCTGGCGGGGCAGCTCCGGCGGGAGCTTCTCGGGCGGATCGGGTGGCGGAGGCTTCTCCGGCGGCGGAGGGGGCGGCGGGGGCGGAGGCGGGCGCTAGGCCGGTAGTGCGCCTTCGATCACCGAAACGATGGCCTTGTCATCCGGCTCCATGGTGGGAAGAAAGCGGTGGATCTCACCCGACGGGGTGATCACGAACTTCTCGAAGTTCCACTTGATCTTGCCCGCCTTCAGCAGTCCGTTGGCGTCGTACGGCGTCTTGACGAGCTCCTGGTACAGAGGATGCGCGTTCTTGCCGTTCACCTTCACCTTGTCGAACATGGGGAACGTGACGCCCCACGTCGCGGAGCAGTAGTCGGCGATCTGCTCGTTCTTGCTGAGTTCCTGAAGAAACTGGTTGCTCGGGAATCCGAGCACGGTGAATCCACGCGACTCGTACTTCTTCTGGAGCGCCTCCAGCTTCTCGTACTGTGGCGAGAGACCGCACCGCGACGCCACATTGACCACGAGGAGCACCTTGCCCGAGTAGGCGCCAAGGCTCGTGGCCTCGCCCTTGATGGTGGTCAGCGGAATGTCGGCGAGAGTAGTGGTCACGTCACCAATCTACGCGCAGCTAGCTGGATGCTTGCCGCAGGTATCCTGAGGCGGTGTCGGAGAGCCCCCTGTCGCTGAGCCCCTACGAGGTGCTCGGGGTAACGGCATCCGTGAGCGATGACCAACTGCGCAAGGCGTTCCGTAAGGCTCTGCGCGAGACGCATCCTGACACCGGCGGAGATCCGCAGCGCTTCACAGCCGTGCAAACGGCGTGGGAGCGCATCGGGAGCCCCGAGAAGCGAGCGGCGTACGACGCGGGTCACGGAGGCGCGAGCGAGCACGGCACCTTCACCGCGCGGCCCGCCCGCCCTGCACAGGACACGAGGCCCAAGCCGCGCAGCTACGGCCACCCCGGCGGGTGGCGGCGCGAACGATTCCTCTCGCAGATGCGGGAATGGGTTGGACGCGGGGTCACCCTCGACGACCCGTACGATCCGGTGCTTGTGCGCACTGCGCCCCGCGAGATCCGCCGTACCCTCGCCGACGCTCTCGCCGAGGAGGCGACGGCACGTACGCTCAGCACTTTGGGCATCGGTTACACGATCTGGCACGACGTGTTGACGGGGGACGCCGAGGCCAAGATCGACCACATCGTGCTCGGACCTACCGGGCTCGTCGCCCTGCTGTCGGAGGATTTCGGGGGCGCGGTTCGCGTGCGCAAGGGGGAGCTGATCGGCGAGGCGGTAGCGGGGGAGCGGCCCATGCACGAGCTCGGGGTGCGCGCCAAGGTGATCTCTCGACAGCTCCGGGTGAAGTTCACCGCCCTCGCGATCGTGTTGCCGGATGACGCATTCGACGAGCCGCTCGTCTCGCTGGGCACCGTGCGCGGTGCGGCTGCGGTGGCCGTGCGTCAGTCGGTGCTCGCGGGACTCCTGCGTAGCGGTGTGCCGGGCGCCGAGCCGATGGGCGGCAACGAGTTGTTCGATGTGCGAACCCGACTGGTGGGCGGCATCCGCTTCGTGTGAGTGTGTCTCAGGTTCAGCCGGCGGACGACGTGTCGGGGTTCTCGCCGAACTCCGCGAGCAGAGGTGGGGCGTCTAGCGGCTGGGCATCGACGGGAACACCCTCGAGGCGGTGCTTCGGGTGGTGGGGCTGAGTCTCATCCTCGAAAGCGCTCTCGGCACTCGGGAACTGCGCACTGTCACTCATCCTGACCTCCCCAGTCGGTGAATTGCTCAACTTTACTGCACGCCATCGCATACACAATCACCCGGTAGGGTGCCGTTGTGTCAGCCCACCCCGCGCTTGCCCGCCGCCTCGGTCTCGGGGACGCCACGCTGATCGGCCTCGGCTCGATGATCGGTGCCGGGGTGTTCGCCGCGTTCACCCCGGCCGCCCAAGCTGCGGGGTCGGGCCTGCTGGTGGGGCTCGCGGTCGCGGCTGCGGTCGCGTTCGCGAACGCCACCTCGTCGGCGCAACTCGCCGCCGTCTACCCGACTTCGGGCGGCAGCTACGTCTACGGTCGCGAGCGCCTCGGACACTGGTGGGGATTTGCCGCAGGGTGGAGCTTCGTGATCGGCAAGACGGCGTCGTGCGCTGCGATGGCGCTCACCTTCGCCGCGTACGCAGCGCCGGCCGGCTGGGAGCGGCCCGTCGCCGTCGCCGCCGTCCTCGCCATTACCGCGGTGAACCTCTTCGGCATAACCCGCACCGCGCTGCTCACTCGCGTGATCGTCGTGGTCGTGCTGCTCGTCCTCGCCGTCGTGGTTGCTGCCGGGGCATCCACTGGCCTGCCTGCGCTAACAGTGGGAAGCGACCTGATAGCCGACGGATGGTACGGGATCCTCCAGTCTGCTGGCCTGCTGTTCTTCGCCTTCGCGGGCTACGCCCGTATCGCGACCATGGGGGAGGAGGTGAAGGATCCGGCACGCACTATCCCGTTGGCGATCACGCTAGCGCTGGGTGCGACGGTGATCATCTACGGCGTGATCGGTGTGGTGGTTCTGGGAGTGCTTGGTCCTGCCGGAGTGGCCGACTCGTCCGCAACACTGGCGACGACCGTTGCGGCCGCCGGGTGGGGCTGGGCCACACCCCTGGTGCGAGTGGGTGCCGCGGCGGCGAGCCTCGGGGCTCTGCTTGCACTGATCGCGGGAATTGGTCGCACCACCCTAGCGATGGCGCGGAAGCGAGACCTCCCGCGGTGGCTCGCGGCCGTGCATCCGCGGTTCTCGGTGCCCTACCGAGCCGAGCTCGCGCTTGCGCTCGTCGTGATTGCCCTTGTGATCACGGTGGATTTGCGAGGCGCGATTGGCTTTTCAGCCTTCGGGGTGCTGCTGTACTACGTGATCGCGAATGCGTCGGCGCTCACACAGCCACTCGAGCAGCGGCGCTACCCTCGCGCCCTTCAGGTCTTCGGCATCGTGGGATGCCTCGTGCTCGTGGCAACCCTTCCGCTCCTGTCGATCGTGGTTGGCCTCGCTCTACTCGCCGTGGGGATTGCGTACCGACTCCTATCCCTGCGTGCGATGGCACCGAACCAGCGGCAGTAGGCTTGACACTTCGCCGAAGAAGAGGACCGCGAAACACGTGATTCGAGTTATCAGCTACAACCTGCGCAAGCATCGCGCGGTGGGTGAACTCGCCGAACTCGCGAAGACGCCGGACCTCGACGCCCTGTGCCTCCAAGAGGTTTTCGCGGCCGAGCTGCCAGCTGAGATCGGTGAGTTGCACCTCGCGGATTCAACCAAGAGCAATCGGCTCGGGCTCGCGATCTACTACCGCAAGGACCGCTACGAGCAGATCGCCAGCAAGTCTTTCGAGCTCAAGAAGTCATTGCACGACCTCGTCTTCTCGCCGACGCCTGAACGTCTGGTCGGATCCCGCCTGGTCGACCGGCAGAGCGGGCACGAACTCGTGCTTGCGTCGTTCCACGCGGCACCGCTCACGGCACTCAACTCCTTGCGCCGCACCCAGATCAAGGCCGCTCACGAGCTGCTCCAGCAACTCGGGGAGGGCGCGCCCATCATCATGGTCGGCGACTACAACTACCCGCTGTTCAAAGACAACCTCAGCGAGCGCGTCAAGAAGACCGGCTACGACCTGTCACTGAGCGACCGGATGACGTACACCGCGTACAAGTTCTTCCGCGGCCACTTTGACTTTGTCACGTCTCAGGGTTTCACGATCAACGGTGTCGAGACCCTGGCTCGGGGCTCAAGCGATCACATCCCGATTCTCGTTACAGCCACCTACGGCGAACCCGCCTACAAGCAGGCCGGGCAGGAGTAGAGCTCTGCCTGAGCTGCGTGCTCGTGGCCACGCCGGCACGATAGCAATTGCCAGATGCTCGATGCGTTCTGCCAACTCAGGACGTATGTAGTTAGCGACAACATACGTCCTGAAGTAGCGGAACGGTAAAGGCGAGTTCCCCGCGCGGTAGTCAGCCGGTGGGTCACAGGCCCCACGAGGAGTTCGCGCGCCACCTTGGCCCCACAAACGAGAAGAGCGCCACCCGCGGGTGGCGCTCTTCGGAAATTTGTGCGCGAAGGGGGACTTGAACCCCCACGCCCTATACGGGCACTAGCACCTCAAGCTAGCGCGTCTGCCATTTCCGCCATCCGCGCGCAGTGGCGATTGCGCATTGCTCAACCGCCGACGTACGAGAATAGCACGCCCTCGTCGCCACGATCACAGCCGAACGCACCGGGTACGGTGGTCACTGTGACCGAGCCGCTCGAGGAGACCGCGCGCATCGCGCAAGAGCTCATCCGCTTCGACACAACCAATTTCGGTGAGGGTCGGTCGAACGGGGAGACCGACGCGGCGGAGTATCTGGGTGGCCTGCTCGAGGGCATGGGCCTGACACCCGAGTACGTGGATGCCACGACCGGCCGCACGAGCGTCTTCGCTCGCGTCGAGGGTGCCGACGGAACCAAGCCGGCGCTCGTCGTGCATGGCCACACCGACGTCGTTCCTGCAGACCCGACGAACTGGAGCGTGGACCCGTTCGGCGGCGTTATCCGAGACGGGCTCCTCTGGGGTCGCGGCGCGGTCGACATGAAGAACATGGACGCGATGATCATCGCTGCCCTCCAGGACATTCTGGGTGCCGGCAAGCAGCCCGGTCGCGATCTCGTCATCGCCTTCTTCTCCGACGAGGAGAACGGAGGGGTATTCGGTTCGCACTACGTCGTCGACCACCGGCCCGATCTATTCGCCGGTGCCACGGAGGCGATTAGCGAGGTCGGCGGGTACTCCGTGCACCTCAACGGTCAGCGGGCGTATCTGCTCCAGACGGGCGAGAAGGCACTGGTGTGGATCAAGCTCGTGGCTCGCGGGGTTGCGGCTCACGGCAGCCGAGTCATCCCGAACAATGCCGTCACGAAGCTAGCGGAGGCCGTTGCCAAGCTCGGTCGGCGGGAGTGGCCCGTGCGGCTGACCGCAACGACCGAAATGCTCGTGGGCGAACTGGCACGCATCATGGCGGTCGACCTTCAGAAGCTGGGTCCTGAGCAGGTCGTGCTGTCGACGGGCACCGCCGCCGGCTTCATTCAGGCCACCCTTCGAACCACGACCAACCCCACGCTCCTGAAGGCCGGGTACAAGCACAACGTGATCCCCGACACGGCGGAGGCGCTCATCGACATCCGCACCCTCCCCGGCGAGGAGGAGCAGGTGCTGGCCGAGGTGCACGAACTCATCGGTGACGACGTTGAGATCATCGTCATGCACAGCGACATCGGACTCGAGAACACCTTTGACGGCCCGCTCGTCGACGCGATGGTGAGCACGCTGAACGCCCACGACCCCGGCGCCCCGGTGCTGCCGTACCTGATGTCCGGCGGCACAGACAATAAGGCGCTCTCCAAACTCGGAATCACGGGGTACGGGTTCGCGCCCCTGCGACTGCCCGCTGACCTCGACTTCCCGGCCATGTTCCACGGGGTTGACGAGCGAGTACCTCTCGACGCACTAGTGTTTGGCAGGCAGGTTCTGGGCGACCTACTGCTCAACTACTAGACCTGAAGGAGTGCACGGTGGGATTCATCGAGGCGATCATCCTCGGCCTCATCCAGGGCCTCACCGAGTTCCTGCCGATCTCATCCAGTGCGCACCTGCGAATCGCCGGTGAGTTCCTTCCCTCGGCGACGGACCCGGGAGCGACCTTCACGGCGATCACCCAGATCGGCACGGAGCTCGCGGTGATTCTGTACTTCCGCAAAGACATCGCGCGCATCATCGGGCGGTGGTTCCGCCACTTCGGATCGAGCAAGGGCAGCCACGCCATTAGTATTCCCAAGGATGACCCAGACGTGCGCCTGGGATGGCTCATCATCATTGGTACGATCCCGATCGTCATCGTCGGGTTCCTCGCCCAAGACACAATCCGCTCGGTGTTCCGCGACCTGTGGCTCATCGCGATCGTTCTGATTGTCTTCGGCATCATCCTCGGCCTCGCCGACTTGCTCGCCCCCCGCGTGCGCGAACTCAACCAGCTCACCTATGGCCATGGCATCATCATCGGGCTCGCGCAGGTTCTCGCGCTGGTGCCCGGCGTGTCCCGTTCGGGCTCCACAATGACGGCGGGACGCCTGCTCGGCTACACGAGACCCGCCGCCGCCCGGTACGGGTTCCTGTTGGCAATCCCCGCTGTCTTCGGCAGCGGCCTCTACGAACTCGTGTACAGCTTCGGCGAGCCCGAGGGCGCCTACGGCTATGCCGAAACCCTCGTGGCGACGGTCGTCGCGTTCGCGGTCGGATACGCGGTGATCGCCTTCCTCATGCGCTATATCGAGAAGCGGTCGTTCCTGCCGTTCGTGATCTACCGCATCCTCTTGGGCGTTACGCTCATGGTGCTGCTCTCGCTAGGCATCCTCAGCCCGCTCTGAGAGCCTGATGTGAGTTGGTGCTACGGCGCGGGCCGCCACGGCTCGTCCCCCGCCGAAGTTCCAGCGTCTGGCTTGTCGCCGCCTCGCCGGAGGTACTTCTCGAACTCCTGGGCGATCGCCTCGCCGCTTGCCTCCGGGGAATCCACGGTGTCACGAGCCTGTTCGAGTTGCTCGATGTAGCTGGCCATGTCGTCGTCATCGCCTGCCAGCGCGTCGATCCCGCTCTCCCACGCTGCTGCCTCGGTCACGAGCTCGCCTCGGGGGATTTCGATGTCGATAATCTCCTCGAGCTTGTCGATGATGGCCAGTGTTGCCTTGGGAGAGGGCGCGTTGTGCACGTAGTGCGGCACCGACGCCCAGATGGACATCGTTGTGATGCCGAGCTTCTCCGAGGCGTCCGCGAGCACGGAAAGAATGCCCACCGGTCCCTCATAACCGCTTCGCTCGATCCCGAGTTCAGTGCGCACGCCAGAGTTCTCGCTGCTCGTGAACACCGAAATCGGTCGAGAGTGAGGAACGTCGGCCAGCATCGCGCCGAGGAAGATGATCGACGTTATGCCGTTCTCCTCGACGGTGTCGAGAATCTCACGGGTAAAGGTCTTCCACCCGCGCGAGGGCTCGGTGCCGAGGAGGAGGTAGACGTCGGACTTCCGCCCGGAGCGGGGCTTGGTCGGCCCATAGATCGTCACTGACGGCCAGATGAGTTGCCGATTGCCGTCGTCGTCTGCTGCAACCGACGGGCGGTTGAACTGGTAGTCGAAGTAGTCCTCGGGATCCACCTCCGCTATTGGGTAGAGGTCGAGGGCGTCTTTGAGGATGCGCACCGCACCACTCGCCGCCTCGCCGGCGTCGTTCCAGCCCTCGAAGGCGACGACGAGCAGCCGTTCACCCGCGAATCCGACGCCTGCCACGTGTCTCCCTTGCCCGGGCACGCCCTCGGCGACCCTCTCACAAGGATAGAACTACGATTGTCGCTTGTGACCCACAGCCATCCCGCCGCCGTCCTGTGGGACATGGACGGCACCCTCGTGAACACCGAGCCCTACTGGATTGCGGCCGAAACCGAGCTCATCCACAGCTTCGGAGGCGACTGGAGCCACCAGGAGGCGCTGCAGCTGGTCGGCTCTGGCCTGTGGGAGTCGGCGCGCATCATCCAGGCCAAGGGCGTCACGCTCGGCGCGGACGAGATCATCGACCGCCTGACCGACCGGGTTCTGGAACAGCTGGTCGAGTTCGGCATCCCGTGGCGACCGGGTGCGCGCGAACTGCTCACGGAGATCCGCGAGGCGGGGGTTGCGACGGCACTCGTCACCATGTCGATCAGCCGCATGGCTCACCACGTCGCGGATCGACTCGGCTTCCACGGGTTCGACGCCGTCATATCGGGCGACGACGTGGTCGCGAGCAAGCCGCATCCCGAGCCCTATCTCAAGGGCGCTGCAGCTCTCGGTGTCGACCCGCGCCACTGCGTCGCGATCGAAGACTCGGCCCCCGGCATCGCCTCGGCCCGCGCCGCGGGCACCACTGTTGTGGGCGTCCCCTTCATCGTTCCGATTGCGGAAGGCGCAGCCCACGTGCTCTGGCCGACACTCGAGGGACGCACGCTGGCCGATCTCGGCCACGTTCTGGCGACCTCGGCGGCGATGTGAACGAGGGGATCCGACGCCAGAGCGGACCCTTCCGCGCCGGTGACCGCGTGCAGTTGACCGGCCCCAAGGGTCGGCTCAACACGGTCACTCTCGAGGTGGGCGGCGAATTCCATACCCATCGCGGGGTGCTCAGCCACGACCTCGTCATCGGCGCTCCGGATGCCTCGGTCGTGATCTCGAGCAATGGTGTCGAGTACCTCGCCCTTCGCCCCCTCCTCACCGACTTCGTCATGTCCATGCCGCGTGGTGCGGCGATCATCTACCCCAAGGATGCCGCGCAGATCCTCGGCCAAGCGGACATCTTCCCCGGCGCAACGGTCGTCGAGGCTGGTGTGGGATCTGGTGCGCTCTCGCTGTGGCTTCTGCGGGCGATTGGTCCTGCCGGACGACTCGTGTCGTTCGAGAGGCGCGAGGAGTTCGCGGAGGTCGCACGCGGCAATGTCGGCGCCTTTCTCGGGGCGCATCCCGACAACTGGTCAGTCGTCGTGGGTGACCTGCAGCAGACCCTGCCGGTCACGGTCGAGGCCGGAACGGTCGACCGGATAGTGCTCGACATGCTTGCGCCCTGGGAGTGCCTGGACGCCTGTGCGACGGCCCTCACTCCCGGCGGAGTTGTGATCTGCTACATCGCGACCGTTACGCAACTCTCCCGCGTGGCTGAGGCCATCCGCGCGACCGGTGCCTTCACCGAACCCGAACCGAGCGAAACGCTGGTGCGCACGTGGCACGTCGAAGGCCTCGACGTGCGACCCGACCACCGCATGATCGGCCACACCGGCTTCCTGTTGAGCGCGAGGCGCCTCGCGCCCGGCCCCGTGCTACCGGCGCTGAAGCGGCGGGCGTCGAAGTCCGATTACTCCGACGACGACGTCGAGGTCTGGACGCCCGGGGCACTGGGCGAACGTAGCGCGAGCGACAAGTCGCTTCGCAGGGCGGCCCGCGAGGCGACCGCCGCGGCCCGAGCCGCTTCGCAGAATGCCCCGTCCACCGACGAGTAGAGTATCCGCGGTATCCACCCTCAAAACTCCTCGAAGAAACGAGTGTTCGTGCGCAAGCTCCTGGTCATTCTCGTCACCGCAGGCCTGCTCGTCTCGTTGTCTGGATGCGCCGGTGTGTCGTTGGGCGCGTCCTGCGCGCCGGTCTACCCCAGTGGTTCGAACTCGGCTCTCGTGTCGGCGGATGGCGCACTCGGGGCTGACCCGAAGGCAACGTTCCCCACCCCGCTCGTGTCGAAGGACATTGAGGTGACCGAACTTGCGAAGGGCGATGGCAAGGTCGTCCAGCCGACGGATGTCGTCGACTTCCAGGTCACGGCGCTCTTGGGGACGAGTGGCGAGGTGTTGACTGCATCCGGGTATGACGAGACCGCCCCAATCCGCCGCTCGGCCGTCGACGCCGACCCGCTCGGTCAGATGCTGCAGTGCACGTCGGTCGGCTCGCGAGTCGCGGCGACGGCAACGTTCGAAACCATCTTCCCCGGAGTCAATCCAAGCGAGCAGGGCATGAAGGCCGGCGACACGATCGTCCTGATTATGGATGTGCAGCGAGTCTTCCCGAGTCGCGCGACCGGAACCGACCAGCTCGCCCCGGGCGGCTTCCCGTCGATCGTGCTCGCCCCCAACGGTCAGCCCGGCTTCACGTTCGGCAGCTCGACTCCACGAACCGATCTTGCCTGGGCGGTGCTCAAGCAGGGCAACGGCGCGGTTGTGAAGGAGGGCGATCTGGTCGTGGCTCAGGCGACAGGTGCGGTGTGGGATTCCGGGTCGATCTTCTACTCGAGTTGGGACGCCGGTAACCCCATCAACCTCCTCGCGGCATCCACCGCCGACAACCCAGATGGACTCCCGCCCGGCTGGGCCAAGGCCTTGATCGGGCAGAAGGTCGGCTCTCAGGTGATCGTGTCGATGCCGCCAAGCGAGGGCTACCCCGCTGGCACGGCGCCAACCGGCGTGACCGACGGCAACACTCTCGTGATCGTCTTCGATATTCTCGGAATCATCTAGTTCCGTCACCGCGACACTGGCCGGGTGTCGCACGGACATTAGGATTTCTCTCGTGCCCCCAGCCAACTCCGTCGCACGGATTCCTGTTGAGGAGAGACTCTTCAGTCTCGTTCTCGCGCTACTGGCGACGGATGCCGGGCTCACCAAGAACGAGATCCTCTCGACAGTGCAGGGATATCGGCAGAAATTCCAGCACTCGGGTGACAACGCCAACCTCGAGCGCCAGTTCGAGCGCGACAAGGACGACATCCGCGAGCTCGGGGTTCCCATCGAGACAGTCGAAAGTCCCGGCCAGGCAGGGAACAATCAGAGCCTGCGCTACCGAATTCCGCGTGGCGCGTATGAGCTGCCCTCCGACATCTCATTCTCACCGGAGGAGACGACCCTCCTGAATCTTGCGGCCATGGTGTGGCGCGAGGGGTCACTGTCGGGGGAGTCCCGCCGGGCGATCATCAAGTTGCGTTCGCTCGGGGTGGCCACGACCGAGCCGGTGCTCGGGTACGCCCCTCGCCTTCGGGTGCGGGATGCCGCGTTCGAGCCGCTCAGCGCGGCGCTCGAGAAGCGCCTCGTCGTGCAGTTCGCCTACCTCAAGCCGGGGGAGGGGGCGCCACGTCTGCGCACCGTCGCGCCTCTTGCTCTCGTACAGCACCAAGGGAGATGGCACCTCTACGCTGACGAGCCCGAGTCCGCCACGACCAAGACTTTCCTCCTGAGGCGCATCGTGAGCCCCATCACGACCACGAATACGACCTTCCCGCCACCGGCGGCGGATCGGTCCAAGCAGGCCCTTGCCGAGCTCGAAGAGGTGTGGCGAAGCCGTACCGCGGTTGTCGAGGTCGAGCCGGGATCGGATGCCGCCACTCGCCTTGGTAAGCGGCGCGATACGGTTGCCGCTTCATCCGGGGCCCTCGAACTGCACTATTCCGATGCGAACATCGTCGCTGACGAATTGGCCGGCTTCGGGCCCGAAGTGCTGGTGATTTCGCCACCGGAACTGAGAGACGCCGTGCGCGACCGGCTCGCGAAAACGGCGGCTGATCATGGTTGAGCGGCCCCAACCGCAGAAGGCGCAGGACAAGCTCGCCTTCCTGCTGTCGCTCGTTCCGTACCTCATGGACCGGGATCGCGTCAGCGTTGCCGAGGCGGCGATCCACTTCGGAGTGCCCCAGGAGCAGATTCGCGAGGCGGTGCGTCTCATCAGTGTGTCGGGTATCCCCGGGGAGACCGCCTCCTATCAGCACGGCGACCTCTTCGACATCTCGTGGGACGACTTCGAAGACAACGACGAGATCGTGCTCACCAACCTCGTGGCGATCGACGATTCTCCGCGCTTCTCGGCGCGCGAGGCGGCCGCGTTGATCGCGGGCCTGCAGTACCTGTCGGCACTGCCCGAGCACTCAGATCGTGCGGCAGTCGCCTCCCTTCAGTCGAAACTGTCGCGCGGGGCTTCCGCGGTACCAAGCCAGGTCGCCGTCGAGGCGAGCGAGACGGACGACACGGTGCGCCTCATTCGCGAGGCCGTCGAGAAGAGCGTTCAGCTCAAGTTCGACTACCTCAACTCGCGCGGCGAACTCGAGAATCGCCACGTCGACCCCCTCCGTGTCGAGTCGGTGGACGCGGACTGGTACCTGCGCGGCTGGTGCCACCTGCGCGAGGCGGTGCGCACGTTCCGGCTGGACCGCATCTCACAGGCGTTGGTCACCGACGAGCCCATCACGCACGGCGCGACGGATGTCACCCTGCCAGACACGCTGTTCGAGGGTTCACCCGACGACCTCCTCGTCACGATCGACGTCGCCGCGGGGGCGGAGGCCCTCCTGGCCGACTACGTGCCCGACGGCGCTACGTCGACCGTCGTTGACGGCAAGGTCCGCACGACC
>JBJXDR010000151.1:0-8063 GCA_046155245.1 Rhodoglobus sp. | reverse complement strand
TCGAAGGCCCCGGCCTGGTCAAGTGGCTCGACCGCATGAGATTCATGATGCGGGTCGAGGTCGCCGACCGCTCGGGCGAGTACGCGACGATCTGCATGCTCGGCGCGCTTGCGCTCCCGGCCGCGGCACCCAACGGTGTGCCCCTGGTCTGGCACGACCCGTGGCGGGATGTCACGCCCGGCGGCCACCAGTACGCTCACCCCGCACAGCACCCCGCCGCGGGGTGGACGTATGCCGAGGTGCTCGTGGACCGCGCGGATGCCGCAGCCGTGGCATCCGTCGCAGCAGTGCCCGCAGCGGGAACCCTCGCACTCGACGCTCTGCGCATCGCTGCGTGGCGCCCCCGGCTGACGACCGAGGTGGACGATAAGACGATTCCCCACGAGCTGGACTGGCTGCGTTCGGCCGTGCACCTCAACAAGGGCTGCTACCGCGGGCAGGAGACCGTCGCGAAGGTGCACAACCTCGGGCATCCGCCGCGGCGTCTCGTGATGCTGCACCTGGACGGGTCGGAGGGCGTGCTGCCGGCGGCCGGCGACCCGGTTGTTTTGGCGGGCCCCGCTGAAGCAGACCCCACCACCCAGGTCGGCCGCGTCACCTCGGCGGCCATCCACCACGAGCTCGGGCCCATCGCGCTCGCCGTGATCAAGCGCATGGTCGACCCAGCGGCCGACCTCGTCGTGGTTTCCGAGGGCACGAGCATCGCGGCCGCGCAGGAGGTCATCGTGCCGCCCGACGCGGGTGCCGAGGCGAACGTGCCCCGCCTGCCGCGCCTGGGTGCCGTCAGCCGGTGACCTAGTCGTGAGCGACTCACCCGCCCTCCGCAAGCTCGAACGTCAGGTGCGCATGCGCCTGAACCTTCGCATGGCGGGTCGGCGGGTGGGGGAGTCGCTGCCCGCGATCATCCAGATCGTTGCGGCGGTGACGGCGGCCTACTCGATCGCCCATTTCGGGGTGGGACACGCCTACCCGATCCTCGCGGTGACCGTCACGATCAATTCGCTCGGCTTCACCCGCGACGCCCGCCCGCGCCGGGTGGTCGAGACGGTGATCGGTATCCTGCTCGGGGTGGCGCTCGGTGACGGGATGTCCCTCTTTCTCGGCAAGGGGCTGTGGCAACTCGTGGTCGTGCTGCTGGTCGTGTTCGTGGTGGGGCGTGCAGTGTCATCCAACCCGGCGTTCGCGGTCGCGGCCGCGGTGCCGTCGGCCCTCGTGGTGATTCTGCCGATCCCCGACGGCGGAGCCTTCGGGCGTACCCTCGACGCCGCGATCGGCGGTGCTGTCGCGTTGCTTGCGACGGCCCTGATCCCGCGCGACCCTCGCCGGGCAGCCGCCCTGGACCGCCGCACCCTGTTCTCGGCTCTCGACCAGGGCATGGCCGCGATCGTCGACTGCCTGAGTCAGGCCGACTCGGGCGCGGGCGAGCTCGCCCTCACTCGGCTGCGTGCGACCCAGCCGCTCATCAATTCGTGGACCACGAGCCTCGAAAGCGCGATCGCCGTCTCACGGATCTCGCCCTGGCTGCGCCCCCGCCTACCCGAGCTGCATCGGGATGCTCGCGCCCTCACCGCCGCGGACCTCGCCGCGCGCCACCTGCGCTCTGTCGCTCGCCGTGTCGAGTTTCTCGTGCGTGACGGTGTGCCGCGGCCCGCTCTGGCCGAGCTCATCGCGCAGTTCGCGACGGGCATCCGTCTGCTCAATGAGGAGTTGGATGACCCGCAGGTCGCGGGCGCGTCGCGGTCAGTGGTGTCAGATCTCGCTCGTCGCCTCGACCCGTCCGCCGTCGTGCCGGATGCGCACGTGACCGATGCCGCCCTCGTGCTCATGCTGCGGCCGTTCGCGGTCGACCTGCTCGTGGGCACCGGGATGCCGATCGACGAGGCGCGGGAGTTGTTGCCCGAGTTGTAGGCGCGCGCTATCACCCCGTCAGCCGAATCGGACTCTTCGATGGCATCGCGACCCGCTCGCCACCCAACCCCTCACCCGTCGCCGGTGGCACCAACCAGTACTCGGTGCCTTCGCGCTCGATTCGCCAGCCGTTGTTGTGGAGCAGCATGTGGTGATGTCGGCAGAGTAGGACTCCATCCGCGATGTCGGTTTTTCCGCCGTCGCGCGCCCACTCGTTGATGTGGTGCGCCTCGCACCAGCCGGGCGGACGCTCGCAGCCGGGCCAGCGGCATCCACCGTCCCTGGCCGCGAGTACCAGCCTCTGGCGTGAGGTGTACAGCCGCTGCTCTCGTCCGAGGTCGAGGTGACCGTTGCCGCCGAAGAGCACTTGGATCGCGCCACTCTCACAGAGGTGACGCTGAATCGTCTCGATGGACACCGCGTCGAGTTGACCCTCGACGAATCCCGCTCCCGCCTTGCGCACGAGGTCGCGCTCGGCGACGTGGACACGAACCGCCACTCGCCGGCCCCCGAGTAGGGCGCCGTCATCGGCGAGGGTCGCGACGCGAACCAGGTCAACGAGGGCGTCGACCATGATCTGGGGAATCGTGCGTGAGTCGTCGGTCGGCTCGTGAGCGCTCTCGCCCTCGGCAACGAACCGTGGCCCTCCGCGGCGCGGGGAGGTGATGGCGTCAACGGCACCGACGACGACGGCCGCCGACTCCGGGTCGAGCAAGCCCGAGATGCGGGTCATTCCGTCGGGTAGCGGAGTCAGCGTGAGGAACCGTCGGTCCCGTCGCTGCGCTTCGCGCTCGGCAATTCCGGCTTCGTCTATGTCGTCACGGAGACGTCGTGCGAGGGCTGCCAAGCGCTCGACGGTCACCGAGCTCGCATCGCGAACCAAAGAGGCCGCGCCCTCAGCGAGTCGCGCAGCGGAAACCGACTCACTGGGCTCACCCAGACCGCTTCGGATGGCGTCGGCTGCGGCCAGCGAGATCCGTCCGGCGGCGACGGCGGTCGAGACCGCGCGGAGCCAGCTGCGTTCGGGCGAGGAGGGTGCCGAGTGCTCGGCCATGAGGGTTCCAACGCGAACGAGAGTGCGGGCATCCGTACCGCTGATGCCGGTGAGCTGCTGCACGAGAGCTTCGGGGGTGCGCATGCCCGTCTTCTGGGCGAGCCCCGCGTAACCGAGTTCGTGGCGGGAGCGTTCGGTGATCTCGGCGGCGACGAGCGCTGACTCCCCGTCGATGAGTCGCCGGCGCTCGGCCAGAGTGGTCTGCAGCTGCATCAGGGCGTCATCGCTGAGCGCGCGCAACTCAAGCGCACTGACCGCGCTCACCCCGGAAACCACCAGCGGAGGCGGCGTGAGGGTGGCGGTGGTCATGCGTCCAGTTTAGCACGACATTCGAATGTATGTTCGAATGATCGACAAGTCACACCGACGCAGGCTGTGGAGGAGAAGACGCAGATAGACGCGCTCGCGGCGTAGGTTTCGATACGGCCTTCGGCCTACTCAACCGGCCCACCCTTTGGCCTACTCAACCGGCCCACCCTTCGGCCCACTCACCCGGCCTCCGTCACCACGAGAACCCCCGCGGCGCCACCGCCTCCCACGCGACGGTCAGCTCACCGAGCCGCCACCGCGCCCGCGTCCCGAGCACCGGCCAGCCCGCATCCCGCATTGACTCACACACCGCCACCCACCGCTGCGACCCGCCGTACACGCCGAGCGGCGCATGCACCGCCCACCACCAGTCGAGCTCCGCGAGAAACCGGTGCACCGGCTCGCCGGCAACGTTCCGATGGATCAGCACCTTCGCCAGCCGCTCGGCAACCACCGACGGCATGCCGCCGGCCGCCGACAGCGAGGCAAGGTGCAGCGACACCGTGAACGAGACTGGCCCCTCCGCCCCCACCGCGACCCACGACGCGACCCGCCCGATCTCGTTGCACGTTCCCTCGACCAGCAGGCCTCCGGGTTGCAGCCGCGACACCATCAGCCGCCACGCGGGCAGCACTTCGGCCTCGTCGTATTGCCGCAGAACATTCAGCGCTCGGATGACCGTGGCCCGAGCATCCGGCGGCCCGCCAGCCAGAGGCACCTCGAAGCCCCCGACCGCGAACGCCACCCCGGGCCGCGCGAACGGCAGGGCGGACGCCACCCGGGCCGGATCGATCTCGAGCCCGACGACTTCGACGTTGGGGCGCACCCGCGACAGCCGCTGGTGAAGTTCGAGGGTCGTGGTCGCGCTGGCGCCGTAGCCCAGGTCGACGACCAGCGGATGCTCGGCTCGCCTCAACGCGGGCAGCTGCGCGATCCACCGGTCGATGCGCCGCAGGCGGTTGGTGCCGGTCGTTCCGCGCGTGAGACGGCCGATGGGCATGGGACCATTGTGCCGCGTGGGCGATCGTGCGCTGTGCGCCGAGCTCGTTGCTTCGCGCAACGCGCTGCCTGCTCCTTCCTCCGGGCTCCGCGCTCCGCCGCCGGCGCCCGACTAGGCCCGCCGCCGCTGTTCCCTCCCGTTATGCAGGAGGCCGTAATGCAGGAGGACCGAGGTTTCGTCGCTCCTCCTGCACAACGGGAGTCGCCAGAGCCAGAGCATCGATCCTGCACAACGGGAGTCGCTCGAGCCAGAGCGTCGATCCTGCACAACCGAGGTCGCCAGAGCCAGCCGCACAACCAGAGCCGCCCGACCCTGAGCATCCCTGCCAGCGGGCGTAGGGGGCGGCCTTCGCTACGCTTGAGCGCATGACCCACACCCTGATCCTGCTCCGCCACGGCAACTCCGAGTGGAACGCCAAGAACCTCTTCACCGGGTGGGTCGACGTGCGGCTCAGCGAGCAGGGCGTGACCGAGGCGAAGCGCGCGGGGGAGCTGCTCGCGGCATCCGGACTCAAGGCCGACGTGCTGTACACGAGTGTGCTCACCCGCGCCATCCAGACCGCGAATCTCGCGCTCGAGGTGGCCGACCGGCTGTGGATTCCCGTGAAGCGCAGCTGGCGCCTCAACGAGCGTCACTACGGGGCACTGCAGGGGCTCGACAAGGCGGAGACCCTCGAGAAGTACGGCCCCGAGAAGTTCATGGAGTGGCGCCGCAGCTTCGACGTGCCGCCGCCCCCGCTCGACGACGACGCCGAGTACAGCCAGGTGCACGACGAGCGCTACGTGGGTATCGACGGCGAGATCCCTCGCACCGAGAGCCTCAAGCTCGTGATCGATCGGATGTTGCCTTACTGGTTCAGCGACATCACCGTTGACCTCGCCGCGGGCAAGACCGTGCTCGTGACCGCGCACGGCAACTCCCTGCGCGCCCTCGTCAAGCACCTCGACCACATCAGCGACGACGACATCGCGGAGCTCAACATTCCCACGGGCATCCCCCTTGTCTACGAACTGGATGACGCGCTCATGCCCCTGGGCCCGGGCGTGTACCTCGACCCGCAGGCCGCGGCCGCGGGTGCGGCGGCGGTGGCGGCGCAAGGGAAGAAGTAGTCGACCGCCGGTGGTCGAGCCTGTCGAGACCCGCTCGCCCTACGGCGCGACCACGCGCACCTGCGGGAACGCCTCGCGGTAGCGGCGGGCATCCCGCGTCACGATCGTGAGCCCTTCCACGAGAGCATGAGCTCCGATGAAGAAGTCGGGGAGCGTGGCAGTGCGGATGCCGCCGCGGCGTCGGTAGGCCTCGTGCGCCTTCCCGGCGAGGAAGGCGGCACGGTAGGGGATCGGTAGTCGCTTGTAGGCCGATGCCGGAACAAGCTGGTCGAGTTCGCGAGGGTCGCCATATCTCGCAGAGATCTCCGAATAGATCACGGGGTTGATGTGCACGGGCCCCGCCCGGAAGCAGAGCGCCAAGACGGCGCTCGACCAGGCGTACCAATCGGCGTCCCGCGTCGAAATATCAATGAGCACATTCGAGTCGATCAGAAAGGCGTCTCCGACGGGCACGTCAAGCGTCATAACCACGCATCATCGCAATGATCTCGTCGGTGCTCATCGTTCCTTGCCCCGTGCCGGCGAGCCGGTCCACGAGCTCCTCAGCTCGGTCCTTGCTTTTAGCGCCGGCGCGCCGAATCACGATCTCCCCCTCGACCTCGACGAACTCGACCTCGGTTTCCGGCATCAGCCCGTATCGCTCGCGCAGGCGCTGGGGGATGGTGACCTGTCCCTTCGAGGTGATGCGCATAGACCCCAGCATAGTCTTACCTTGCGCGGTAATACTCATGCGGCGACCCACTCCGGCAGCCGCCCGTCGGCGAGACAACTCAACAGGTTCTGCGCCATCTCATGGTCGGGCTCGATCTCAAGCACCCAGTCGTGGAAGTAGGTCGCGGCCGGCGAGTTTCCCAGAGCCCACATCAACCACGCCACGATACACAGCGCGTTGGGTGCGTAGTGTCGTGGCGCGAGGGCTGCGACTCGTTTGAACAGGCGGATGCCGCTCTCTAGCCGCGCCACGTCAGGCACCACTCGACCGCGGCCGGTGAACTGCGCGCTGACGTCGTTGTCGCGCGCGGGCGTCCCGAATGCGAACTGCAGGGCGACCGCCTCGCACCCGGCTATCTGGGTGTACTCGGAAAGCTCGACTAGCAGCGCGTCGGGCAGGTCACCTACCTGCCAAGTGGCGCAAAGCTCGATGAGCGCACGCGGATCCCGGGTGTCGACGTGGCTCAGCTCGTTCGGCCAGTGGCCGGAGCACAGGTCAGTGATGAGCTCGAGAAAGGCTAGGCGCTCGGCGGCAGTCGCGTTCGGTAGCTGCACCTCTTCGGCGCGGGGCAGGGCGACCTGCGCGGCGGGAATGTCGCTCAGCGGATGCCCCTGCCGCGGGTAGTCGCGATCGAAGTAGTCGCACCATCCGTCGGCAGCAACACAGAAGAAGCCGGCGAAGTGGAACCCCTCCCGGTGCACCCGCTCGCCGAGGGAGCGATTGAACTCGAGCCACGGAACGCCGTGGTGGGCGGCGAACGTGTCGTCGGTGTAGATCACGATCGCGACCCGATCGATGCCGCGTTTGCGGCTGAGGATGCCGATCACCTCCGAGGTAAGCGATCGCCAGTCGGCCGCGCGGTTGCGGCGGGGCAGGTCGAGGCGAAACGCGGAGGAGCTGTGCACCCCGTTCAAGGCGATGCATACGAGGCTGTTCGTCGCGGTGTAGCCAGCGAGTTCGGGGATCATCCCAAGAAACTCGGCGTCGGATTGGGCCCTCATCACGTCAGTCATGAAGTCAGGATGCGCGGGCCTGCATCAGAGTGACGGCCCACGGGAGCGAAGTGTGGAAAACCCACAGTGGGTAACCCTCGTGCGTGGGAGACCGGGAGCAAGAAGCAGCGTTTCGACCCCCCGACTGTGGGCGCGAACACGTAGCATCTGGTCATGGTCGACACCTACCCGGGAGAGTTTCCTCCGTCGATCGGCAACGTCGCGCGCCAAGCGCTAGCCGCCCACGGCATCACCCGCTACGACCAGTTGCCCCAGTACTCGACCGCTGAGCTGCTCGCGATCCACGGCGTAGGACCGAAGGCGGTGCGCATCCTCACTGAGGAGATGCGCTCTCCAGCCAAGCCCGCAGTGCCGCCCGGATGACTTCGCTCCGCGAGCTACCCTCCCGCTGCGCCCGAGCGCTCAGCGCGGCGTCGAGACGGGGCTCCAGCCTCAAGGTCGTAACCTTGGCGGGCTCGTCGCCCATCGATGGACGACCACGCAGCTTGAGCTTCGAGATGTCGTAGCCGCGCTCGGCTTCGTCCGCCCACTCCTGAATTTGGGCGTCGTCGACCGGCTTGCCGGCTACGGTTACGCCCTCGATCCGCACCCCGTTGACTGTCAGGTATGTCATCTGTTCACCTCTTCAGAGATTTCAATAGCGTGCGTCTCGCTGGCATCGCGTGAATTTCGACTCGAAGTCCGCTCCCGAGGGCAATGACGACGGTCACTAGGAGCCTGCCCGAGGACTCGAACCCGAGTCTCAGTTCACGACCCTCGGCCAGTTGAACGCTGGCGATGTATTCAGTTGCCGCGAGGACCGCGTCTTCGGCTCCCACTCCGTGCTTCAGAGCTGAGGCGTGCAGCCCGAGGTGATTATCGTAATACATAATTCAGAGCCGCGGAAGGGCGTCGAGTCTGGAGCCAGTGATCACCGACAGAGGTTAGGTGAGTAGCGGTCGGCAGTTCGGATGGTTCT
>JBJXDR010000150.1:0-8370 GCA_046155245.1 Rhodoglobus sp. | reverse complement strand
GCTCCCCAAGGCGACCGCTCGCCTGTGGACGGCGATCGGTGCGCCCGGCGCCGCCGAGTTGCAGCGCATCGACCGGGCGTGGGAATTCACGGGCGGGTCGCGAGTGACGGCGCTCGAGTCATCCCTGTTCCCGCGAATCGAAGAAGTGGCCGGTTGAGCAGCCCGCAGGGCGAATCGAAACCAGAGCCGGCGTTCGTGCGGCAGCGCGAGCCCGGGTCGCGCGACCTGACCTACCCACCGCTGCCCGAGCCGCTGTCGGTCGCCGTCTACGACAACCACACGCACCTCGAGATCTCCGACGGTGAACCGGGCGGCCAACTCGACTACCTCGAGCAGCTCGATCGCGCCGAGCGCGTCGGAGTCAAGGGCGTCGTGCAGGTCGGCGGCGACCTGGAGACGTCGCGCTGGTCAGCCGCGATTGCCGCGACCGAGCCACGCATGCTCGCGGCAGTCGCGCTCCACCCGAACGAGGCGCCGGGTTTCGCCGATCTTGACGCGGCGATCGCCGAGATCGACGAACTCGCCGCGCAGCCGCGCGTGCGGGCCGTCGGCGAGACCGGGCTCGACTTCTTCCGGACCGGCGAAGATGGCCGCGACGACCAGTACCGGTCGTTCGAGGCGCACATCGAGATCGCCAAAAAGCACGGCCTCGCTTTGCAGATCCATGATCGGGATGCTCACGCTGAGGTCATCGCGACGCTGCTCCGAATGGGTGCCCCTGAGCGCACGGTGTTTCACTGCTTCTCCGGGGACGCCGACATGGCCCGCATCGCGGCCGACAACGGCTGGTACCTCTCGTTCGCCGGCACCGTCACATTCAAGAACGCTGCGGTCTTGCGCGAGGCACTGTCGGTGACGCCGCTCGACCGCGTGCTCGTCGAGACGGATGCCCCGTACCTCACGCCCAGCCCCTACCGGGGTCGACCCAACTCGCCGTACCTGATTCCGCTCACCCTGCGCGCGATGGCCGAGCACCTCGCCGCCGACGTGGACGAGCTGGCCGCGCAGGTCGCCACCACGACCGAGCAGGTGTACGGGTCGTGGGACCTGTGAGCGTGCCGAGTTCGGGGTCAGGCGGCGGGCTGCTGGGGCCCGCGCAGATCCGGGACCTCGCTGAGCTGCTCGGCATGCAGCCCACGAAGAAGCTCGGGCAAAACTTCGTGATCGATGCGAACACCGTGCGCCGCATCGTGAAGTCAGCCGGGGTGACGCGCGGCGAGACGGTCGTGGAGGTTGGTCCGGGCCTCGGGTCGTTGACGCTCGGGTTGCTGGAGGCTGGGGCATCCGTCGTCGCGGTCGAGATCGATCGGCGCCTCGCCGAGCAGCTGCCCCTGACAGTCGCGGCCCTTCGAGAGCCTCAGGAACCGGCGCCCGACGCCGACCTGACCGTGATTACCGAGGATGCCCTGCGCATCAGCGACCTCCCCGGCGAGCCGACCGTGCTCGTCGCGAACCTCCCATACAACGTGTCGGTTCCGGTGCTGCTGCACTTCTTGGAGCGCTTCCCCTCGATCCAACGCGGCCTCGTCATGGTGCAAGCCGAGGTCGGCGAGCGCGTGGCGGCTGGGCCGGGGTCGAAGGTGTACGGGTCGCCGTCGGTCAAGGCGGCGTGGTACGGCACTTTCACGACCGCGGGCAAGGTGAGTCGGCAGGTGTTCTGGCCGGTGCCGAATGTCGACTCGATTCTGGTGCGGTTCGAGCGGCACGAGCAGCCGGGCACCGAGGCCGAGCGGCTCGCGACCTTCGAGCTCGTGGATGCCGCGTTCCAGCAACGCCGCAAGATGCTGCGCCAGGCGCTCGCCGGGGTACTCGGAGATTCGGCTGCCGCGTCGGCCCGGCTCGAGGCCGCGGGTATCGCCCCCACTGCGCGGGGCGAGGAGCTTGATGTGTCGCAGTTCCTCGCGATCGCCCGGGCTGGCTGAACGCTAGAGGCGGTGCGTGCCGAGATCAGTCGGCGAGGCCGAGGAACACCATGACGAGCCGTTCGAGATCGACGAGCTGAGCAGTGGACAGTCGACCAACGCGTCTCGACACATTCGAACGGCGCACCGTCGTCAACTTGTCCACCATGATCCAGCTCGGGGCGTCGAGCCCGCTGAGCTCATCAGCATCGACACGGATCCGCAAGAGAACCGCGTCGATCTCGGTGGTGGTGAACGGAGCCACTGTCACGGAGTCGGTTCCGTCGAACCGATCGTCTTGCAGTACGACCGCCGGACGCGGCTTTGACGCGTAGGTGCCGCCCGATACGGTCCAGATTTCGCCGCGGATCACTCGTCCCAGCCATCGGAGATGGCCTCAACGAAGTCTTGGTCGTCTGACACACGATCCGCAGCTCCCACCGCGACGGACTGCTTGTGCGCTTCGGAGACGAATCGCTCGGACCGCACGTCGGGCACCCACACCTGAAGGAGCCGGAAGCCCTGCTCCCGCATCCGATCTCGGTGTGCGCCCACTCGATCCCTCACAGCCATGTTTCGATGTTACATGTAACACGACGCACTGGATCCGGGGAGAGCCAGATCAGTGGAGAACCCACTATCGCCCGAGCTGGCTGAGCTCCAACGCGCGTCAGGCTAGGTTGGTCTCATGACCTCCGAGGCCACGCTCGCCATGGTGCACACGCGGGCGCCGGGCAAGATCAACCTCTTCCTGAAGGTCGGTTCGCTGCTCGAGGATGGCTACCACGACGTCGCGATCGCCTACCAGGCGGTCTCCCTCTACGAGGATGTGCGGGCCTACCCCGCCGACGACTTCTCCGTGACCGTGAGTGGCAGTGTCGAGCTCTCGCGGGTGCCGAACGACGCTCGCAACATCGCTATCAAGGCGGCACGCCTGCTCGCCCGGCGCACCCGTTTCCGCGGGGGAGTGCGGCTCGAGATCGAGAAGCACGTGCCGGTCACCGGTGGCATGGGGGGCGGGTCGGCGGATGCCGCGGCCGCCCTTCTGGCCTGTGACACCCTGTGGGGCACGGCCCTGCCACGGGAGGACATGCTGCACCTCGCCGCGGAGCTGGGAGCCGACGTGCCATTCGCCTTCACGGGCGGCACAGCGATCGGCACCGGTCGTGGCGACCAGCTCAGCCCGGCGCTGGCCAAGGGTCAATTCCAGTGGGTGCTCGCGCTCGCCGAGTTCGGACTATCCACCCCCGAGGTGTACAGCGAACTCGACCGTCACCGCGATCGCAACGCTCAGGACATCTTCCCGGCCCAGGTCGCCCCGACTGTTGACGCCAACGTGCTTCAGGCGCTGCGGGCGGGGGATCCGCACATGCTCGCCGATTCCCTCTACAACGACCTTCAGGCCCCCGCGCTGCACCTCGAGCCCTCGCTGGCCGAGGTGCTCGAGCTCGGAGAACAGAACGGGGCGCTCGCGGGCATCGTCTCCGGTTCTGGGCCCACCGTCGCCTTCCTCACGGCCGACCTCGATTCGGCCCTTGAGCTGCAGATCGCCCTCAGCGCCGCCCAGCTCACAGTCGTACGTGCGACCGGGCCAGTGCACGGTGCGCGTGTCGTGACAGACTGACCGGTAAATTAGACCGATGCCGATCCCCTTCTCGCTACCCCTGATCGATGACGACGTCATCGCCGAGGTCAACGACTGCCTCACCAACACAGGATGGCTGACCTCGGGCCCGAAGGTGTGCCTGCTGGAGGCGGAGATCGGCAAACTCACCGGGACGCCGGTGCTCTGCGTCAACTCCTGGACGAGCGGCGCAATGCTCATGCTGCGCTGGTTCGGTGTCGGCCCGGGCGACGAGGTCATCATCCCCGCCTACACCTACAGCGCCACCGCACTGTGTGCCATGAACATCGGCGCGACGGTGGTGATGGTGGATGTCGGTGCCGACTTCACAATCGCGGCCGAGAACATCCGCGCGGCGGTAACCGAGCGCACGAAGGCGATCATCCCGGTAGACATAGGCGGGTGGCCGGCCGACCATGACGCGATTCGGGCCGCGCTCGACGCACCCGAGGTTCGGTCTCGGTTCACACCTCACACCCAGCGTCAGGAGAGGCTCGGCCGCATCCTCGTGGTCTCCGATGCAGCGCATTCGATCGGTGCTACATATCACGGCCGGCAGAACGGACAGTGGGCGGATGCCACGGTCTTCTCCCTGCACTCGGTGAAGAACGTCACCACGGGCGAGGGTGGCGCCATCTGCCTCTACTTGCCGGCCCCCTTCGACAACGACGCCGAGCACACCTTCCTGCGCGCCTTCTCGCTCAATGGTCAGAACAAGAGCGCCTTCGAGAAGAACCAGACGGGGTCGTGGCGCTACGACATCATCGACCAGGGCCTCAAAGTCAACATGCCCGACGTGCTCGCCGCGATCGGGCTAGCCCAAATGCGCAAATACCCGGCCGAGTTGCTGCCCGACCGCAAGCGCAAGTTCGAGTTGTATCAGGAGGCTTTCGCTCAGGATGCATGGGCCATCCTTCCCCCTTGCCGGGATGCCGACCGCGAGTCGAGCTGCCACCTCTATCTCCTGCGCATCGCGGACGCCGACGAATCCCGACGCGACGCCATCATCCAGCACCTCTCCGACGCGGGCATTGGCGTGAACGTGCACTACATCCCGATGCCCATGCTCACGCTGTTCAAGGACCGCGGCTACAAGATGGCCGACTACCCCAAGACCTACGAGCTCTACGCGAACGAGATCACCCTGCCGCTCTACAACTCCCTCACCGATGAACAGATCGCCGACGTCATCGCCGGTGTGCGGGCCGCCGTGGATGCCACCGCATGAGCCTCACGACATTCAGTGTGGACGACTTCATCGCGAGTGCGGTGACCGGCCGTTCGACGAGCCTGTTCGCCGCCGATCTCGTCGCCCACGAGGCCGAACTGCGCGCGGGTATCGAGGGCAAGTCGGTACTTGTGATCGGCGGGGCGGGCACGATCGGGTCATCCTTCATCAAGGCGTTGCTGCCGTTCCGTCCCTCCCGCCTGGTTGTGGTGGACCTCAGCGAGAACGGTCTCACCGAGCTGACCCGCGATCTGCGGTCGACCCACGGACAGTACGTTCCCGACGACTACCTCACGTACCCCATCAGTTTCGGCGACGCCGTCTTCGAGCGGATGCTGCGGGCTGAGGGCCGATTCGACATCGTCGCCCACTTCGCCGCGCACAAGCACGTACGAAGCGAGAAGGACCGCTACTCGATCGAGGCGATGCTCGAGAACAACGTGCTGTCGACCGCGCGACTGCTCGACCTGTTGATGGAGCAAAAGCCCGAGCACTTCTTCTGCGTCTCAACCGACAAGGCGGCCAATCCCGCCAACGTCATGGGCGCATCCAAGAAGCTCATGGAAGAGGCCGTGCTGGCCTACTCAGCCGAACTGCCCGCCACGACCGCACGTTTTGCCAATGTTGCGTTCTCCAACGGGTCGCTGCCCGCGGGATTTCTCGAGCGTCTCGCCAAGCGTCAGCCGCTGTCCGCGCCGAGCGACGTGAAGCGATACTTCGTGTCGCCCGAGGAGAGCGGACAGCTGTGCCTGCTCGCCTGCATCACGGGAGAGCCAGGCGACATCTTCTTCCCTCGGCTCGAGCAGCCGCAGATGCTGACGTTCAGCGCGATCGCCGACGCGCTGCTGGCGCAGCTCGGGTACGAGCCGGTGCGGTGCTCGAGCGAAGACGAGGCTCGTGAGCTCGCGGCATCCCTCGAGCCCGGCGACAATCGCTGGCCCGTGTACTACTTCGAGTCCGACACCTCCGGCGAGAAGGGCTTCGAGGAGTTCTACACGAACGCCGAGACCGTGGATTGGGGTCGATTCAGCGCCCTTGGAGTCGTGAAGGGCCGGGCCAACTTTAGCGTGGCGGGCATCCGTCAACTTGGCGTGGATCTATCGGCGCTGTTCGCGCAGCGTCAGCTGAGCAAGGAGCAGATCGTCGCCGTTCTTGCACGACTCGTGCCCACGTTCGAGCACGTCGAGACCGGTCGAAGCCTCGACCAGAAGATGTGAGCATGTACCGCGCCGCCAAGAGAATTGTTGACTTCCTGATCGCCCTGATCGCGCTGCTCGTTCTGAGCCCGATCCTCGTGGTGATTATGGTCGCGTTACTGCTCACAGGGGAGCATGTGGTGTTCTACCGGCAGACCCGCATGGGCTATCGGTACACGACCTTCGGCATCTGGAAGTTCGCGACCATGCTCAAAGACAGCCCGAACATGGCGGGCGGTTCGCTCACGGTTCGCGACGATCCCCGGGTGACTTCGGTCGGCCGCCTGCTGCGCGCGACCAAGATCAACGAGTTGCCCCAGCTCATCAACGTGCTCACGGGTGAGATGAGCCTTGTCGGCCCGCGGCCGCAGGTGAAGGTCGACTTCGATGTCTACCCGTCCGACGTTCGGGATCTGATCTACTCGGTTCCGCCCGGCGTGACGGGCATCGGCTCGATCGTCTTCCGCGACGAGGAGTTGTTGCTCTCCCAGCCTGGCGTGCAACCGCGCGCGTTCTATGAACAGAAGATCGCGCCGTACAAGGGCGCGCTCGAACTCTGGTACGTCGCCCACCGCTCCATGCTGACGGATGCCCGGCTCGTGCTGCTCACAATCTGGGTGGTCATCCGTCCGCAATCGACGATCGTGTACCGGTCATTCCCCGACCTGCCGCCTCGTCCCAACTGGCTGTCGGGCCGGGACTGATTCTCACCCCGACGGGTTATTATCGGCCCATGAGTCGCCGCCGCGAGACCGTACTCGCCGCCCTGCTGGGCACGCTCGCCGCCGCCGTTACGGTGCTGCTCGGCGACCTGATCGCCCAACTCGTGGCCCCGGGAAGTAGCCCGCTGTTCGCTGTCGGAGCATGGGTCATCGACATCGTTCCGGCTTGGGTCAAAGAGACCGCGATTGCGCTCTTCGGCACCGGGGACAAGGTGGCTCTGCTGCTGTGCTTGGTCCTACTCGTTCTGGTGCTTGCCGTGATCGCCGGGGTGCTCGAGTATCGTCGCCCGCCGTGGGGTGTCGTGATGCTCGTCGCCGTCGGAATTGTTGCCGGCGGGGCTGCCGTCACCCGCGCCGGGGCCAACGTCAACTGGGCGCTGCCGACGGCGATCGGTGTCGCCGCCGGCGCGATTGTGCTGCGCCTCACGACCGAGCGACTCCACCGTTGGGTGCGCGCAGTCACCGATCAGACCCCGCGCGCCGACACGGTGTACGCGGCGACCAGTCGGCGCACCTTCATCCGAGCGGTCACGGGCACGGCAGTGGGTGCGGTCGTCGTCGGCGCGGCCGGGCGCGCGATGAGCGCGGCGACCTCGGCGGCAAACACAGTGCGGGAGGCGATTGCGCTGCCGAAGCCGGCCGTCGCGGCACCCCGGATTCCTGCGGGGGCCGAGCTGGCGATCGAGGGGCTCGCGCCGATCATCACCTCGAACGAGTCCTTCTATCGCATCGACGTCGCTCTGCAGGTGCCGAACATCGATCCGACGAAGTGGAAGCTCGTGATCGACGGCGAGGTCGAGAACGAGATCGAGATCAACTACGAGCAACTTCTTGCACTGCCGATGGTCGAGTCGGCAACCACGATCATGTGCGTGTCGAACGAGGTGGGCGGCGGCCTCATCGGCAACGCCGTGTGGCTCGGGTATCCGGTGCGCGAACTGCTCGCGCGGGCCAAGCCGAAGCCGGGCGCCGACATGGTGCTCTCGACGAGTTGGGACGGCTGGACCGCGAGCTCGCCCCTCGACGTGCTTCTCGAGAAGGACCGGGCGTGTCTTCTCGCGGTCGCGATGAACGGCGACCCGCTCCCCCTAGAGCACGGTTTCCCCGTGCGGATGATCGTGCCCGGCCTCTACGGCTACGTCTCGGCGACCAAGTGGCTCACGCGCCTCACGCTCACCCGATTCGCTGACGATTTCGCCTATTGGACCCAGCGCGGGTGGAGCGAGCGCGGTCCGGTCAAGACCTCGTCGCGCATCGACGTGCCGCGCACCGGCAACCAGCTCCCCACGGGAACCGTCCCTATTGCCGGGGTCGCGTGGGCGCAACACACGGGCATCGAGGGTGTCGAGGTGCGCATCGACGGCGGCGCGTGGGAGCCCGCGACACTCGCGGAGGCGATCAGCGCCGACACGTGGGTGCAGTGGGTGTACCAATGGGATGCGACCCCCGGCAGCCACATCATCGAGTGTCGAGCCACGGATGCCGCGGGCGGTGAGCAGTCCGGCGAGCGCGTGCCGGTCATCCCGAACGGGGCCGAGGGCTACCACGCGGTGAGCGTGAGCGTCTCGTAGGGACCCGCCCCGCTCTCACCCCCCACCCCGACCCCCACCCGCCTCACCCCACCCACCCCACCCGCATCGCCGAGCGGGCAGAATTGGTGGTCAGGACAAGCTCGTGCGCCCGAAAACTGCCCGCTCGG
>JBJXDR010000149.1:0-4855 GCA_046155245.1 Rhodoglobus sp. | reverse complement strand
CCGGGTCGAATCCCCCGCCCACGCGGTTCGCGAGAAAGGTCGCGAGAATCACGCGATCGCCAGCACGTACGGGGATCGTGCCGACCGAGGCATCCGACACGACGCTGCGTAGCATGACCGGAGACGGCGTCGTCACCCGCAGCCCCTCGGCGATCGCGGGCTCGACGAGTTCGGGCTCGGCGGCCAGTCGCGGCAGCCAACCCGAGTCGATCAGGAGCGCGACCAGACGGGGCACGTACGACACCAGAGTCTCAGTACCGGTCAGCACGAAGGCGCCGACCGCACCCATCGCCTCGTCCTCGCCGAGGCCGAGCGCGCGCATCCGGCCCGGCACCGTGGACTCGTCGCCCGCGCGGTACGCCGTGCGGGCGTGCGCGGTGAGTTCCGCGAGGATGCCCCGCGCGACCGCCGCCTGCGCATCGCTGAGACGTGGCCGAGACAGTCGCACGAACCGGGTGATCGCACTGACTCGGTCGAACAGTTCATCGTCCACGCTCGCGGCGTCGAGCCCTACGAGCTGACTGATCATGATGCTCGCGTTGCGCTTCGCTACGGCGACGAGGTCGACCCGTTCTCCCGCAACGAGCCGGTCGGTCAGTTGCGATGCGGGCAGGGATGCCGCGACCAGCGGATCCACGTACGCGGGCGAGAATAGTGGGCCGAGCTTGCGGCGCAGCGCGAGATGGTCGGCGCCCTCCATGTTGAGCAGAACCGCGGGTCCGAGAATGGGCGTCCACAGGTCGCTTGGCGCGCCCGGACCGGTCTTGGAGAAGTGCTCGGTGTCCATGAGCGTCGCTCGGAGCAGTGCTGCATCACGCACGAGCACACCGAGGCCCGGCACGCGACGCACAGGCGCACGCATCATGCCGAGCGCCGGGTAGGCCACCGGATGGGCGGCGCGCATCACGCGGTGCTCCCAACGTGCCGCGAGCAGAGCGCCCTGGTCGGTCACCTGATGTCCACGTGTTCGGGCCGATAGGCATGATCCTTGTACCAGAGCAGCGTGTTCTTGAGACCCCACGCCTTGACCCGCCGCGAGGATCCGTACACGACCACATCGCGGCGGCGCGCGTACCGGTTGGTCAGCCGCCGCACCGCATTCACGAGTGCGCGGTCCTCGTGCAGGTCCTCGATCGCTGAGCGCGGGAAGCCCCCTGCCGCCACATACAACTCTGCCGTGATCGCGACATTGCAGCCCGCCGCCATCATGTAAGGCCCCCGGTACTCGGGCGACCGATTCCCGGGCCGGATGCGCCCGAAGGCCTCCGCCACCTCGACGGCCGCCCGCAGCGCCACTCTCCTCCCCCACGACAGCCCCTCATCGTGGCGGGGAACCAACTCGCCCCCCACCAGCCCGAGGCCTGAGTCGAGAGCGCGGCGGATCGCGGCCGTCCAGTCGGCACGGGGCAGGCAGTCCGCGTCGGTGCGGGCGAGATACTCAGCGCCGCCTGCGATTGCGGCACGCATGCCGGTGTCCGCGGCTGCACCGGTGCCCTTCTGCGCCTCAGTGATCACCCGCCAACGGGTCAGGGAACGGGATGCCGCGAAGTCGCGAATCACGTCGGCCGAGGCATCCGTCGAACCGTTGTCGACGAAGATCACGTCGAAATCGTCGTCGCGCTGACCCGCGATCGCCTCGAGGGTGGGCGTGATGCCCGTGGCCTCGTTGTAGACCGGAACGACGACGGTGAGCTTCACAACCGCACGACCATGAGCCCGAGCGAGATGCCGCCCGCGAGGCCGATGAGCAGCACCAGGCTGCCGGGACCGACGAGCCCGCGCTCGCGCGCCAACGAAAGCTGCAGCGGCAGAGTCACCGACGCGAGGTTGCCGTGGTCGGCGATCGTGATGACCGACTTGTCCGCCGCAACCCCGAGGCGGTCGAAGATCGGCGGCAGGTAGGGCAGTGCGACCTGGTGGATGGCGACGAGGTCGAAGTCGTTCCAGCTGAGGTTGTTGCGCTCGAGCAGGTCGAGCACCGGTGCCGGGCCGAGTTCGAGAAACGCCTGCTGCAGCCCCTGCCCGTCCATGTCGAAGTAGGTGTGGTCGAGGCTGCGCGGATTCATCGTGCCGCCGGTGGGCAGCGTGCCGATCTCCCAGTGCCGAGAGACGGCCATGAAGATCGAATCGAGGATGCCCGTGGCCGGGTCATCCGTCGCCTCGAGTACGACCGCCGCTCCGCCATCGCTCATCGTGTATCCCGGAAAGCTCCGGATGAACTGCTCGTGGTCACGCAACTGCCACCGCACCCCGTGGCTGGGCTGCTCGCCGCTGGCCACCAGCACGCGCCGGTACTGCCCGGCGGCGATGAGCGCCTCGGCGACCTGCATCGCGTTGATCACGGAGTTGCAGGCGTTGGAGATGTCCATCACCGGGCAGGTCAGCCCGAGTTTCGCGGCAACGATGTGGCTCGTGGCCGGCTCGATGAGGTCTTGGCTCGCGCTCGCGAAGATCAACAGGTCGGGATCGCCGGGCGACTCGGCGAGCGCGACCCCCGCAGCGGCGACCGCCAGATCGGATGCCTGCCAACCGTCCGGGCGCAGGTGAACCGTGTCGACACCGGTGAGCCGATGGATGAGACCGGTCGCGATCTTGAGTCTCGGATTCGCTGCCCGCAAGTCGCGTTCGGTCTGCGCGGCCGAACGCGTGGACTCGGGAAGGAACACCCCCACCCCGGCGATTCGGGTCGATGCTGGATGCACCTTGCGAGCCTAGTGGCCCGCCGCGGGTGTTGAGGCTCTAGGCGCCGAGCAGGTCTTCCAGCTCCAACCATCGCAACTCGACCGTGTCCAACTGCGTCTGGTATCCGGAGAGCTCGGTGGCGAGCGCGCCCAGACCCGTGTAATCGCTCTGGTCGTGCTCGGCCATCCGCTCGTGCACGCCGGCGATCTGGCCGTTGAGCTTCTCGATCTTGCGGGATGCCGCGGCGTGCTCCTTCTGGGTGTTGCGCAGTTCCGCGCCGCCGAGGCTGGGCTTGCCCGGTGCAGCAGCCGGTTTCGATATCCCCTTCGCGCTGCTCAGCCCCTTCGCGCGCAACTCCAGATACTGATCCACACCGCGCGGCAGGTGCCGCAAGCCGCCGTCGATCACCGCGTACTGCTGGTCGGTCACGCGCTCGACGAGGTACCGGTCGTGGCTGACCACGAGCAACGTGCCAGGGAACGAGTCGAGCAGGTCCTCGATGGCGGCGAGCATGTCGGTATCGAGGTCGTTGGTCGGCTCATCCAGGATCAGCACGTTCGGCTCGCTCAGCAGAATGAGTAGCAGCTGGAGCCGGCGCTTCTGCCCACCCGACAGGTCTTTGACGGGCGTCGACAGCTGGGCACTCGAGAAACCGACCCGCTCAAGCAGCTGCCCGGGCGTCATCTCCTTGCCGCCGGTGACATACGTGCTCTTCTGCCGGCCGATCACCTCGCTCACGCGGTCGTTCCAAATGTCCTCGAGCTCGAACAGTTGCTGCGTGAGAGTTGCGACCTTGATCGTCTTGCCGCGCTTCACCCGACCGGTCGTGGGCAGTAGCGATCCGGAGACCAGCGACAGCAAGGTCGACTTGCCTGCGCCGTTCACCCCGAGGATGCCCGTGCGCTCGCCAGGAGCGATGCGCCACGTAACATCCTTCAGAACGACCTTGTGGCCGTAGCTGACACCCACGTTCTCGAGATCCACTACCTCCTTGCCGAGTCGATGCATGGCCATCTGCGAGAGGGCGACGCTGTCGCGGATCGGTGGCTCATCGGCGATGAGTTCGTTCGCCGCGTCGATGCGGAACTTCGGCTTCGTGCTGCGCGCTGGGGCCCCTCGGCGTAGCCAAGCGAGTTCCTTGCGCATGAGGTTCTGCCGCTTCGACTCACTCGCGGCGGCCATCTTGTCGCGCTCGACGCGCTGCAGGATGTACGCCGCATACCCGCCCTCAAAGGGCTCGATGAGCCGGTCGTGCACCTCCCACGTGGCGGTGCAGATCTCGTCGAGGAACCATCGATCGTGGGTCACGACCACGAGTCCGCCCGAGTTCGTGGACCAGCGGCGCTTGAGATGAGCGGCCCGCCAGGCGATGCCCTCGACGTCGCGGTGGGTGGTCGGCTCGTCGAGAAAGATCACGTCGTGATCGCCGATCAGCAGCGCGGCGAGCGCGACCCTGCGACGCTGGCCACCCGAGAGGTCGTCGACCATCGCCTCCCACGGGATGTCCGCGATGAGTCCCGCGATCACGTCGCGCACCTGGGGGTCGCCCGCCCACACGTGCTCGTCGATGTCGCCGATGACGGTCTGGTGTACGGTCTTGCCGGACGCCAGTTCGTCGGCCTGGTCGAGCATTGCCAGCGTCACTCCGCCCCGCCGAGTCACCCGGCCCGCGTCCGGTTCGAGGCGACCGGCGAGCATCCGCAGCAGGGTGGACTTGCCGTCGCCGTTGCGACCGACGATGCCGATGCGGTCGCCCTCGTCGAGTCCGATCGTGACCTTGTCGAAGATCACGCGGGTCGGGAATTCGAGGTGCAGCGCTTCGGCGCCGAGAAGATGTGCCACTGATCGAGTGTAGGCGTAGCGTTGACGGGTGCCCGACCTGCCCTACGCCGCCGACGTCGAGATCGAGTCATTGCTCGCGTCGCCGCTGCACCGTTATGAGGGTCGCCCGAGTGACGGCCCACGCGACCCGGTGGGGCGCGAGATTCAGGGCGCGATCGAGGTGCGGGCCGGGCTCGGCATCGTCGGAGACCGCTACTTCGGGTAGTCGGCGCACGTCACGGCATCCGTCACGGTGCAGTAGCTTGAGGCACTCGAGCACGTCGAGCGAGTGCTCGAGCTGCGCGGCGAAAACTTCTCACTCGACACAGGTCAGGGCGTATTGCTGTCCCCC
>JBJXDR010000148.1:0-9561 GCA_046155245.1 Rhodoglobus sp. | reverse complement strand
AGCTGCGGCAGGTCGGTCAAGGGGCGACCCGCACCGCGGAGGACTTCGGTCGCGCGTTTCCCGGAGTGCGGGTGATCATCGCCGACGGCGAGCGGCCAATTCTGAGCGTGGGCTCCGAGCCCGCGCTTGTGATCGCGACCCGCGGCGCCGAGCCGGTGGCCGCGGGAGGCTATCGGGCGGTGCTGCTCCTTGACGGCGAGCGCATGGTTGCGCGCGAGAGCCTGCGGGTTGCCGAGGACTGCCTGCGGTGGTGGTCCAATGCGGTGGCACTCGCGGCGGGAGGTGCCACAACGGTTCTCGTCGGGGTCGGTGGGGCACTGGCATCCGCGCTTGTCACCTGGCGGCACGCCGACTTCGCTCGTTCGGAGCTCGCGGATCGTCGACGACTTCGCTTCCCGCCGGCCGTGCGCGTGGCCACGGTGACCGGCACCGTCGAGTCCGTGGCACACGCGGTGACCCAGACCGTCACGGAGCTCGGCATCGATCGCTCCGACGTGCTCGGGCCCGTGGATGTTTCGCCGACGACAGTGCGCACGATCGTCCGTTTCGACTACTCGCGTGGCGCAGATGTTGCCGCCGATCTGCGCGCGCAGGTGATCCGCGCCGCGACCAGCCGTCGCAGACCGCCGATCGCGAAAGGGTCCCGGGCCCCCCTGCCGCCGCCGCTCAAGGTGCGTTTCGACGACGTCGAGCCCTTCCTCGACATCTGAGCCCGCGGGGCACGGGAGAATGGGGGCATGCCGCTGCGCCTCGTGTTTACCGGAAGCCCCGCTGCGGCCGTGCCCAGCCTGCGGGCCCTCGCTGAGTCGAGGCACGAGATCCTGAGCGTAATCACCCGCGCGGACTCGCCTCAGGGTCGCCGCGGCGTACTGACCGCTACACCCGTTGCTGACGAGGCTGAGCTGTTCGGGCTTCCGGTCATCAAGAGCAACCGGCTCGCCGGTGAGACGACAGAGGCGATAGATGCACTCGCCCCCGACCTGGGCGTCATAGTCGCCTACGGTGGTCTCGTTCGCGAGCCGCTGCTCTCGCTCCCGAGGCTCGGCTGGATCAACCTGCACTTCTCGCTGCTGCCGAGGTGGCGTGGCGCGGCTCCCGTGCAGCGCGCGATCATGGCGGGCGATGACATCACTGGCGCAAGCGTGTTCCAGCTCGTCGAGGAACTTGACGCCGGGGCTGTCTACGGCCGCGTGACCGAGGCGGTCGGCCGTCACCAGACCGCGGGCAACCTGCTCGATTCGCTCGCAGAGTCTGGTGCGCAGCTGCTGGCGCGAGTGGTGGACGCACTCGACGAGGGCACGGCGCGGGCCGAGCCGCAGACCGGCGAGGTGACTCTCGCGCCCAAGCTCGCCCTCGAGGACGGCGAGGTTCTCTGGGACCTCGCGGCGGACGCCGTCAGCGCGCAAATCAGGGGCGTGACGCCCGAACCCGGCGCACACACCACGGTCGACGGTGGCCGCCTGAAGATTCTTGAGGCGGCGATCGCGCGGGATGTTCCGCGGTTGCCCGCTGGCCAGTTCGCACTCTCCGGTCGCCGGGTCGTGGTTGGGACCGCGACCGAGCCGATTGAGCTTCTCGTGGTGCATCCCGCCGGTCGCAAGGCGATGGATGCCGCGTCATGGTGGCGCGGGCGGCCCGCATCGTGAGCCAGCCGCAGCCCGCACGCCGCATCGCACTCGATGTGATCATGGCCGTGCGGGACTCCGACGCCTACGCGAACCTACTGCTGCCGGTGAGACTGGGACGCGCGAAGTTGTCCGAGGCCGACGCGGGCCTCGCGACGGAACTGACCTACGGAACCCTACGCATGCAGGGGTACTACGACCGGATCATCGCCCTCGCGGCGGGCCGTGCCGTCGAGAAGATCGACCCGCCCATCCTCGACGTGCTGCGGCTCGCGTGCCACCAACTGCTGTCGATGCGCGGCGCGCAGCACGCCGCAGTGGACGAGTCGGTACAACTGGCCAAAACGGTCGGTTCCAACTCTGCGGTCGGGTTCGTGAACGGGGTGCTCAGAACCATCGCGCGAACCGACGCCGCGACGTGGCGTGAGCGGGTGCTCGCCGAGGCCCGCAGCGGTGAGGAAGCCCTGGCACTTGAGTACTCGCATCCGCTCTGGGTGGTGAGAGCGTTTCGTCAGGTGCTGGTTGCCGAGGGGCGAGAGGGCGAGCTCGAGGCCCTGTTGGCGGCCGACAACGTGGCGCCCCGCGTATCGCTGACCGCATTGCCGGGGTTCGCCGAGGTCGATGAATTGGAGGCTCACGCCTCGGAGTACTCGCCGGTGGGAGCCGTGCTCGACGGTGGCGATCCGCTGAAGGTCGCTGCCGTGAGGGAGGGGCGGGCCCGAGTACAAGATGAGGGGTCCGCGCTGGCGGCACTGATCCTCAGCCGTGCCCGGCCCGTCGAGCCGGGGGAGCGCTGGCTCGACCTCTGTGCCGGCCCCGGGGGCAAGGCGGCGCTCCTCGCCGCGGAAGCCGCGATCGGTGGGGCCGTCCTCACCGCGAACGAGCTGGTGCCCGCTCGGGCAGAGCTCGTGCGAAAGGCACTCGCGGTGTTCCCCCAGCCGCCCGAGGTCTGGGAACTCGACGGCACCGTCGTCGGCTCCGAGCATCCCGAGCAGTTCGACCGCATCCTGCTGGACGCACCCGGCACGGGACTGGGCGCTCTCCGGCGGCGGCCCGAAGCGCGGTGGCGCAAGCAGCCCAGCGACGTCGCGGGTCTCGGTGCACTGCAATCTGCGCTTCTGAAGTCGGGCCTCGCGGCCCTCAAGCCGGGCGGGCTCTTGGCCTACGTCACGTGCTCCCCCCACGCGGCCGAGACCAAGGCTGTCGTCGCATCCGTGATCCGGGCGATGCCCGGGGTCGAGAGACTCGACACTCCAGCGGTGCTGCAATCCATCGCTCGTGAAACACTCGACCTGCCGCCCGCGAGCCACGTGCAGCTCTGGCCGCACCGTCACGGCACCGACGCGATGTTCGTGCAACTGCTAGCTAAGGTGTGAACATGGGCGCCCGTATCAACCCCAGCATCCTGTCCGCAGACTTCGCCAATCTCGAGCGGGAGTTGGGTCGTATCTCGTCGGCAGATTTTGTTCACGTCGACGTCATGGACAACCACTTCGTGCCCAACCTGACGTTCGGCCTCCAGATGGTCACTCGACTTCAGGATGTCTCGCCCCGCCCCCTCGACGTGCACCTTATGATCACCGACGTCGACCGTTGGGCTCCGGAGTACGGGAGAGCCGGGGCCGCGTCGGTGACGTTCCACGCGGAGGCGACGGACCACCCCGTGGAACTCGCGCGCACCCTTCGCGGCCTGGGTGCCCGGGCAGGAATCGCACTTAAGCCCGGAACAGCGGCGGAGCCCTACCTCGACTTGCTGCACGAGTTCGATCAGGTGCTGGTCATGACCGTGGAGCCCGGGTTCGGAGGTCAGAGCTTCATGGTGTCGACCATGCCCAAACTCACCCAGGTGCGTCAGGCCATCACCCGCGCTGGCACCGACGTCTGGCTCCAGGTCGATGGTGGCGTCGACCTGACTACGATCGCGATCGCGCGGGATGCCGGCGCCGACACCTTCGTCGCGGGCTCGGCGGTCTTCGGCGCCTCCGACCCCGCGGAACAGATCGCGGCGCTCCGCGCGGCCGCGGAGATGGCACGATAAGAACATGACAGATTCAGCCCGCAGCAAGCCCGAAGTCGACTTCTACGAGGGTCCCGAGCCAGCCGAGCTCGTGATCATCGACGTCGAGGAGGGAACCGGCGAGGTGGCACAGCCCGGTGCGACAGTCGACGTGCACTACCTCGGCGTCGACTTCGAGACGGGTGAGGAGTTCGACTCGAGCTGGAACCGCGGCCAGTCCATTCAGTTCCCGCTGTCCGGGCTCATTAAGGGTTGGCAGGAGGGCATTCCGGGCATGAAGGTCGGCGGCCGGCGCCAGCTCATCTGCCCGCCCGCCCTCGCCTACGGACCGGCCGGTGGCGGTCACCGGCTCTCCGGTCGCACGCTTACCTTCGTGATCGACCTGCTGGGCGTCGCGTAGCGCGGCTGGCCCTCGGCGGCGAGCCGATACGCTGTACGGGTGAAAACCTTCGACGAACTCTTCGCCGAGCTGAGCGCCACGGCCGCAACACGCCCTGTCGGCTCCGGGACGGTCGCCGAGCTTGACGCGGGCGTTCACGAGATCGGCAAGAAGATCGTGGAGGAGGCCGCCGAAGTGTGGATGGCCGCAGAGTTCCAGTCGGACGACGAAACGGCCGCCGAGATCTCCCAACTGCTTTACCACCTGCAGGTGCTCATGCTCGCGAAGGGGCTTACGCCGGCGGATGTCTGGCGACATTTGTAACTCGCCCCCGCATCCACCTTCGACCCAGAGGCAAACCATGCTGAGAATTGCAGTCCCAAACAAGGGATCGCTGAGTGAGACCGCCGCAGAGATGCTCGCTGAAGCCGGGTACACCGGTCGTCGCGACCTCCGCGCGCTGAGCGCGCTTGACCCGCGCAATGATGTCGAGTTCTTCTATCTGCGTCCGCGCGACATCGCCACCTACGTGGGATCGGGTGCCCTCGATGTCGGTATCACGGGGAGGGACCTGCTGCTGGACTCGCGCAGTTCCGCTCGGGAGATCGCCGCCCTCGACTTCGGCGAGTCGACATTCCGGTTCGCGGCCGCTCCGGGCAGGTTCTCAGACCTGAGCGACCTCTCGGGTGTGAGGGTCGCGACAAGCTATCCAGCGCTCGTCGGCGATTTCCTTGCTCGGAGCGGCGTGCAGGTGAACATGGTTGCCCTCGACGGCGCGGTCGAATCCGCCGTCAAGCTCGGGGTCGCGGATGCCGTCGCCGACGTGGTCTCGACAGGCTCGACCCTGCGGGCACAGGGCCTCGAGATCTTCGGACCGGTGATCCTGGATTCGACGGCCGTGCTCATCAGTGCCAACGCCGATCTCGCGGGAATCTCGACCCTCCAGCGTCGCCTGCAGGGCGTTCTCGTGGCTCGCCAGTATGTGCTCGTGGATTATGACGTGCCGGTGACGTTGGTCGAGGCGGCCACCAAGATCACGCCCGGACTCGAGAGCCCGACTCTTTCACCGCTTCACGATCCCGGGTGGGTCGCGGTTCGCGCAATGGTGCGTCGGGCCGATGCCAACCACGTAATGGACGAACTGTACGAGGTGGGCGCTCGCGCGATTCTCGTGAGTGCGATCCACGCCGCTCGGATCTGATCGTGTCGGTTGCGGTGCGCGTGATCCCCTGTCTCGATGTCGCCGATGGTCGAGTGGTCAAGGGCGTCAACTTTCTGAATCTGCGGGATGCGGGAGACCCGGTCGAGCTTGCTCGCAAGTACTACGAGCAGGGTGCTGACGAGATCACTTTCCTCGATGTCACCGCGACGGTCGACAACCGGGCGACGACCTACGACGTGGTGCGAGCGACCGCAGGGCAAGTATTCATCCCCCTCACCGTCGGCGGCGGGGTGCGCAGCGCTGACGATGTCGCGCGCCTGCTGGCGAGCGGGGCCGACAAGGTCGGTGTGAACAGTGCCGCGATCGCGCGCCCTGACCTCGTGGGGGAGATCGCCGATCGTTTCGGAGCTCAGGTACTGGTTCTGAGCCTCGATGTGAAGCGCAGCGGTGGCCGGTTCGTTGTCACGACCCACGGTGGTCGCACGGAGACCGACATCGACGCGCTCGACTGGGCTAGGGAGGCGATCGAGCGCGGCGCAGGAGAACTGCTCGTGAACTCGATCGATGCCGACGGCACCCAGCGCGGATTCGACCTCGAACTCGTGGCTGCGATGCGTGAGGTCAGCGGGGTTCCGGTGATCGCGAGCGGTGGCGCGGGCGCGGTCGGGGACTTTGCCCCCGCTGTCGCAGCAGGCGCGGATGCCGTGCTCGCGGCATCCGTCTTCCACAATGGAGAACTGACCGTCGGCGACGTGAAACGTGCCCTGGCGGAGGCGGGGATGATGGTGCGATGAGTGAGTTGACGGATGCGAGTGTGGGCGCGGTGATCGATCGCGCGATCTTCGCAGAGAACGGTCTGATCCCGGCGATCGTGCAGGAGGCAGGCAGCAAAGACGTCCTCATGCTCGGCTACATGAACGCGGAGGCCCTGCGACGCACCCTCACTGAGGGCCGAGTGACCTTCTGGAGCCGAAGCCGGAGTGAGTTCTGGCGCAAGGGCGACACGAGTGGTCACGTTCAGTACGTGCGCGCCGCCGCTCTCGATTGCGACGGCGATGCGATTCTCGTGATCGTCGATCAGCACGGGCCAGCCTGTCACACGGGCACACACTCGTGCTTCGACGTCGACCCACTGGCCCCGGCTCTTGGAGAGCCCGAATGACCGGGACGACCACTCGCGACGACTTCGAGCGCTGGATCGCGGCCGGGCATCGGGTCGTTCCCGTCATCCGGGAGTTGTTCGCCGATGGCGAGACGCCGGTGGGCATCTACCGTAAGCTCGCGGGCGGCAAGCCGGGCACCTTTCTGCTCGAATCCGCGGAGCAGGGGGGAATCTGGTCTCGATTCTCGTTCGTCGGGGTGTCGAGTTTCGGTGTGCTCACGCAGACCGGCAACGACGCGGTCTGGCTCGACTACGGGTTGTCCGAGGAGAGAGCGCTGGGTGCCGATCGGCCGAGCGGCCCGCTCGACGCGCTGGCCCATCTCTTCGAGCGCTGGAGTACACCGCGGGTCGAGGATCATCCTCCGCTGACCGGCGGGCTTGTCGGCTTCATTGGCTGGGAGGCCATCCGCCAGATCGAGAACCTCCCCGATGCGCCACCCGCCGACTTCAGCGTGCCGGGGCAAGCCCTGGGGTTCGTGAGCGCTCTCGTCGTGCTCGACCACCGGTACGGCACCGTGCAACTTATCGCAGCCGCCCTCAACGACGGTGTCGAGGCTGCCCCGGCCCTCTGGGATGACGCACAGCAGCGCCTCGACGTGATGCAGGCTGCGCTGGCTCAGCCGGGGGAGGCGTGGCTCGCTCAGGTCGATCTCACGATCGCGCCAAACCCGATCCCGCGCAACACGCCGGAGGCCTACGCCAAATCGATCGAGAGGTCGAAACAGTACATCCGCGACGGTGAGGTCTTCCAGGTCGTCGTGTCCCAACGGTTCGATCACGAGATCACGGCCGAGCCGATCGAGGTGTACCGAGTGCTGCGCACGCTCAACCCGTCGCCTTACATGTACCTGCTCACGCTTGTGGATCCGCAGGGCGAGCCCTACTCGATCGTCGGATCGAGCCCCGAAGCGCTCGTGAAGGTCTCCCAGTCGAGGGTCTACATGCACCCGATCGCCGGTTCGAGACCGCGCGGGGACACACCCGAGCGCGATCTCGACCTCGCCGGAGAGCTGTTGGCCGACGACAAGGAGAAGTCCGAGCACCTCATGCTCGTCGACCTGGCCCGCAATGACCTGCTCAAGGTGTGCCGACCCGGCACGGTGGAGGTCACCGAGTTCATGCAGGTCGAGCGATTCAGCCACATCATGCATCTGGTGTCGTCGGTGGAGGGCGACCTGCGGCCCGATGCCTCAGCCGTCGATGTCTTCCGCGCGACCTTCCCCGCGGGCACTCTGTCCGGTGCACCCAAGCCGCGGGCGCTCGAGATCATCGACGAGCTAGAGCCCGCTCAACGCGGCGTCTACGGGGGAGTCGTGGGATACCTCGACTTTGCCGGAGACGCCGACCTCGCGATCGCGATCCGTACCGCGACGATCGTCGGAGGACTGGCTCGTGTCCAGGCGGGCGCGGGCCTCGTCGCGGACTCCGACCCGGCGGCCGAACATCAGGAGTCGCAGAACAAGGCTGCCGCGCCCCTGCGGGCGGTCGCCGTGGCAAACGCGATGAAGCGCATCCCGTGAAGCCTGCACGGCTCAGGCTCGGGCTGATTCTCGCGGGCGTAGCGTTGAGCGGGCTCATGCTGCTCGCGTGGACCCAACCCTGGTTCACCATCGAGCTAATTCCCAGTGGCTCCGTGACCGCGGCCGGGGATGTCGCGGCTCCCGCTCTCACGGCGCTCGCGGTATCCGGACTGGCACTCGCCGGCGCCCTGACCATCGCCGGACCAGTCTTCCGGGTGGTCCTGGCGGTGCTCCAGATCGCAATCGGCGCGCTGGTCGTGGCTTCCGCGGCGATCGCCCTAACAAACCCGATCGCCGCATCGGCTTCTGTGATCAGCGCTCTGACGGGGGTAAGCGGAGCGTCATCGATCGCTGCGCTGGTGTCTGCGGTGGGCAGTACGGCATGGCCCTATGTGGGTCTGGGATGCGGCGTCCTGCTGGTTCTCCTCGGGGTCGCGATCATCGTGAGCAGTCGGCGGTGGCCCGAGTCATCCCGCCGCTATCAAGCAGTTCGCCTTGAGAAGGCCGACGGTTCCCCGGTCGACGACTGGGATGCGCTCAGTGACGGACGCGATCCCACCTGACCGCTAGAATCGCTATCAGAAGTTACAGAATGGAGCAGAAGAGGATGAACCCCCAGTCTGACCCCGGCCACGGACACTCGCCGGCTGCCTGGACCGCCGTGATCATCATGCTCGTCGCGCTTTCGATCGGCACCCTCGCGTTCTTCCTCGTCGTTCCCTGGCTCGTCTGGGCCTCCGCCGGTCTGTTGGTTCTGGGCGCCCTCATCGGGTTGATACTGTCCAAGGCAGGGTACGGAGCCGCTGGCCCGAAGTACCTGCCGAAGGTGCACAGCTAGGTGCTCGACGAACTAGTAGCCGGAGCCCTTCACGACGCTTCGGAACGAAGAGCCGCGCGCAGCCTCAGTGAGGTCGAGGCGGCCGCGTTGGCGCGCCCGCCCGCCCTCGACGTGCTTTCGGCCCTCGCGCCCCGCGACCGCGTGCACATCATCGCCGAGATCAAGCGGTCCAGTCCCTCCAAGGGCACCCTCGCTGAGATCTCCGACCCCGCGTCTCTCGCCGCCGCGTACGAGACGGGTGGGGCCAGCGCGATCAGCGTGCTCACGGAAGGTCGACGGTTCGGCGGGTCGCTCGACGATCTCGAGGCCGTTCGGGCCGTGGCATCCGTGCCGGTGCTGCGCAAGGACTTCATTGCCGAGCCCTATCAGGTGCTCGAGGCTCGCGCAGCGGGCGCAGACCTCGTGCTGCTGATCGTCGCTGCGCTCGATCAGGCAACACTGTCGTCGTTGTTCCGACTGGTCAACGGGCTCGGGATGACTCCGCTCGTGGAGACCCACAGCGCCGAGGAACTCGACCGCGCCCTTGACCTCGGCGCCGATGTGGTCGGGGTGAACGCGCGTGATCTGAGCTCGTTCGAGCTCGACCAAGATCTGTTCGGCCGACTGGCCGACATGATTCCCAGTGGGGTGATCCGGGTGGCCGAGTCAGCTGTCACGTCCCCAGCCGACGTGGCGCACTACCGCCGTGCCGGCGCCGACGTCGTTCTGGTGGGTGAGGCCCTTGTCACGGGCGCTGATCCTGCTCAGACCTTGCGCGAATTCCTGGCCGTCTGATGGCGCTTCGTGAGCAGGTCGGTCCCTACTTTGGCGAATACGGCGGTCGCTACGTGCCGGAGTCGCTCGTCGCCGCGCACGAAG
>JBJXDR010000147.1:0-4346 GCA_046155245.1 Rhodoglobus sp. | reverse complement strand
GTCGGGCGCGGCGGCGGCCGCGGCATCCGGGGGCAGGCAGACGTCGAGGAGCAGGGGCGCGCCGTCCGCGGTGGCGTACTCGACGTCGGGAATGACGATGACTCCGGGGTCGATGGGCAGCGTGGGATGCAGCGCGGTCGCGGTCGTGGTGACTCGCTCGGACTCGACGACCGGCGCGGGTGTGCATCCGATCAGGAGGAGAACCGCGCTCAGCGCGACGAGGGCTCGGGTCGGCGCGGTCATGATTCCCGCAAATCTAGTGCGCGGATGCCCCGGATGGAGTAATGTGGCTAGGTCGGCTCAAGACAGCGGAGATTTCCGCATGGGTTTGTAAGTCTTGCGGGCCGGTTTGCCAGCTAATCCTGCTGGTGACAATCACGAATGTATGTGACGGCCTCGGTCAAAGACTGCCCGGGTTCTAGTGGCGTGAGGGGATCGATTCCTCTGCGCCGCCATGCTTCAGCACAGCAACCCAGGAAGAATCATGCCTACGTATTCACAGCCGGCCGCTGGCCGCGACAACAAGAAGCCCTACACGAAGGGTGCCCCGAAGGGCGCAGCGCCTAAGGGTGTACAGCGCGAGGGCCACCGCGGCTACCGGCCCGATCAGGCCTCCGCCGCGCCCAAGAAGCGTTGGTCAGCGGATGATCGTGCCGCCCGCACCGGCGACCGCCCCACGGGCTCGGCTCGCCCCGCGGCCGCCGACCGCCGCCCCGATTGGACCCCTCGCGACAAGCCGGCCGCGAACCGCGGCGAGCGCGGCTCGTACGGTGACCGCACGGCGCGCCCCGCGTACGGCGATCGTACGGAGCGTCCGAGCTACGGTGACCGTCCGGCGCGTCCGTCCTACGGTGACCGCGCCGAGCGCACGGAGCGCCCCGCCTACGGCGACCGCGCCGAGCGCACGGAGCGCCCCTCCTACGGCGACCGCCCGCAGCGTGCCGAGCGTCCCGCCTACGGTGACCGGCCGGCTCGTCCCGCGTACAACGATCGCGCTGAGCGTCCCGCCCGCACGGAGCGCCCTGCCTACGACCGCACCGACCGGCCGGCTCGCACGGAGCGCCCTGCGTATGACCGCCCCGCACGCACGGAGCGTCCCGCGTACAACAGCGATCGCCCGGCCCGCCCGGCTTACGACCGCGCTGACCGCGCCGACCGTCCCGCGCGCACCGAGCGCCCGACCTACGACCGCGCTGACCGCGCCCCTCGCCGCGACTTCGACGAGCGTCCCGCGCGCCGCGAGAGCAGCTACTACCCTGACCGCGAGTCGAAGAGCTCGTTCCATCCCGGTGAGGATGTGGTGCTTGAGCGCCTCGAGGCATCCGTCATCACCGCGGGCGAGGTCGAAGGCGTGACCTTCGGCGACCTCGGTCTTGGCAACAACATCGTGCGCCAGCTTTCGAGCATGGGCGCCGAGGCACCCTTCGCGATCCAGGCCGCGACGATCCCCGATGTGCTCGCCGGCAAGGATGTGCTCGGCCGCGGCAAGACCGGCTCCGGCAAGACCATCGCCTTCGGCGCACCGCTCGTCGAGCGTCTCATGGAGAACAACGGTGGCAAGGATCGCCAGATGGGCCGCAAGCCGCGCGCTCTGATCCTCGCCCCCACGCGTGAGCTCGCGCAGCAGATCGACCGCACCGTGCAGCCCATCGCCCGCAGCGTCGGCCTGTTCACGACCACGATCGTCGGCGGCGTTCCCCAGTACAAGCAGGTCTCGGCGCTGCAGCGCGGCGTCGACATCGTCATCGCCACCCCCGGCCGTGTCGAGGACCTCGTTGAGCAGGGTCGTCTCGACCTCTCCAACGTGTTCGTCACCGTGCTGGACGAAGCCGACCACATGTGCGACTTGGGCTTCCTCGAGCCGGTGCAGCGCATTCTGCACGAGACGAAAGAGGGCGGCCAGAAGCTGCTCTTCTCCGCGACCCTCGACAAGGGTGTTGCCACTCTCGTCAAGGAGTTTCTCGTCGATCCCGCCGTTCACGAGGTCGCCGGTGAGGACCAGGCGTCCTCGAGCATCGACCACCGTGTGCTGCTCATCGAGCAGCGCGACAAGCGCGAGATCATCGAGCAGCTGTCGTCCGGCGAGGGCAAGACGCTGATCTTCACGCGCACCCGTGCGTTCGCCGAAGAGATGAGCGACTACCTCGAGGATGCCGGCATCCCGGCGACGAGCCTCCACGGTGACCTCAACCAGTCGCGCCGTACGCGTAACCTGAGCCTGCTGACCAGCGGCCGGGTCAACGTTCTGGTGGCGACGGATGTCGCGGCACGCGGCATCCACGTCGATGACATCTCACTCGTGATCCAGGCCGACGCGCCGGAGGAGTACAAGACCTACCTGCACCGCTCGGGACGCACCGGACGCGCCGGCAAGGTCGGCACCGTCGTCACCCTCGTGAACAAGAACCGCCGTCGCAAGATGGACGAGCTGCTCGGCCGCGCGGAGATCGACGCGACGATGAGCCACGTCGCCCCCGGCGACGACCTGCTCGCGACGCTCGCTGCACTGTAGGCACCACTGGATTCCCGCTCGCCGGGGCCCCCGTGGTGTCTACACCGTCGGGAGGGCCTCGGCGGGCAGCTTGCGCACCTTCGTGCGCCGACGACGGCGCTCGGGGATCATCGATCGCATCTCCTCGAGCTTGCCGAAACACAGCAGCCGGTCGCCGGCCTCGAGTACGACACCCTTGCGCGGGTTGGGAATGACGGTGGTGCCCCGGTGCACGGTGAGCACAGTGATGTCACGCTCCCACAGGTCGAGGTCGCCGAGCTTCTGCCCGACGAAACCGCCGTTGTTGTGCACGAGTAGCTCGGCCACGCCGTAGCCGGTTGAGACACTGAGTCTCTGGCGCACGTCGATCTCAGGGAACGCCACCTGGTTGTCGATGTAGTCGACGATCGCGCCAGCCACATCGAGCTGGGTTGCGCGCTCGATGCCCTCGAGCCCGGGAGACGAGTTGACCTCCATGACGAGTGGGCCGTCCGGGCCTTCGAGCATGTCGACGCCCGCAACGCGAAGTCCCATGATCTGGGCGGAGCGCACGGCAACCTCCTCGAAGTCGGGGGCGAGGTCCACTGGTTCGACGCTGCCGCCGCGGTGGACATTGGAGCGGAACTCATCACCGCTCGCCGTGCGTCGCATCGCCGCGACGACGCGATCGCCCACGACGAGGGCACGGATGTCGCGCCCGCGACTTTCGCTGACGAACCTCTGGATGAGCACGTTCTGATTGGTCGAATGCAGTGTCTCGATGATCGCCTCAGCGACCTTGATCTCGGGAGCCAAGATGACGCCGATGCCCTGCGTTCCCTCAAGCAGCTTGATGACCACGGGGGCGCCTCCGACGCGCTCGATCGCGGGTCGCACATCGGCACGGTTGCGTACGAAGGTGGTCGCGGGCATCGCGATGTTGTGACGCGACAGGATCTGGGTGGCCCGCAACTTGTCGCGCGCGTTCGAGATACCGTTCGCGGTGTTCGGCGTGTAGACATCCATCTGCTCGAACTGCCGCACAACCGCAGTGCCAAAATAGGTGATCGAGTTTCCAACTCGGGGCAGGACCGCGTCGTAGTCGCTGAGGGGCTTGCCACGATACTGGAGGTCAGGGTCCTCCCCTGACAGGTCGATCGCGAACCGAAGCGTGTTGAGTACCCGCACTACGTGGCCGCGCTGCGCGGCGGCCGCGCGCAGTCGCTGCGTGGAGTATGAGCGCGGCGCGCGCGACAGGATCGCAAGTTTCATTGGAAGTGCCCTGTCATGATGGAGCGGTGAGCAAGCTCCCCCATTCAAACACCCTTGCGGGGTGGCGGGAATGGGTGCAGCTTCCGGATGTCGGCATCCCGTGGATCAAGGCGAAACTCGACACCGGGGCGCGCACGTCTTCGATCCACGCGTACGCGACCACGGTCTTCGAACGCGACGGCGTGACCTGGGTGCGGTTTCGCGTGCGACCGTGGCAGGAGTCCGGCGAAGACGAGGTCGTCGTGGAGTGCCCGGTGCACGATCACCGGCGGGTCCGCAGTTCGTCCGGCCTTGTCCAGGAACGATACGTCGTACTGATGCGGGTGTTGCTCGTCGGGCGGGAGGTGCTTGCCGAGGTCACCCTGAGCAACCGTGACCAGATGGGCTTCCGCATGTTGATTGGTCGAGAGGCGCTTCGTCACGGATTCGAGGTGTCGTCTGCTCGGTCATTCTTGGGTGGTCGCGCGCCGAAGTCAATGCGGCGCCGCAACCGGGGTCGCAGCCACTAGAGGCCATTCGCACGTCAGCCACAGAAGTACCCGTGCGGGTGGGAGGCGACCCCCCGGCCACCCCCACCCGCACGCTCGGCCCTTACCCTGGCCAT
>JBJXDR010000146.1:0-5838 GCA_046155245.1 Rhodoglobus sp. | reverse complement strand
GGTGCTGTCGGCACACTTCCCGCTTCGTCGCAGCAACATCGTGCTGGGGATCGTGGCCGTGCTCGCGGTTCTCTGGGCGGCGACGCTCGCTTGGCCGACTCGACCCCCGGTCTGGCTCATCGTGCTGCTGCTCGTCATGATCGCCGTCAGCGGTCCCGGCTCGCTTATCGGATTCGACTTCGCCCGCACCTTTAATCCGCAACGCGCCCACGGCTCCGCGAGCGGTGTGGTCAACGTCGGCGGCTTCACGTCGGGATTCATCCTCATGCTGGCCGTCGGAGTCGTGCTTGATGCGTTCCATCGAATCCGCGGTGGATCCGGGGTGCCAGGGGAGCTGTACTCTCTCGATTCCTTCCGAGTCGCGTTCCTTGCCCAGTACCTCGTCATCGGCACCGGCGTGGGTTTCATGCTCGCGGCTCGTCGGCGGACGCGGCGACAGCTGCACGCCGAGGAAGGAATACAAGTCGCCCCGATCTGGGTTGTATTGGTGCGCGCGTGGCGACATCGATTCGACTGATTTTCGGTGCCGCATGGATGGCGAGCGGCCCCGGCAAACCGTGCAATAATTGAGCTAAGACCCGGTCTAGTTCCTGGGATTCGTGGCACCGAAAAGGTGTCCAGCTCGTCGAGCGCAACGAATCAGGACTTGACATGGGTCTTAGTACTGCCCAAAAACAGTACTGCCCGATCGAAAGGCACTTACATGGCAACCCGAACAAAGGCCGCCGCTCCCGCGACTGCTCCCGCTCCGGCGGCCGCGGCGAAAGCGCCTGCCGCGAAGGCCACCGCAGTGAAGGCCACCGCAGTGAAGACGCCAGCATCGAAGACCCTTACATCGAAGACGCCTACATCGAAGACCGTTGCAGCCAAGGCAGCAGTGGTGAAGACGCCCGTAGCGAAGACATTGGCCGCGACCGCGAAGGCCCCCGCAACAAAGATGCCCACGGCAAAGTCGCCTGCAGCCAAAGCTCCCGCAACCAAGGCCGCTCGCGCCGGCAAGCCAGCGATAGCGGTGGACCTCGATCCTGATGCGATCGACGAGGTCGACGAGCCAGTAGAGATCGATGTCGACGAGGACGCGATCGACGAGGTTGAGCCGCTCGAGATCGACGTGGTGGTAGCAGTAGTCGAGGTCGAGGTCGAGGTCGAAGCGGATGGCGAAGAGGCCAAGGATGACGCGTCCGACGATGATGACGACGACGAGAAGTCGACCGGCAAGGACGAGGAGTTGCCCACGGGCGCCCTCGTGCTGTCGCTCGTGGACGATGAGGACGAGGTCCCCGTCTACTCGTCGGCGATCACCGGCGCTACGGCCGACCCGGTCAAGGACTACCTGAAGCAGATCGGAAAGGTCGCTCTGCTCAACGCCGCCGAGGAGGTCGAACTCGCGATGCGCATCGAGGCCGGCCTGTTCGCGGAGGACAAGCTTTCCCACATGAGCGCTGCCGAGCAGAAGTCGCAACTCGGTCGCGAACTGCTGTGGGTTGCCAAGGACGGTCAGCGTGCCAAGAGCCACCTACTGGGTGCGAACCTGCGCCTGGTCGTGTCGCTTGCGAAGCGTTACACCGGCAGAGGGATGCAGTTCCTCGACCTGATCCAGGAGGGCAACCTCGGCCTCATCCGTGCAGTCGAGAAGTTCGACTACACAAAGGGCTTCAAGTTCTCGACCTATGCGACGTGGTGGATTCGCCAGGCGATCACTCGCGCAATGGCCGACCAGGCCCGCACAATCCGCATCCCCGTCCACATGGTCGAGGTCATCAACAAGCTCGCGCGGGTTCAGCGACAGATGCTTCAGGATCTCGGCCGCGAGCCCACGCCCGAAGAGTTGAGCCGCGAGCTCGACATGACTCCCGAGAAGGTCATCGAGGTGCAGAAGTATGGTCGCGAGCCGATCTCGCTTCACACGCCCCTCGGTGAGGACGGCGACAGCGAGTTCGGCGACCTGATTGAGGACACCGAGGCGGTCGTCCCGGCCGACGCGGTGGGCTTCACGATGCTTCAGAAGCAGCTCGAGAGCCTCCTCGACTCCCTCTCCGAGCGCGAAGCGGGGGTCATTCGGATGCGTTTCGGGCTCGGCGACGGGATGCCCAAGACTCTGGACCAGATCGGCGACACCTTCGGCGTGACCCGCGAGCGCATTCGCCAGATCGAGTCGAAGACGATGGCCAAGCTGCGCCACCCCTCCCGCTCGCAGTCCCTGCGCGACTACCTCGAGTAATGCCGTCGATGCGCTACGTGCCGGCGATTCTCATCGGACGCGCGGTGCGCCTCGTTGCACGTCTGCGTAAGCCGGGCGGTGGTTCCGCCATTCCCGGCCTCGTGGTCAACCGAATCGCGCCCGGATTCCTCGCGCAGAGCCTGAACTCCTTTCCAAAGGGGCTCGTGATCGTCAGCGGATCGAGTGGCAAGTCCACGACCACGAAAATGGTCGTGAGCATCTTGAGGGCACACGGGCTCACGGTCTTCACCAATCCTTCGACGGCGAACATCAGTCAAGGACTCACGTCGGCGCTGCTCGAGAAGGCGACGCTGACCGGGCGCCTCACCGACGAGATCGCGGTGCTCGAGATGGATGAGGGGCATGGCGCGCTTGTCGCTCGCGACCTGCGCCCCCACACGGTGATCCTGACCAACGTGATGACCGACCAGATCGACCGCTTCTTCGAGTCCGAGCAGGTCGCGAACCTTCTCGAACGGATCGCCTCGCGAGCAACACGCACGCTCGTGTTCAACGCCGACGACGCGCTGCTCGTCGACCTCGCGGGTCGTGTGAGCGCGGACGCTGTGGGATTCGGCGCGTCCCCCGAGGTGCTGGCCAACGCGCCGCGCGGCCTGGGCTATGCCGAGCAGGTGAGCGCGCGTGAGCGGGCCGCAGTGGAGGTCACTCGCGTGAGCGGGCGCGAGGCGGTTGTTGAGCTGGCCAGTGGATCGCTCCCGCTCGTTCTGCCGGCTCGTGGCATCCACTATGCGGTCGATGCGGCGGCAGCTTTGGCCGGAGCCGCCGCGATTCTTGGACCCGATTTCGACCCGGATCGGGCGGTCTCTGCGGTGTCGACCATCGAGCCGGTGTTTGCACGTGGCGAGATCACCACCGTCCGGGGGCAGCCCGTGGAATTCGTGCTCGTGCAGAATCCGGCTAGCTTCCAGCTCAACATCGACGAACTCGATCCTCAACTCGACCAGGTGCTCATGGCTATCGGGTCCGATGTGCGCGACCCGTCGTACTTCTGGCCGGTCGACCTGTCCGAGATGCCATCGGTGGCCTTTGTGAGTGGCTCGAAAGCTCACGAACTCGCTCTCCAACTTGCTTATCAGGGGGTGACCGTGGGCGAAGTGAATGCCGACCTGCCCGGAGTGATTGAGCGATTCTTGGCGTTACCCACGCCTCGGCACGGCATGAAGACGGTCGTGTTCAGCGCCGATTCGATGCGCCGCACCCGCGCTCATCTCGGGCTGGCGTGAGATGATCACGATCCTGTCGGTGTTTCCGGACGCTCTCGACTTGAATGGCGACGCCCAGAATGCCCTCGTACTGGCCCGACGCGCCCGGTGGGCGGGTCTAGATGCCGAAGTCGTCGAGCAGCGCCTCGGGGTCCCGCTGGCCGCTCAGCCGCCCGATCTCATTGTCGTGGGCTCCGGCGCTGAGTCGAGCTCGGCTCGGGTGCTTGACGGCCTTCTGACGATTCAGCGTGAGTTGCGAGCGTGGCTCGCGGGAGGCGTCCCGTTGTTGGCCGTGGGCACCGGATGGGAACTGCTGTCGAAGTCGGTCGAATTCGACGGTGGTCTCGTGCTCGAGGGTCTGGGCATCTTCTCAGGGCACTCGGTTCCGCGAGCTCGGGTGAGCGACGACCTCGTGGTCGATAGTGAGTTCGGGCGCCTCATCGGATTCGAGAATCACGCGCGGGAGTACCGTGCGGCGTCGGGCGCCCGTGACCTCGGGACCGTCATCTACGGGGTCGGCAATGCCGGGCACTCGAAGCTCCGCCGCGAGGGCGAAATCGTAGGGGCCTCGATCGGGACCCATCTTCACGGACCGGTACTCGCGAAGAACCCCGCCCTAGCCGACCATCTGCTGGGTCTCGTCACGAGCGGCGGCTACGACCCCGACAACGAGACGGCACGACGAGTGGATGCCTCGGCAAGTGCAGCACGAAACCAGATCGCCGTACCACTCGGTCTGGCTCCGGAGTAGCCCTTAGTCCGCGACCGACTCAAGCAGGCGCGCGGACTCGTCGTGCCAGTTCAGAGCCGTCGGGAACAGCTTCTCCTTGAACTTGGCGCCGTGGTGCGCGCAGAACAGCAGATCGCCGCTGGCAAGAGTGGCGCGCACGTACGCCTGGGCGCCGCAGCTGTCGCACCGGTCGAGGGCAGAGAGGGAGTAGTCCAGTTCGTCGACGGTGGTGTTCTCGGTTGCGATCTGAGACATGTCCTACTCCTTACAGGAAAGCCGGGAAACGTCCCGTGCCTCAATACAAGCACGCGGTTGTTACGGCGAGACTACATTTGCGGGTATTTCGCTGAACGCGTACAGCGTTGGTGTGGCGAGCGGATCGGTGGCGTACGGAACCATAGTCTTGAACACGACCCAAGGAGACCCATCTATGTCGAGCGCTGACTACTCGGCCCGCCATCTGTCCGTTCTCGAGGGCCTCGAGGCTGTTCGCAAGCGCCCAGGAATGTACATCGGCTCGACCGATTCGCGCGGTCTGATGCACTGCCTCTGGGAGATCATCGATAACTCCGTCGACGAGGCGCTTGGGGGCCACGGCTCGGAGATCAGCGTCATCCTGCACTCCGACGAGAGCGTCGAGGTGCGCGATCGAGCGCGTGGCATCCCGGTCGACATCGAGCCCAAGACGGGACTCTCGGGAGTCGAAGTTGTCTTCACCAAGCTGCACGCGGGGGGCAAGTTCGGATCGGGCTCGTACGCCGCGTCGGGCGGTCTCCACGGCGTGGGTGCATCGGTCGTCAACGCGCTGTCGGAACGCCTCGACGTGGAGGTCGATCGCGACGGCAAGACGTGGGCGATGTCGTTCCACCGAGGCGAGCCGGGAATCTTTGCTGACTCTGGCGAACCGACGCCTGACGCGCCGTTCAGCCCCTTCGTTTCGGGCAGCGAGCTGCGCGTCGTCGGCAAGGTCGGCAAGGGCGTCACCGGCACCCGGGTGCGCTACTGGGCCGACCGCCAGATCTTCACGAAAGGGGCGACTTTCCAAACGGAGGAGTTGCTCGATCGGCTGAGGCAAACCGCGTTCCTCGTTCCCGCGCTTACGCTCGATCTCGCAGACGCGCGGGGGGATCAGGCGCGGCGCGAATCCTTCCACTTCGATGGGGGCATCGGCGAATTCGTCGATCATCTGGCGCCGGATGCCCCGATCACCGACACCTGGCGCATGGCGGGTTCGGGCACCTTCACCGAGACCGTGCCGGTGCTTCAGGACAACGGGCATATGGCGCCGACCGAGCTCACGCGGGACTGCCAAGTCGACATCGCGCTGCGATGGGGAACCGGCTACGACACGGTCTTCAAGAGCTTCGTCAACATCATCGCGACCCCGAAGGGCGGCACGCATCAGGCGGGCTTCGAGCAGGGGATGCTCAAGTTCATGCGTGCCGAGGTCGAGAAGAACGCGCGCCGCTTGAAGATCGGTACGGGTTCGAACAGCACCGACAAGCTCGAGAAGGATGACGTGCTCGCGGGACTCACCGCGGTGCTCACGGTTCGGTTGCCGGAACCTCAGTTCGAAGGCCAGACGAAGGAAGTACTCGGAACCCCCGCCGTGCGCGCGATTGTGGCATCCGTCATCGCGCAGCAGCTCGGCGAGAAGTACGCGT